>NZ_JAKOEM010000059.1:0-2238 GCF_022321465.1 Ruegeria alba | reverse complement strand
ACTTCACCTATCTCAAGGTGATCGGCTGGGGTTGGTTCTATCTCAGCACAATCCTGGACGACTACAGCCGTTACATCTATGAGTGCCGGACGTAATCTCCCCAAAAACCGCCGTTTGAAAATTCCCCAACGTGCGCGGCTGCGCTGATTTTCGAACCTCAAATATTCGAAAATTGGCGTGGCCGGGTGAAGCAAGCTTGATGGCCCCAATGGAGAACGACGGGGGCAATCGAGTGCAGGGAATTAGGGAGATCGTTTTGATCAACGATTTACATAAACAAGGCTTGAGCATCTCAGCCATCGCCCGGAAGGTGGGCTGTGATCGCAAGACAGTTCGCAAATATCTCGAACGCGGTTTGGACGCTCCGATTTACGGTCCGCGCGCGCCGCGTGAGCGTCTGATAGATCCGTTTGAGGGTTTTCTGCGTGACCGCGTTCTTGCCTTTCCTGATTTGAGCGGCGCGCGTCTTTTGCGCGAAATCCGGGCGATGGGATATGAGGGCAGCTACACGGCTGTGACAGATTTCCTGCGGGATGTGCGTCCGTCAAAGCAAACACCGTTCGAACGCCGCTTTGAAACACCGCCTGGGCAACAGGCGCAGGTGGATTTTGCCGAGTTCAGCGTTTCCTTTACCGATGAGCCCAGCGTCACGCGCAAGGTCTGGCTGTTTTCCATCGTTCTTGGCCATTCACGCTGGCTTTGGGGTCGGTTTGTGTCCAGTCAAAACCTGCAATCGGTCATGCGTTGTCATATCGCGGCATTTGAGGCCATGGGTGGAGTGCCAGAGCACATTCTGTATGACCGGATGAAGACAGCGGTGATTGGTGAAGATGAGAGAGGAGATCAAGAAACAGACAATCCGAAAACGCCGGTTGCAGCACCAAGCCGCTGCCGCCTAAACTCTGACAGAAAGCGAACCAGAGCCTCCGATACGAAACCGCTCATGATGTCCGGAAAACTCTGACGACGGACAGCCGATCAGGGCGTTCATTGATTCGACCCCAACATCAACTGAATCGGTCTGGTCGTTAGAGTAAGCTTCCCAAGCCGTTAGGGAAATATTGAGAATGTCAAGTCCAGTACCAAGTGTCGTTGCGGACTCCTGAAGAAACCCTAAGAATGAATCTAGTTCGTCAGCCGATGCAACAATCGAACGAAACTCGTTTGGCGACATTCCATTAATTCGAGGGCCTAGGTTATCCGAATAATAGAGCTGGATCATTTCCAGCATTGGCTCTTGAATAAAAAGTTCACGATAATACGACAAATATTCTTCCGAAATCCCGAGCGCTACACCGACACCGGTCAAATAGTTGTCAAAATCATCAAGGTCCAACCCACAGATGACCCAAGCCGGGTCTAGTTCACTACATTTGGCGGGTGTAGAACCCGCTGTGATGGGATCAATGCCGAAGTTTGACCAATCAACTTCTGGCACAACAAAATCAAACTCGACGACACCTCCGGTTCCCGGAGGAGGAAGGCCGGGTAAATGGACTGGCGCCGCATCATCGTTGACAATGGTGAAGGTGGAGCGGTCCAGGTACGTGGAAACCGGATCGGAACTGTTCCGCTGAATGATCCCGGCAAAGCGCTCATTGCTTTCCACGCTGCTATCGTCGGTGATGCTGACGGTCGCGGTGCTCACGCCGAAACTGAAGTTCACTGCTCGGTTGACGATCCCGGTATAGTCACCGTTGTTGGAGTAGCCCTCGTTGGTGAGGGTTGAAAAGTAGATCGTCTCCGCAGGCAGATCGCCCGAGCGGGTGATGGTGAAGGTGATCGACCCGGCGTCCTCATCCACGCTGCCAGACACCGGCGTCATCGAGTAAGTGACCATAACAATTTCCAATCAAAATTCTCTATTCAGCGCCTAATTGGCCGCTGTTAGAGTTCTAGCTCTTCCACGATGGGCACGATCGGGTCTCGCGCCAACAGATTTTCCGAATGGTGGCGTCTCGTTTGCACTGTACAGGGTCACCCGCTACTTAGCACACCACAGCCGCCGAGGGGGCGAGTCCACCCCAACGCCGACGTGTTTCTCAGTCATATGCCAAACCCCGCGCAGGGGGCAGGTCAGTTGATGTGGCGTTGATGTAAGCGCAGGAAGGTCAACGGTACTGGAATACCATCGACTTATATATTTGATATTGTGTAGTATTTTGGTTGCGGGAGTAGGATTTGAACCTACGACCTTCAGGTTATGAGCCTGACGAGCTACCTGGCTGCTCCATCCCG
>NZ_JAKOEM010000058.1:0-2400 GCF_022321465.1 Ruegeria alba | reverse complement strand
GAGGGACAGAGCGAGATCAACCTCCAGATCGGCAAGGAGGTGTTCGACCTGCTGGCCTGACCGGGGCGCGGGCGGCTGTATTGGCAAGGATGACATTATCCCAAAAAAATTCGGCATTTTTCCAACCGATACGCTTGACCGAGGTGCTTCTCGGGATAGTGTGATCTCAAAAGAAGACCTGAGGGGTAAACAGAGCAGGAAGGCTGAAACCAATCAGTCACCATAACCAATAAAAGCTTCTCCAATACGCTCTAACAACACAGTGGGCACCGCTTTGCGCGGTGCCGAGCTCTGGCCCCTACCGGTCCGAAACGCGATCAAACGCATCTGAGAGGACGGATATGCCCACACCTTATACTTTACTTGGCTACCAGGTTCAGTTCGACGCTGACGACAATGTGGCCAGTGTAACCGACACGTCTATCACACTGACCATGCCGGACGGAGTCTCACCGAACTTGACTTATCAGTTCGAGACCCCGGCCAATCCTGTGCCCAATCCCGATGACGAGCCCCTGCCACTGATCATTGGCAACGTTCCAGGAGCCACAAGCATCGACCTTCTGGGCGGTGACTTGGATACAACCGATAGCTACTTCGGCTTCGTCCAGTTTTCTGGCGCAACATCGTATGTTCTTGCCTTTACCGAAGCACCAGCTGGACAACCCGCAACCGACTGGTATTTCAGCCTGGGTGGGGCGAGCATCCCCGATGTCCCTGCCCTAGCGGATCCGGTCGCCGGCTGGAAAGCGCTCGATGGGCAAATCACAGGTGTCGGCCCGGTTACCAGCGGTCCATTCGGCCCGGGCGCATCGATCCCGCTCTCTTCTCTCACGAGAGGGATCGCTCATACTGGGCAGATCATCGACAGCTTCGATACTAATGACAACACGATCACTACAGGTAACGGCAACGATTATGTAACCGTCGGCGGTGGCGGCTATGATGAGATACGTACGCTGGCCGGCGACGATCTGGTTCTGGTCGACGGGGAAAGCGGTTTTGTCGAGGTCAACATCGACACCGGCACCGGACGGGACGTGGTGGATCTCTCCGATATTACCGACTCGTATGCCGAGATCGCTCACAATGACGGGCTGACCGCCGGCATCACTGCAAATGTCAACGGCACCACCAATGTCGGACGTATCGACAAGGGGGCTGGCGGTTCAACCATTCTGCTGAACCCAGCCTCGGCGATGCTGGCCGATGGGTTGGCGATTTGGGGTACCAACTTCGCCGACACGCTCAACATCACCAGCGTAGTGGATGGCTTCGCTCAGGTGCGCGGATTGGGTGGCAACGACCAGATCAATATCGGGGCCAGCGACGGTTTCACGCGGCTCGACTATCGCGACTCGCCCGCCGGGATCGTGGCTAATCTGGCGACCGGAATCATTCAGGACGGCCACGGCGGCACCGACACGGTAACCGGCACCGCTACCGAGCTGCGTGGCTCGATGCAGGCGGACCGGATCATCGGCTCATCGGCCGACGAACGCTTCATCCTGATGGCAGGGAACGATACGCTGGACGGCGGCGCAGGCAATGATTGGGTGCGCTATGACAGGAACAGGGTGGACGCCGTTGAGGTCGATCTGGCCGCAGGCACTGCGACCGGAACGTGGCGCGGCACCAGCTTCACTCATTCGATTACCGGCATCGAGAATATCAACGGCTCTCGCAATGACGCCGACCTGTTGCAGGGCAATGGCAACAACAATCAGATCAACGGCAGAGGTGGCAACGACACGATCAATGGCCGCGGAGGCGACGATACCCTGGTGGGCGAAGCAGGCGATGACCGGATCGACGGCGGCAGCGGATTCGACAGGGCCGAGTTCTGGGGCGTCAACGAGGCCGACGCAACCATTACCCAGAACGGCGACGGGTCGATCCAGGTTGTTTCTTCCCTTGGCACCGACACCCTGGTCAATGTCGAGGAACTGGGTTTCAACGATGCGTCGGTCAAGATCGCCGACCTCTTCCCCACCCCGGGAACAATTGTTGGCGGCGGAACGTCTGAAACCCTGACCGGAGGCGATGACAGCGAAGAAGTGATCGCTGGCGGCGGCGACGACAAGATCAGCGGCGGCGGTGGCGATGACACCATTGATGGCGGTTCTGGCAATGACACCCTGCGCGGCGATGACGGTAACGACTCCCTTGATGGCGGCGACGGTGCGGACACGATCAATGGTGGTGATGGCGACGACAACATTCTCGGTGGCGGGTCCACCGAGGATCTGCGCGACGTGATCTACGGGGGCAACGGCAATGACCGTCTGGACGGTGGCTATGGCAACGATCTGATCTACGGCATGGCCGGCAACGACACCATCGCCGGCGGTTTCGGCGTGGACGAGCTGCAGGGTCAGGAAGGCGACGACGTGATCACCG
>NZ_JAKOEM010000057.1:0-2493 GCF_022321465.1 Ruegeria alba | reverse complement strand
GATGACGACGTGCAGGAGGCGTTCGTGATCTACAAGCCCACCGGCCAGATCATCTGGGCGCTGGTCGATGGCGAGGGACAGAGCGAGATCAACCTCCAGATCGGCAAGGAGGTGTTCGACCTGCTGGCCTGACCGGGGCGCGGGCGGCTTCTTTTTATTGACTCAGCGCCCGCAGCGACCCAAGAATAGTTTCCACTATGGAAACATTTTGTTTCCACTTTCGCCTCCGCATCGGCCCCCCGTGCGGGGGCGAAACTTTTTTGCCCCCTCGATCCTTTCACCCTACCCCCGTTCCCGCATCTCGGAAACCCGGTTTTGGAGCGGCCCGGGAACCCTGGAAATTTGAACCAAATCCCCGGCAAACTCCACGGTTCTGCCCAGATCCCCACACCCTCCTGCCCGGCCCGACACCGACTCTGACCGTGGTGGAAAATTGGGTGAGAGGGGGTGGCCGATGGACATCCTGTCGGTGGTCCGTGGCAACTGGCTGGCAGTCGAGGCTTTGCCCGAGACGGCCCCGATCGCGGCTTTGGCAATTCAGGATCTTCCGGCGGGCGGAAGACTGCTGACCGTCGCCTCCGAAGCGGGGGGCGGCCTGGTCGGATTCCGGCTGGAAGCCGAAGGAACGGCCCGGTTCGTCAATATGCAGTCCTATGTTTCGGACGCTTCCGCCCTGTCGGGGGTCACACTCGAAACCCTTGACCTGGGGGGGCGGTCCCATCTGATCCCCCTGGGCGCGGCAGCGGGCGGTCTGACCGGCTTCGCAATCGGGGCAGACGGGCGGCTGGAGGCCCCCCGAGATCTCGACCCCCACAACATCTTTCCCGACGGCACCGTCCAGGCGGCGGCCCTGTTCGGCGACGCGATGCTGGCGACCGCCAGCGGCGCAACCCTGACGATCCATGATCTCGACGGTGGCGCACAACGTACCGAACAGGTGCAGCTCGCCCCGGGAGAGGGTCCCTTTACCGCCCTGGCCACGGTCGGGGACGGGGTGCTGCTGGGCACGCTGGCCGGACATCACGCGCTGCGCAGCTACACGCTGTCGGCCAGCGGCACGCTCAAGGCGGTGGACGAGGTCGGCGCCGCGGACGGGGCCGGCCTCAACACGCCCTCGGCACTGGCGGTCTCGACGGTCGAAGGCCAGGCCTATGCCGTCATGGCCGCAGCGGGCAGCGATACGCTGACCGTCTTCTCGGTCTCTGCCGATGGCAGCCTGACAGCGACCGATCACATGCTCGACAGCCGCGACACCCGTTTCGAGGGCGCCCGCCAGATCGAGGCGCTCGTCTATGAGGACTGGTCGCTGCTCCTGGCGGCGGGGCGGGATGGCGGGGCCAGCCTGTTTGCCCTTCTGCCTGGCGGGCGGCTGTTTCACCTGCACAGCCTGAGCTGGGACAGCCCCCCGGGCCGGACGGCCGAGGCCCGCGGCCTCGCCGCCCTGGCCGTCGATATCACCGGCAGCACGCTTGAGCTCCATGCCGCCCCCGAGGGGGAGCGGGGCCTGCATCAGGCCGCTCTCGACCTGTCGGGGCTGGGTATCGTGGTCAAGGGCGGTGGCGCCCTGACCGGATCTGCGGGGGTGGATATCCTGATCGCGGGGGGCATCGGCACCCGGATGACCGGCGGGGCGGGGGCGGATCATTTCGTCTTTTTGCCGCAGCAGGCGGATAGCCTAAAACACCTGGGAACGGTGCTGGATTTCACCCCGGGCGAGGATTGGATCGACCTGTCGGCCCTGCCCTTCTTCACCCAGGCGCAGCAGGCGGTTCTGCGCATCGAGGGCGGAGCGACGATCGTGTCCGCCGGCGGGTACACCCTGACCTTGCAGGGGCTGACGGCCACCGGGCTTGCGGCCGTTGACCTGATCGCGCCCCCCCAGGCCCATCATTCGGTCGACTATTTCGTGGTAACCGATCCGGTCGTTGTTCCCCCGCCCCCGCCGCCGCCGGCCCCGATGCCCGAATCGGACCGGAAAGGGGGCAACGGCGATGACAGGATCAGCGGCAGCGGCGACAGCGAATGGATCGTCGGATTGGGGGGACGGGATATCCTGACCGGCGGCGGCGGCGACGATACGATCGACGGGGGCAGCGGCGACGATACGATCGACGGGGGCAGCGGCACCGATACGGCGGTCTTTGCCGTGCGCAGCAGCGAGGTGACCGTCACCTATGGTGATGGAGTCTTCACCCTCACCTCATCGACGGGCGCGGATCAGGTCACTGGTGTTGAACGGTTTCGCTTCACAGATACCACCCTGACCGCGGCAGAGCTCGAGGCGAAGGCAGGCAAGGGCAGCGGCGGCGGCGCGTCGGGCGGGGTGACACGGCTGGGCACACCCGACGCGGACGAGCTGCGCGGGGGAGGCCAGGACGATGTGCTGGTCGGCAATGCCGGCAACGACCGCCTGTTGGGCTACGAGGGCAACGACACGCTGGATGGTGGCGACGGATCGGATACGCTCAACGGTGGCGACGGCGATGACCGGAT
>NZ_JAKOEM010000056.1:0-2500 GCF_022321465.1 Ruegeria alba | reverse complement strand
CTGGATCTCGGGCGGGATGCCGAGCGGGCGCTCGACAGCGTGCCGGGGCTGATCGTGGCGAGGTGGGTGGAGGGGAGGCTGTGATGGCGGCTGTGCGAGACGAAACAGCCGTCCGCCGCTGCGCAGCAAACTACGAATTAGTGTTCTCTGGTTTGCATCACCGGACTGCGCTACTTCTATTGCCATGGACCGCAAACTTACGACCATCCTCGCAGCCGATTTGGCTGGCTATTCACGTCTCATGGCCTTGGATGAGGAAGGGGTAATTGAACGGCTCCGTGCAGCCCGCAGTCAGGTGATTGACCCGGCCATCGCCGGAACGGGTGGCAGGATCATCAAAACTATGGGGGATGGGCTGCTCGTGGAGTTCCCTTCCCCAGTGAAAGCGGTCCGCGCGGCGTTGCAGGTGCTGCGCGATATGCAGATTCAAGAAGCCCCGGCCCCAGAAGACCAGCGCCTGCAGTTCCGGGTTGGCATCAATCTAGGCGACGTCGTGATCGACGGTGACGACGTTTTGGGTGACGCGGTGAACGTTGCGGCCCGGCTTGAAAGCCTGGCACCTGTGGGTGGGCTGTGCATATCGCGAAGTGTATACGATCAGATAAATGGGCTTGTGGACGCGCAGATGACGCCGCTCGGCCCGCAAGCTGTCAAGAACCTGCCAAACCCGGTCGAGGTCTGGCGCGTAGAGGTCGCCGGAGCCAAGAAACCTCAGGCCACAACGAAACGAAACGAGCGGCCTTCAATCGCCGTGCTGCCATTTGATAACATGTCCTCCGATACCGATCAGGAGTTTCTTGCTGACGGTATCGTCGAGGACGTGATTACCGAGCTCAGTAGGTTCCGCTCGCTGATGGTGATCGCTCGCAATTCGACTTTTGCCTATAAGGGCAAAGCGACGGACATCCGCCGGGTTGGTCATGAACTCGGCGCGCGTTACGTGGTGGAAGGCTCGGTGCGGAGGGGTGGTAACCGGCTCCGGGTGACGGCACAGCTCATCGAGGCTAGCACTGGGGCGCATGTCTGGGCTGACCGCTGGGACCGGACGCTGGATGATCTCTTCGCGCTTCAAGATGAGATGACCCAAGCCATTGTGACCGCCGTAGAGCCCGAGCTCGGCGCGCATGAACGGCGCCTCGCACGGATGCGTCCAACTGAGAGCCTAACTTCTTGGGAACTTTGTCAGCGCGGCTGGTCGCGGCTTGCTGAATACACCGCTCAGGCGATGGATGAGGCTGAGTCTCTTTTGAAACGCTCCGCCGAAGCCGACCCGCACTTTGCCCTTCCGCGAGCCTTGCTCGCGCGACTAATGAACATTCGTGTTGGCGCCGGATTGAAGGACCCTAGCGGGCCGATACGCGAAGGTCTGGTGTGGGCACGCGAGGCGCTTCAGATCGATGACCGTCTGGAAATCGCACAAGCTGCGCACGGCGTTTTGCTAGCCATGTCTGGACAGTCCAAGGAGGCCGCCGATGCCGTCAATCTAGCAACCGCGCTCAACCCCAACAGCGCGTTTTGTCATCATGCGTTGGGTCTCGCCGAAATGTTCAAGCAAGAACCTGACGGGATGAGGATGGCAGAAGCCGGCCGGGCTGCGTTGCGTCTTAGCCCCAAGGACCCCACGGCACATGCGTTTCAGAACATCGTGACAGTCGGCTTGTTGATTGATCGCCTCGATCACAACGATCCAGAGTTCATGGCCTCCGCACGAGCCGCATCACGACTTCCGGGCACAGCATGGTACACGCATCTGCTTGCGGCCTTCGCAGAACTAGCGGACGGGAATGCAGATGCTGCACGGCAATGTATTCAGTCTGCGTTGAAGATGCGGCCCGATATGACGCTTGCGAAGTACCGCACAATCTTTCCATTTCCGAAATCTGCGGCGCTTTTTGAGATCGGAGATCGCAATGGCGCAAACGAGCGAATTATCGAATTGGGTCTGCCGCGCGGCTAACTGCGCGTTCTGCGCCAGTCACCTCCGCGAATGCGCAGTTGCAACTAGATGCAAGGTCGGCGTTTGGCTCGAAGCGGACCTTCTCCGCACCCGCAAGACAGCGAAAGCCAATGCCCACCCCCCGCGAAACCATCCTCGCCGCGCTGCACGCGCGGCTCTCGGCACTGCCAGCCACCGCCCTGCGCGGAGAGGTGCTTCCCGAACGCGTCCCGGCCGAGGGGCTGCTGATCCTGCGCGATGGCGAGCCAGGCGAGCCCGAGGTCACTCTGTCGCCCCTGCGCTACCACTATCAACACCGGGCCGAGATCGAGGCGGTCGTGCAGGGCGCGGCGCGTGACGCCACTTTCGACACGCTGATCGCCAGTATCGGCGCGGCGCTCACCGCGGACCGCACGCTGGGCGGGCTGTGTGACTGGATCGAGGCCGAGGCGCCGCGCCCGGTCGATCTGCCGGTCGAAGGAGCGGGGAGCCTGAAGGCGGCCGTGATCCCGGTGGTGCTACACTACACCACGGCCGACCCGCTTGCGTGATATGGCCCCGAAA
>NZ_JAKOEM010000055.1:0-2575 GCF_022321465.1 Ruegeria alba | reverse complement strand
GGCTCTGCCGTCATGTGCTCTATGCCGGCGGCTGCCGGCTCGATATCGAGAGCTTTCTGGTCCCGGCGACAGCGACCACCCGCTCCGGGCACCAGATCACCGTGCCCGAGGCGGCCGCGCAGCCCGATGGCTGGTATCGCGGCGGCGTGTTGCGCCACGCCGGCATTCCGGGTTTTATCACCGGACATGTCGGAGCAACCCTGACGCTCTCAGGCCGGATGCCCGCGCTCGAGGCGGAAATCGACGATCCCGGCCTCACCGCCAGCATCCAGATCGCCCCCGGCTGCGACCTGCGCCGCGACACCTGTGCGAACCGCTTTGGCAACCTGCTGAACTTCGGCGGGTTCCCGGATATCCCGGGGCGGAATCCGTTCGGCGGGACGAGTATTATTTGAGCCCGACCAACAGGATGTCAGAACGAAAAGCTCTGTCGAATTGCCGTGACCGAGAGCTTGGCGGTGAGGCCGCGCTGAACCGCCACCCCGCAAGCTCACTACCAGTTTCTTGACTGCGTCTTCGCAATCTCTCCCAACCTGTCGGTCTCCGAGGCGAGAGACGACTCGTTGAGAGCACTCTCGACGTCGGCGGCGGTCAATCCGATGTCTCTCAGCATGTGATCGGGCAGAGTTCCGATCGACAATGACAGGGCTTCTCTATTGCCCCAGTTCGTTATGATTTTTCGCGCCCTTGCGTATGCGCGTTGCGTCCAGGACGTCCGGGTATTCTCGTGATGCGCGAAGGTATTTTCGTAGGTCATTGCAGGTCTCCCAAGTTTGCTTGGAAAGCCTCGCCGGAAATAGGCTGGACCCGATAGTGAGAGAAAGAAAGCAAGGCAGTACGCTTTTCGTACTAGATGCAATTCAGATGGTTGCGTTACCTTCCAACGTGAAAGGAAATGCCGATGAAACCCTACAGCAATGTCTGCTCGATCTCGAAGGCCTGTTACGAGCTTGAACCACGCTGGACCCTGCCGATTCTGAACCAGCTCTGGAACGGCTACAGCCGGTTCAATGACATCCGGCGTGCCGTGGGCGGTGTCTCGCCGGGTGTGCTCTCCAAGCGGCTGGAGGAAATGGAGAAAAATGGTCTGGTGGAGCGCATCGAAGATCCCGCCAAAGGCACAGTTGACTACATTCGCACAGACAAGGCCAAGGACCTTGAAGAGGCCATGGATGCCTTGGCCAGATGGGCGCAGCGCAACATCAAAGCTGAAGTCGCAATGACTGGTGCCCGCATCGGGGATTTGATGTGGGCATACCGGCGGGGAGTGAAGACTTCAGAGTTGCCCGCAAAGCGAACCGTCATTCAATTCCGCTTCGAGGGCGAGCCAAAGGCTGTCTCGACCTATTGGCTGATCCATGAACCCGGAACCGAGTTGGAACTATGTATCGATCCACCGGGCAGCGACGTGGACCTCTTCGTCGAAACATCTCAGCTTTCCCTAAACGCCATCTTTATGGGTCGATCCACCTTTGCTCGGGAAACCGCCGCCGGGAGGTTCTTTATGACGGGCGACGCCGTGTTGGAGCGCAGTTTTGAGCGCTGGTTTCCTAGATCAAGCTACGCGGATGTAGAGGGTGTTATGCAGCTGGATTAACAGCGGTAAGCCTTATACAGCAAGAGTTCAAACCTCACTTTAATCTTTGCAGAATATCGCACAAAGCGAAGCGCTGCTTAGTCCGCTGAGCCGTAACAGACCCTTTTTTTGTCCGTGTCAGCTTGCCCCTGGAAAGCCGCCGTAGACGGAACATGCTTTTTTTCTAGCCCCAAACCCGGGGCACCGTGCCGTCGGGCCGTCCCCACTTTACCCCTCCCAACCCCCGAAAGCCCCCATGGTCTGGAACTTTGTCATCCAGATTGTCGCCAGCCTTGTGCTGACGGCGATCTCCTATGTGCTGGCGCCGCGGCCGAAGACGGCGCCCCCGAAGGCCGCCGGGCTCGATGAATTCGACCTGCCCACGGCGGAGGAAGGCCGGCCGATCCCGGTGGTGTTCGGCACGGTGCTGCTCAGGGGGCCGAACGTGGTCTGGACGGGAGACCTGAAGGTCGACCCGATCCGCAAGTCCGGAGGCAAGAAGTGACACGCGTGACCGTCCGGGACCTGCGCGCCGCCCGGCTGTGTCTGCAGGGCGCGCGCAGTTGGTTTGCCCGCCACGGGCTCGACTGGCAGGTCTTCCTTCGCGAGGGCGTGGACGCCGAAGTGCTGGCGGCCACCGGCGACGCGCTTGCGATGCGGGCGATTGCCGAGGCCGAGCGGCGCTTGGCGCGGGAGCAGGAACAGGAGCAGAGCCATGGGTAGTTCCGTGATCGTCGGCTATCGCTATGCGCTGGGGGCGCACCTGGCGCTCTGCCATGGGCCGGTGGATGTGATCCGCGAGATCCGCGTCGATGACCGCACCGCCTGGTCGTTGGCCGATGGCACCGTCTCCGGAAGCGGCGATGGGGTCGGCGCGGTCACCACGCTTCTGGCCAATGCCACTGCCGCGGCCTTTCCGGCGGGCGAGCAAGGCAGTACCGCCGCGCTCAACATCTACGGCGCGAACGGCATTCCCGGCCTCTCCCTCGGACAGGCGCT
>NZ_JAKOEM010000054.1:0-2738 GCF_022321465.1 Ruegeria alba | reverse complement strand
GCCGTGGTGTAGTGTAGCACCACCGGGATCACGGCCGCCTTCAGGCTCGCCGCGCCCTCTACGGCCAGATCGACCGGGCGCAGCGCCTCGGCCTCGATCCAGTCACAAAGCCCGCCCAGCGTGCGATCGGTGGCCAACACAGCGCCGATGCTGGCGCAGAGCGTGTCGAAGGCGCTGTCACGGTCGGCGCCCTGTACCACGGCCTCGATCTCGGCGCGGTGCTGATAGTGGAAGGCCAATGGCGACAGCGTCACCTCCGGCTCGCCCGGCTCGCCATCACGCAGGATCAGAAGACCCTCGGCTGGGACACGCTCGGGCAGCACTTCTCCGCGCAGGCCCGTGGCGGGCAACGCGGAGAGCCGCGCATGCAGCGCGGCGAGGATGGTTTCGCGGGTGGAGGGCATATTGCGCCTTTTGCGGAGCGAGCAAGTGTTTCGCGAACGATGCAGGGCAAAACACGGCTCACTAGAGTTGTGCAGCTATGAGCGCGGTCTCTTTGCAACCAGTTGGTCGTGCCTACGGATCGACCGAATTAAGCGGCCAGCGTTTCGATTCTTCGGTTCCTGGCGATTACAGACTCAACAAGCCGGTCTCTGTATGATCGATATTCGTGAACGTCAGACGGCAACGGCATGGCGTCGAAATCAGTGAATGGAAGCAAGAAATTAATCGAAGTTCCGTCATCCGAGACGAAATCCTGAAGTAGGAAAAATTGGACATAGCCCCTGAAGTTTCCGAACAGGTCAAAAAAGTAGGCGTACCGTGCCAATGTTTCACTGAGTGGGCTGCTCTGATTGTCGTAGTGTCGCCTGATACATTCCAAGCTGAGGTCGAAACGATCTCTGATCTTCCCATGCATGCCACGGGCCTGATTGATAGTCGGTTTCCGCTCGACCTGCCGAGAAGGAAACAGGATGTACGCGCCAACGGTGCTGCAAATCGAGAAGAACCGCGTCAGTTCGTCTTCCGGGATCCTATCTATGATTGGGGCCATCGCTTTGACATATCGGTAGGTATGTCCAAACGAGTCACTGGAAAGGAAGAACTCACCAAGCTCTGATTTGTGATACAGATACGTGCCAGGGCGGCTGTCTGATAGATAAAAGGCACTGCCGTTCGGCAGCGGTTTGCTCCAGAGCATTTTGTGGTAGCTGCGTAACGTGCGGCTGTAGCTGTCCGGATCCATGCCGGCCGGTGTGTCTGAGTAAACATCGAATGACGTGTCAATTTCCATGTTCATTCCAATGATCGCGTTCCTAGTTTCGATCATGATGGCGTTCACGCGGTATCGCTGAAACCGCACTTGCCTGATCGCGTTGCCCAACCATTCTAGCTGAGAAACGAGCGGCTCGGCGAT
Organism: Ruegeria alba; assembly: GCF_022321465.1. NCBI lineage: Bacteria > Pseudomonadati > Pseudomonadota > Alphaproteobacteria > Rhodobacterales > Roseobacteraceae > Ruegeria > Ruegeria alba. Next base: position 1,381 of record NZ_JAKOEM010000054.1, on the reverse strand, counting down.
ATTTCAGCTGGAATCGCAACCCAAAGCCTATTTGAAAACTTCCGCGATCCCGAAGATCAAACACGGCCATCATGTGGCAGTTTCTTTTGGCGGTCCGATAAACTACGATCTTCATCGAGGCAGAAATCAGGAGAAGACGATGCGCAAAGCCTTCTGTGTCGCGCTGCTGGCGCTTGCTATCGGGACTTCCCTAAGTCCCAACGCTGCAGTGGCCGCGTCGCTCGGACGCTTCGAGGTTTCCGGCGTCGAAGGGGATAACATGCTCAAGATGCGCGCTGGCCCCGGAACCGGGTACCGCGTGATCCTTGGCCTGCCGAACGGTACCGTGTTGCGCGTCCACACTTGCGAGCAGACCGGCGGAACGCGCTGGTGCAACGTATCCCTGAAGCAAGCACGTGGGCTCAAGGGGTATGTATCCTGGGCGTATCTGCGGAAACTGTGACCGAAAGCCTCTGGCTCACCGTCCCGCAAGACGAGCGGGCCGTTGGCCGGCATCCGCTCGGGAAGGACCTCGCCGCGGAGGGCGGTGGCGGGCAACGCCAAAAGCCGCGCGTGCAGCGCGGCGAGGATGGTTTCGCAGGAGGTGGGCATTTGAAAGTGCTAGCTCGATCTTATGCACAATATTTTTTGGTGTCAGTTGCTTACGCACGTTGCCAGGCTGCGAGTCTTCGGAATCCGCACTGAAGGGAAGAGATCAATGATACCGTCGAGAGACAACCCTGGACTGATTGAACCACTACATGTAGCCGGCGGGATGCGTCGCTTGCCACTACCAGAAGGCGTTAGGGGTGAGGAGAATATTTCAGCCGATGGCAGATATCGCCAACGCCTAGTTCGTGATTGGACACCTCAAGGCGTGTGTCCACGATCTATCCTGTGGATCGGTATGAACCCCAGTATAGCGGATGCGCAAGATGATGATCCTACGTGCAAGAGGGAGCGCCTATTGTCAGTGGATCTCGGCTATTCCCGGTATCTGAAAGGTAACGTACTTGATTGGCGAGCCACCAAACCCCGCGATCTTCCAAACCAAATAAATCAAGCCTGCAGCCCCGACAATTTGCCAAGTATTGTGGAGATGGCTGAAGAAGCCGAAATTGTTGTGATTGCACATGGAAATATGCACCAAAGATATGTTCCCATTATCGATCGCACGATTGAAGCGCTTCGACGCGTAGGAAAACCACTGTTTGTCCTTGGAAGAAATGTGACGGGGCACCCAAAACACATACTCCGAATGCCCGTAGAATTGAATCTGGAGCCATTTTATTAACGGCGAAACCAACCGCAAAAAGCTTCATGCTCTCCCCTCCACCCACCTCGCCACGATCAGCCCCGGCACGCTGTCGAGCGCCCGCTCGGCATCCCGCCCGAGATCCAG
>NZ_JAKOEM010000053.1:0-2988 GCF_022321465.1 Ruegeria alba | reverse complement strand
CATGGCGTATAAGAGTGACATTGAGATAGCGCGCGAGGCGCGGAAGTTGCCGATCTTGGAGATTGGTGCGAAGCTGGGGATCGGGTCTGAGGATCTGCTGCCTTATGGCCATGACAAGGCGAAGGTGAGCCAGGGGTTCATCGATTCGGTTCAGGACCGCGCCGATGGCAAGCTGATCCTGGTGACGGCGATCAACCCGACGCCTGCGGGCGAGGGCAAGACCACGACCACGGTGGGACTGGGCGACGGTCTGAACCGGATCGGCAAGAACGCGATGATCTGTATCCGCGAGGCGTCCCTGGGGCCGAACTTCGGCATGAAGGGGGGGGCTGCCGGGGGCGGCTATGCACAGATCGTGCCGATGGAAGAGATGAACCTGCATTTCACCGGCGATTTCCACGCGATCACCAGCGCCCACAGCCTGCTGAGCGCGATGATCGACAACCACATCTATTGGGGCAACGAGGCCGAGATCGACACCCGCCGGGTGGTGTGGCGCCGTGTGGTGGACATGAACGACCGGGCGCTCCGGCAGATCACCTGCTCGCTGGGCGGGGTGTCGAACGGGTTCCCGCGCGAGGCGGGGTTCGACATCACCGTGGCCTCGGAAGTGATGGCGATCCTGTGCCTGGCCAAGGATCTGAAGGACCTGGAAAAGCGCCTGGGCGACATCATCGTGGCCTATCGCCGCGACAAGAGCCCGGTCTATTGCCGCGACATCAAGGCCGAGGGCGCGATGACCGTGCTGTTGAAGGACGCGATGCAGCCCAACCTGGTGCAGACGCTGGAGAACAACCCGGCCTTTGTGCATGGCGGCCCGTTTGCCAATATCGCGCATGGCTGCAACTCGGTCATCGCCACCAAGACGGCGCTGAAAGTGGCCGATTACGTGGTGACCGAGGCCGGTTTCGGGGCCGATCTGGGCGCCGAGAAGTTCATGAACATCAAGTGCCGCAAGGCCGGGATCGCGCCTTCGGCGGTGGTGCTGGTGGCGACCGTGCGCGCGATGAAGATGAACGGCGGCGTGGCCAAGGCCGATCTGGGCGCGGAAAACGTGGCCGCGGTCAACAAGGGCTGCGCCAACCTGGGCCGCCATATCGAGAACGTCAAAAGCTTTGGCGTGCCGGTGGTGGTGGCGATCAACCACTTCGTCACCGATACCGAGGCCGAGGTGCAGGCGGTCAGGGACTATTGCGCCAATCACGGGGTCGAGGCGGTGCTGTCGCGCCATTGGGAGCTGGGTTCGGAAGGGTCCGAGGCGCTGGCGCGCAAGGTTGTCGAGCTGGCCGATTCGGGCAAGGCGAACTTTGCCCCGATCTATCCCGACGACATGGGCCTGTTCGAGAAGATCGAGACCATCGCCAAGCGCATCTATCGCGCCGACGAGGTGCTGGCCGATCAGAAGATCCGCAACCAGCTGAAGGAATGGGAAGAGGCCGGCTATCGCAACCTGCCGGTCTGCATGGCCAAGACCCAGTATTCCTTTACCACCGATCCGAACCGGCGCGGCGCGCCGACGGGCCATTCGGTGCCGGTGCGCGAGGTGCGGCTGAGCGCGGGCGCGGGCTTTATCGTGGTGGTCTGCGGCGAGATCATGACGATGCCGGGCCTGCCGCGCAAACCGGCGGCGGAGACCATCCGGCTGAATGACGCGGGCCAGATCGAGGGCTTGTTCTGAGCCGCGATATGCGCAATTCACGGCCCGGGACCGATCCCGGGCCGTGAGAGTTTCAAGACATGAGCACATCCATCCCGCCGCAGGCCTGCACGGATATGGCCAGCCTGCGCGACCAGATCGACCGGCTGGACCGCGAGCTGATCACCCTGCTGGCCGCGCGGGCGGGCTATATCGACCGGGCGGTAGAGCTGAAGCAGGGCAATGGCTGGCCCGCGCGGATCCCCGAACGGGTCGAGGAAGTGGTGATGAACGCCCGCGCCGCCGCCGAAGGCCAGGGGCTGGACCCCGGCCTGATCGAGGACCTGTGGCGGCGGCTGGTGGACTGGTCGATCGCCCGCGAGGCGCGGGTGATCCGGGAAATCTAGGGCCGGGCCCGCGTGCGCGACCCCAGACGGCAACAAGGCGGTAACAAGACGGCAACAAGGAAGAGAGCAAATGGCAGCAACTGTGATTGACGGCAAGGCCTTTGCGGCCCGGATCCGGGGCCAGGTGGCGGAACATGTGGCAGAGCTGAAGGCCGGGCATGGGATCACCCCCGGCCTGGCGGTGGTGCTGGTGGGCGAGGACCCGGCCAGCCAGGTCTATGTGCGCTCCAAGGGCAAGCAGACCGTCGAGGTCGGCATGAACTCGTATGAGCACAAGCTGGACGCCGACACGTCGGAGGCGGATCTGCTGGCGCTGATCGACCGGCTGAATGGGGACCCGGACGTGCATGGCATCCTGGTGCAGCTGCCGCTGCCGGGGCACCTGGACGAGGACCTGGTGATCAACGCCATCGATCCGGCCAAGGATGTGGACGGGTTCCATATCTCGAATGTGGGCCTTCTGGGCACCGGGCAGAAAAGCATGGTGCCCTGCACGCCGCTGGGCTGCCTGATGATGCTGCGCGACCATCACGGCTCGCTCTCGGGGATGGACGCGGTGGTGATCGGGCGGTCGAACATCGTGGGCAAGCCGATGGCGCAACTCTTGCTGGGCGACAGCTGCACGGTGACCATTGCCCATAGCCGGACAAAGGACCTGGCCGAGGTGGTGCGCCGCGCCGATATCGTGGTGGCCGCGGTGGGCCGACCCGAAATGGTGCCCGGCGACTGGATCAAACCGGGTGCCACGGTGATCGACGTGGGCATCAACCGGATCGAGCGCGACGGCAAGACCAAGCTGGTGGGCGATGTCCATTACGACAGCTGCGCCGAGGTGGCGGGCGCCATCACCCCGGTCCCCGGCGGCGTCGGCCCCATGACCATCGCCTGCCTGCTCGCCAACACCCTCACAGCCTGCACACGCGCAAACAAACTCACAGAACCAAA
>NZ_JAKOEM010000052.1:0-2989 GCF_022321465.1 Ruegeria alba | reverse complement strand
TCCCGCCAGAGCTCCCTGAGCAGAACTACCCGACAAGAGGTCATGATTATGAGTGAGATAACCAACCCTAGGTATTCCAGACCTATAGATGTGCATAGGTGGTCAGATCATGCAGAGGTGAAGGGCCTGGTGGATAGGATCTGGGATAGGTTCCTAGGGGAGGCCATAGCCGAGAGGGGACCTGGGCCGAAGCCTAAGATGGGAGTAAGGGCGGAAACCAGACCTTCGCCGCGATTGTCATGAACGGCAGCTGGACGCAGAAGCGGCCCAGAGCAGGTGCAGCAATGCTCAGACTCGTGCAGCACATTGTCACGCATCTTGGCCTGGACGCGGGACGTGGCCGTTCAGGTATCGAAGCTGACCTCGCCCACGTCCTCACCCTTCGGAGCACCCGCGGAAAAACGAGCTAAGACCTGTTCCTCGATACCGTGGAGTTGCGAAGATCGAATCGCATTCCCCAAGTGCATCATGGCCGAAACTTCAACTTTAGGATATTGCTGTAATACGATTTTGCCATCGTTTGTTATTAACGGGCCACCATAAAGGATTCCAACAAACTGAACCCTACTAGCCCCAATATTGTATTTATTAGTCTTTCGGTCGAGGTAACCATTGCGGTCATATACGAAGATTGGCGAACCAGACGAGCCTGGAAAGCAGGCCATATCCACCATGAACTCCTGTTTTCCGCCGTATAGCTTGGTCAACGATGAAGCTGTATTTCCTCGCCGTGTTATCGGGAGGTTGTTGAAGTCGTCAAATATACCCCTGGGGCAGCCAATCATTATGACCTCTTCCAAGGCATCAAAGTATTGCCAATCGTCGTCTTTCGGAACGATCCCAAAGTCTAAGCCAGTGTAATATAGCGGCGTGCCATTGGCCTCAGCTTGCTTCAAAATAGGCCCAAATGGTATCGCGCAGAGATCAACATCCGCATCGGGATGAGCCAGTATAGCACCAGGCCGAGCATCTAAGTGGCAGGGGATAAACTTTCCAGAAGGTTCAGACCCATTTGCGGTGTGGCAAACGACAGTGATTTGATCGCAGCCGTCTACGACATGCTTGTTTGTAATGATGGCTGGGACGAGCTGCTCATCCGAAACCTTGAAATTAAAGAAAAATCCGGTTCCGAACCCCACTTGAGCACGCTCTCGGAAGGCTGATATCCTTGTCGTAGTTAGAGTTAAACGCTCTGCCAAAGTCAATTCAGGCATGCCGGAAGCTGCTCCACAATTATGAGTGATTGCGTTTCATATTCTACTGCTTGAGGCAGAATTCAAGAGATCTTGCACCTTCTGGTTGGTATGGTGCTATTCGACTACCGTGTAGTGCACTTCCCTGGGTGAACGTCCGAGATGCGCTGGCTACCGACCTTAACCGCGTCAGGTTCGAATGGCCGTTCTGGGCCGAAACTTCCTCACTCTTCTGGCAATGACTTCACATATGGCCCAATCACCCTCCCAGTCCTTTCCTGGAACCGTAGCAACCGCTGCACATACCCCTCACAGGCACTCTGCTCCTTCCCGTAAACCGCCCAGCGCAAGTCGTGGACGTGCTTCTGCAGCGCTGCCTCATCCACATCCTCGAACTCTTCGCGCCCTGGAATGTTGTAGGACAACCGGAGTGGCCTACCCGTGACTTCCTCCGACGCATCCCGCATGACCTGCCTGAGTTCTCCGACATGCCGACAATCGACAAGATAGCTATCATGGACAGACAGAACCGGGATGCCTTTCTGGGTGAAGTGGTTGTGGATCAGGGAGGTGATCTCACTGTCTTTCCGCATCAGCCGGATACCCTGATCCGAGAACAGGTAGTCAGCCAGACAGGGGTTCCGGTCGAGAATAGCATCCAGGAGAAGGTCCAGCTTTTCATTGCTCAATGACTTGCCTAAATCACCAGCAGAAAAACTCTCCCGAAACGCCTTGTAAGCTGACGATTTTTCCTTTGCGTTGACCGCAGTAAGCACCAACCGCTTGGCCAACTTGCGCACTAGTTTTCGAGGCAAATCAGCGAAGGTTTTTCCATCAACCATGTAAGGATCATGACCCAGTTCCAGCCCTTCTTCGGCATAAATCATGGCCACATGCATCCCCTCGAAGTCCGCTTCGATTGTGGGTTCATTGTCGATCGTGATCCTGGAACGCCAGTCGCTATCGATCTGTTGCCACCATCCGCCATAGAACCGACCATGCATGTCCCAACTACCACGGCTGAAGATGCGCCGGGTCCGGTTGTTGGCATCCCCTAGTCGTATACGCCTGACTTCATCTATGCCACCGGTTACCCCCGGCGGTAACTCCTTGCTGATCTCCAGGATAGGTTCCTGAAGCGAGGGGATGTCGATGAAGGAATTGGCAATCAGGTCGTTGTATGCCTGAAGCTCCTCTCGCCATCGGTTGGTCTCGGGCGTGTCCTCGTACTCGATCGGCTTGTTGTTGTCGCCCTTCAGGACAATGATCTCTTCGCCTTCTGCCCGGCTGACATCCTCTCGATCGAACTTGGCCGTGGCGAACCAGCTCTGAAGCTTCTCGGATGCTCTTATCCGTGTGGTCCGGTTACCATTGGCACCTGCTCCACCATAGCTACCCTTGGCCAGGTCGATCAGGCCAGCCTTGTGCAGTTCCTTGATGATCGGGACGATCTTCTTCGAGATGTGCAGGGCATTGTAACGAGAGTTCGTATCCCATGCATTGACAGACATCGAGACCCCGATACTCAGCTTAGGATCATCCAACCAAGCCACATACAGGTCCAGGATTACCACCCTTAGCTGCTTCCTGAACCCCAACTTAGGCTTCGGCCCAGGTCCCCTTTCAGCTATAGCCTCCCCTAGGAACCCATCCCAGATCCTATCCACCAGGTCCTTCACCTCTGCATGATCTGACCACCTATGCACATCTATAGGTCTGGAATACTTAGGGTTGGTTATCTCACTCATAGTCATGACCTCTTGTCGGGTAGTTCTGCTCAGGGAGCTCTGGCGGGG
>NZ_JAKOEM010000051.1:0-3201 GCF_022321465.1 Ruegeria alba | reverse complement strand
TCGAAACCGAGACTGATCTTGAGGGGATCGCCGATCCTGAAGCGGACGGTGGAGAAGGCCCTGGCGGTGCTGCGGCCCCCGCCGGACCTGACGATCAGCGCCTGGGCAGATCAGAACCGGAGGCTGAGTTCTGAGGCCAGCGCCGAACCGGGCCAATGGCGCACCAGCCGCGCCGAATATCAGCGCGGCATCATGGATGCGATCTCGGACGCAGGCAACGAAACGGTCGTTATTATGTCATCGTCACAATGCGGAAAGACCGAGTTGCAGTTGTGTACGGTCGGCTACCATATCGACCAGGACCCGGCACCGATCATGGTCGTGATGCCGACCGAGCGGGACGCGGAGACCTGGTCGAAGGACCGCTTCTCGCCGATGGCGCGGGACACGCCCTGCCTGCAGGACAAGATTGCCAACCCGAAATCCCGCGATGGCAACAACAAGATCCTGCACAAGCGGTTTCCGGGCGGTCATCTGACCATCGTGGGCGCCAACGCGCCCTCGGGTCTGGCAAGCCGCCCGATCCGGTTGCTCCTCTGCGACGAGGTGGACCGCTATCCGTTCAGCGCCGGCGCCGAGGGGGACCCGGTCAACCTCGCGAAGAAACGCACGGTGACCTTCTGGAACCGCAAGATCGTGCTGGTCTCGACGCCGACGAACAAGGGCGCGAGCCGGATCGAGGCGGCCTTTGAGGAAAGCGACCAGCGCCGGTTCTGGGTGCCGTGCCCGGACTGCGGGGCGGAACAGGTGCTGACCTGGGAGCAGGTCAAATGGGACAAGGCGGAGGATGGTAGTCATCGCCCGGAAACGGCCCGCTACCACTGCGCCGACTGTGATGCGGCCTGGAAGGATGAGACCCGCTGGGCCGCGATCTCGAAGGGCCGCTGGATTGCGGAAGCCCCGTTTGACGGAATTGCCGGGTTCCATCTGAACGAGATCTATTCGCCCTGGGTGCGGCTCGAGGCCATGGCCAAGGCGTTTCTCTCGGCACGCGCCGGTGGGGACGAGACGATGAAGACCTTCGTCAATACCTCGCTGGGTGAGACATGGATGGAAAGCGGCGAGGCCCCGGACTGGCAACGGCTGCAGGGGCTGAAGGAAGACTGGCGCGCAGGCACGGTGCCGGCGGGTGGTCTGTTCCTCACCGCCGGCGCCGACGTGCAGAAGGACCGGATCGAGGTCGATGTCTGGGCCTGGGGCAAGGGCCTGCAGAGCTGGCTCATCGACCACATCGTGATCGAGGGCGGGCCCGGCGATCCGGCCTGCTGGCAAAAACTCTCCGACCTGCTGAGCCGGACATGGCAACACGCGAGCGGCACGTCGATGACCACCGCACGGCTGGCGATCGATACAGGCTACGAGACGGCCGCCGTCTATGCCTGGGCGCGGCAGGTGGGCTTTGCGCAAGTTGCGCCGGTCAAGGGCCTCGAAGGCTTCAACCGCGCGAGCCCGGTGACAGGGCCAACATTCGTGGACGCGACGATCGCCGGCAAACGTCTGCGCCGCGGTGCCCGGCTCTGGTCTGTGGCAACCTCTACGTTCAAGGCAGAGACATATCGTTTCCTGCGGCTCGAGCCGCCGGAAACCAGCCCGGCGGATGGAGAGTGGTTTCTTCCTGGCGTCATCCATCTGCCGGGCTGGATCGATGCCGAATGGCTGAAACAGCTGACGGCCGAGCAACTGGTCACGGTCAAGACCCGGCGCGGCTTCGCGAAACTCGAATGGCAGAAGCTGCGCGAGCGCAACGAGGCGCTGGACTGCCGGGTCTATGCCCGCGCGGCCGCCTGGATCCTCGGGGCCGATCGCTGGTCGGACTCTCGGTGGGAGGAACTGGCGTCGCAGTTCGCGGGCAATGATGCAATGGACAACGCCTCAACCACGGCACAGCAACCGGCCCGCAGGGCACAGGTCCGCCGCGTCGCGCGGTCGAGTTACATGGGATGAGTTTGGGCATGGCGGATCTGGCAACACTGAAACTTCGCCGCGACGCGCTCACCGCACAACGCTCTTCCGGCGTCGCGCGCGTCAGCTACGACGGCAAGACGGTGGACTATCGCAGCCTGGCCGAGATCGACCGGGCCCTCGAGGCGCTGGATCGCGAGATCGCCAGTGCCGAGGGGCGACGCATGGTGCGCCATGTGCGCGTGACCGCGACCAAGGGCCTCTGAGCATCATGGGCCTCTTCGATCGTTTTCGCCGCCGGGGCTCCGGTGGCCCCGCTGCCATGCGCGCGCGCCTCGAAGGCGCCATGGCGAAACGTCGGCTGCGCGGCTGGAATCCGCCGCTCGAGAACATCAACGCGTTGGTCGCCTCCGGCGGTCCCCGGCTGCTGGCCCGGTCCCGCGAGTTGGTGGTGACCAACGGCTATGCGGCGAACGCCTGCGAGGCCTTTGCCGCGAACCTCGTGGGCGACGGGATCAAGCTCTCCTCGCTGATCGGGGACGCCGACCTGCGCGACCGGGTGCAGCGGCTGTGGCTGGCCTGGACCGACGAGGCGGACGCTGACGGTTTGACCGATTTCTACGGCCTGCAGGCCATGGTGGCGCGGGAGATGTTCGTCGCCGGCGAATGCTTTGTCCGCCTGCGCCCGCGTCGGGCCGAGGATGGTCTGCTGGTCCCACTGCAATTGCAGCTTCTCCAGTCCGAGATGCTGCCCTTCGAGAAGACGGAAACGGCAGCCAATGGCAACCGCATCCGCTGCGGGATCGAGTTCGATGCTACGGGTAAGCGCGTGGCTTATCACTTCCGCCGCCGACATCCCGGCGACAGCACCGATTTGGGCGCGGTCATCCCGGAGACGGTGCGCGTACCGGCTGGGGATTTGCTGCATATCTACCGGCCCATCGATGCGGGCCAGATCCGGGGGCTGCCGCATGTGGCCCCGGCGATGGTGCGTCTGTTCCTGCTCGATCAATACGATGACGCCGAACTCGACCGGAAGAAGACCGCGGCGATGTTCGCGGGCTTCATCACCAAGACCGCGCCGGAAGATCCCATGATGGGCGAGAGCGCGGCAGATCTCGATGGCGCGGCCATTGCCAGCCTCGAGCCCGGCACCATGCAGGTGCTGCTGCCGGGCGAGGATGTGAAGTTCTCGTCTCCGGCCGATGTCGGCAGCAGCTACGAGGCCTTCCAGTATCGCACCTTGCTTGCGGTCTCGGCCTCGCTCGGGCTGCCCTATCACCTCGTCACCGGCGATGT
>NZ_JAKOEM010000050.1:0-3607 GCF_022321465.1 Ruegeria alba | reverse complement strand
GCCGTGGTGTAGTGTAGCACCACCGGGATCACGGCCGCCTTCAGGCTCGCCGCGCCCTCTACGGCCAGATCGACCGGCCGGGGCGCCTCGGCCTCGATCCAGTCGCAGAGCCCGCCGAGCGTGCGGTCGGCGGCGAGCGCGGCACCGATGCTGGTGCAAACCGTATCGAAGGCAGAGTCGCGGTCCGCGCCCTGCACAACAGCCTCAATTTCTGCGCGGTGTTGGTAATGGTAGGCCAGCGGCGACAGAGTCACCTCGGGCTCACCCGGCTCGCCATCGCGCAGGATCAGCAGCCCCCCAGGCGGCACGCGCTCGGGAAGGACCTCGCCGCGGAGGGTGGTGGCGGGCAGTGCCGAGAGCCGCGCATGCAGCACGGCGAAGATGGTTTCGCGGGAGGTGGGCATTGCTCAGACCCTTCCAAATTTTGACCTGGAACACGGTACCTAGTAGCGGCTGAAGTAAGTTTCGGCGTCGAATTCGATACTTTGGAGAGCGGTCGCTACTCCGACATCTAGGATAGGTGCACTGCGCAAATAGTCGGAGCCTTCCCTTTGGTAAAAACGGCCATCGGGATCGAGCATGATGTATGAACGGTGCATGTCGATGTTGTCCTCTGGCACGATCTTGCCAGGCATGTCTCTATGGCGGTCCAGGAAGCTGGAAAATTCCTCGTCTGTAATCCCTCGGCCAGTCGCGCCATGGATAGGGATCACCCGCAGAGCCTTCCATCGGTCTGGTCGCAGCTCGCCAAGTGAAGAAGTGAGATTATCATTGACGTTCTCGTGACACACAACGGTGTTTACCTTGAGCAAGGTGTTTGGGGACACCTGCCGGAACAACCCGAATATTGCAGCCATCCGCTCGTAACTGACCTGCGCCCCTCGGTTATCCCGCCTACCTATCCTACGATTCTGTTCATCATCAAAACTGTCGACGCTGAACCCTGCGACCGAGATCATCGGCCCAAATTTCATGATGAAATCATCTGTCAACAGTGAGCCGTTGCTAATGAAGGACGGTCTAAGACCAAGATCGTAAGAGAGCGCAATGGCTTGACCGAGGTCCTTCTCCAGAAATGGCTCGCCACCAGCAAAATTGATGCGGACGCTCTCGGCGATGGCGGAGCCATTTTGAAAGTCGATCCTACGGTTATTTAGTGCGCCAAACTCACGCAAAATTTCCACGTAGTGACGAGAAAAAACCGACTTCTGGCCATACTTGGCATAGCAGAAATAGCAGTCGTAGTTACATGCTTCGAGGATGTGCCAGTTTATCGTCAACTCAGGAATTCGAAACATCTAAGGCCCTTCATCATCAAAAATTCAACGAAATATCAATATCATTGGCCATCAGCTTACCTTCCGCAATAAGGAACCGAAACACTCGGCCCGACTTAACCACATCATAGTCATGATACTCGGCGAAGCGATCATTGCTGAGGATAAAGGCGCTGTTGTCCTGGTCGGCCAGCTTCAGAAGGTATTCGTCGGCCGCCGTCTTGGTTGGAGCCACATGCATGTTGACGGATTTTCCCAGTGCGCGCTCAACCCCTTGGGTATCGGTCTTCAGCATCGCACGGATCGAAGCGTCGAAGACTACCGTGGTTTTGTACCGCCCCCCCAATTCTCGAAGCAGCGCGGAGATAGCCCGAAGTCCGATAAAGGATTGCCCTTCGTAGCACGCATTGTTTCCATCGATCAGGAGGTGGCCGATGGTTCTTTCTAACTTCTTGAGCTCATCCCGAATGCGGCGCTCGAGTTTGGGAATGTTGTTCTCGAGACTTCGGATTTTTTTCCTGCAGTCACTGATGACCTGCTTGGGACTTCCCGTTCCGAACTTTTTCTCGCACTCCTCGTGGATCATGCGGCGTTCATAGCTGTTGGACGCTGAAGAAAGTTCTTGTTCGAAACGATTTGCACGTGCGATGTCGGCATTCAAAGTGGCGAGCTCGGACTTCAAACGATCACGCTCGTTTGTATGTGGGCGGATATTGGTCTCAATACGCTCTAGTTCGGCGTTGTCCGTCGCGTGATCGGCCTTGAGCCGTTCAATCTCCGGTCCAAGGGAAGAAAGCCGCTTCTCGGAACTGTTCAAATCGAAATTCTCGTGATCGGAAATGCGCTTTCTGGCAGCATTGATGTCCGCACGGACTTTGGAGAGCGCTTCTTGATTGCTCGACAGGTGCTGCTTGGCGGAAGAAAGCTCTACGGCAAGACGCGAGGCTTCAGAGCGTATCTGCTTTTGCTCTGCAGTGAAGTATTTCCATACCACAAGCGGGCTGACCTTGGCGGCATTTTCGCCTTGAAGGCGGCGCTCCAGTTCTCTCTTGTTGACCTCTTGATCGGCTATTTGCCTGGAGTGGTTTGTTGCGGTGATTTCAAGGTTGTCGATTTTGCCTTTCTCGATCTCTGGCTGGAATGCGTTGTAGTCGTCTATCGCGCCCTGCAGATCCTCACGTGTCCTTTCTAGTGCCTTGACCTGATCGGCGAGCCTCTCAAGTCGAGAATGACGCTGTCGAAGTTGCTCAAGGGGATCAATCGATGCCATTCCTGAAATCCGTCCATGCTCAGTGCCTTATGTCATTGATAATGTGCGACAGGCTATCCTCGCGAACAAGGGGGGTTAAGATGCCGGTTAGTAACCTACAACTTGGTGCGCAAGGCAGATGGAAAAGAGCGGAGGTGTTCGTGGTCTCTCTACTACGAAGCTGTGCGCCAACCGTCCACAATCAACCCCGGCACGCTGTCGAGCGCCCGCTCGGCATCCCGCCCGAGATCCAGCCGTTTTGGCAGCCTGACCTGAGGCACCAGCAGGAAGATCGGCACTGTCGCCCGCCCACGCCCGGTCTTTGACCGCGACGCCACCCCCAACCCCCTGGTGTTCAGCCGCCCCTCGGCGACGAGCAGGCTCGGCCCCCGGCGCCGATAAACGAACCGCAACTGTAGCCCGCGCCGCCGTTCCCATTCACCGGGGGTGATGCGCCCGCCGCGCAGGGATTTGCCCGCGGCGGGCAACGGGATCGCGAGCCAAAACCCGTCCTTGGATCGGATCAGCGGGCCGGTGTCATGCGCGCCGATGATGACCGGCGCCTTGGACCAGACCAGTGCCGCGGCGTTGAGGCTTTCGCCCGCCTTGGGGAAGGTCTGGCTCCGGATCGAGTTCGCCAACCGCCGGCCGAGCCCCGCTTGCGCGATCTGCCCGCGCCAGGCGGTCTTGAGCCCGGTGCCGGCCTCGCGCATGGCGGCGGTCACGGCCTTTTCGCCGGCCTTCACCTCGGCCGCCATCATCGCGACGATGTCAGGGTCGATCTCGAGTTTCAGCTTCATGCCGGTCTCAGATCCAGAGTCCAGATCAACCGTTCGCGATCCCGGATCGGCTCGCCCTGGATCACATGGCTGTCGGCGCCGATGACAATCAGATCGCCCGGACGCGGCGCGGGCAGGTCGGCCACGCGCACGTCCACCATGGTCGTGTCGCTGACCAAGCGCCCCGCGCCGAAGTCGGTGATGCGGTCCGGGGCGCGGACAATGACCCGGATCGGACGTTCTTCTGAGGTGGTGGCCGAGATCCAGAGCGCCGGGGCCGCCATGGAGGCATTGGCGAAGAT
>NZ_JAKOEM010000004.1:0-220329 GCF_022321465.1 Ruegeria alba | reverse complement strand
TCCGCGAAGGCGGCCGTACCGTCGGCGCCGGCGTCGTGTCGAAGATCATCGAGTAATCGGTGATCCCGAGACACGCCTGGTTGCTCCAGGAGATTTTCCCCCGGAAAATCTGCCAAGTGCAACAAGGGCGACAAACAGAAACGGCCGCTCCCCCGGAGCGGCCTTTTTCATGTCCACAAACGATCCGATAACCGAGACTATTCGACGAATAATCTCGAACCAAGCCGAGGGCCAAGGCAGCGAACGACCAGCGGTCTGCTTCATATGTGGGAAAAATCGGGAGAATAGTGGTAGCGTGAGGCGGACTTGAACCGCCGACCCCAGCATTATGAGTGCTGTGCTCTAACCAACTGAGCTATCACGCCGCAACCACGCGCGGTGACTACCTAAGGCCCGCGGCGGTGTCAAACGGATTCCGGCCCTTTGTCGCCGTTTTTTTGCGGCCTCAAACGGGGGAGGGGGCGCTGCCCCTATCGCCGCGCGGGGCGACTCCCCTGGAGCGCTTCGGGCGGAATGAAAAGGGGCTCAAGCCTCTTTGTGGATCTCGACGCTGTGGGGATAGGGGATCGAGATGCCGCCGGCATCGAAGGCTTCCTTGACCCGGCGCGTCAGTTCGAATTTCAGCTCCCAGTAGTCCTCGGCCCGACACCATATCCGCGCGGTCAGATCGACCGAACTGTCGCCCAGATTGGTGACCCGAACCCAGGGGGCGGGATCGGCCAGAACACGGTTGTCTGCCCGGGCGGTTCTTTCGACAATCTCCATCGCTTTTCCCGCATCGTCGCCATAGTCGATGCCGAAGACCAGATCGACGCGGCGGGTGTCGTGGGCGGAGTAGTTAGTGATGATGCTGCCCCAGGCCTGACCGTTGGGTACGATGATCTGCACATTGTCCGGTGTCACCAACTCGGTGGTGAAGAGGTTGAGATCACGCACGGTTCCCGAGGTTCCGCCGATATCGACGAATTGACCGAGCTTGTAGGGCCGGAACACCACCAGCATTACCCCCGCTGCCAGGTCGCTGAGTGTGCCTTGAAGTGCCAGACCGATGGCGAGCGAGGCGGCGCCCAATACGGCGACGATGCTGGTTGCCTCGATCCCGAAGATGCCCAGAACGGCGACCAGAACCATGGCGAGGATCGCCCATCTCACGAGGCTGGCAGTGAAGTTGCCGAGTGTCGGGTCGATTTGCGGGGTCGCGTTGATGCGCCGGCGGACCAGGCCGGCGATC
This sequence comes from Ruegeria alba, assembly GCF_022321465.1. Lineage (NCBI taxonomy): Bacteria > Pseudomonadati > Pseudomonadota > Alphaproteobacteria > Rhodobacterales > Roseobacteraceae > Ruegeria > Ruegeria alba. Next base: position 219,098 of record NZ_JAKOEM010000004.1, on the reverse strand, counting down.
ATACCGGCAACGGTCCAACCCAGGATCAGCACAACCAGCGCCTTGCCGGCGCTGACGATGAGCGGCCAGATGACCTCGGCCTGGTTCAGATAGTCCTGCATGGTCTTGTTAGCTCCTGTTGATGCGGGTTGCCTTGAATGAATGAACCGCCCCTGGCATTCCGGAGCGGTCGAAACGACAAGCGGGTTGCTCAGCGTTTCAGCGAGTCGCGGATTTCCAGCAGCACGTCGAGTTCCGACGGGCCTGCGGGCGCGGCCGGCTCGGCGGCGGCCTCTTCCCTTGCGGCGGACTCCTTGGCGCGATTAACCGCCTTTACCAGCATGAACACCACCCAGGCGATGATCAGGAAGTTGAACACCGCCATGATGAAGGCCCCATAGGCAAAGACAGAAGCGCCGGCCTCGCGGGCGGCGGCCAGCGAGTCAAATGTGGTGCCATCGCCGCCCAGAACGACGAAATTGTTGGTAAAGTCGACGCCACCGGTAAACAGGCCGACGATGGGATTGATCAGGTCGTCGACCAGCGATTTAACGATCGCGGTAAAGGCTGCGCCGATAATGATCCCCACCGCCATGTCCATCACGTTTCCCTTGGCAATGAAGGTCTTGAACTCTTTTAGCATGGTCAGTTCCGTGTCTGAGTTTGTGCCGTTGTTGTGTTGCCAGGCTTCGTGGCCGGCCCGGCATAGGGTCAGAAATAACAGGGTGCGGTGTATCCGCACGGGGAAAAATAACGCGGAAATACGTGTTTTTGCAGCAATATGTGCGTGACCCGGCTTTCAGACGCCGGTTTAGGCCTGTTCGCTGCTACACAGCCAGTTGGACAGGGGCGCACAATGCGACCTCTTCTTTCGCCCGGCAGGGAGCATAGGTTGTGTCCGACACCGCAACCGGAGACACGCCATGTTCGATCTTGCCGAATTCCCGATCAGCCGCCGCTGGCCCGCCGCAAACCCCGATATCCTGCAACTCTATTCCTTTCCCACACCAAATGGGGTCAAGGTTTCGATCCTGCTCGAGGAACTGGGCCTGCCTTATGAGGCACATACCGTGACGCTGTCGGACGCGGATGTAAAAAGCCCCGAGTTCCTGTCTCTGAACCCCAACAACAAGATCCCGGCGATCATCGACCCGGACGGGCCGGATGGGCAGCCGCTGGCGTTGTTCGAAAGCGGGGCGATCCTGCTGTATCTGGCGGAGAAGTCCGGGCGCTTCATCGGGGAGACCGCCGCTGACAAGGCGCGCGTCGTTCAGTGGCTGATGTTCCAGATGGGCGGGGTCGGTCCGATGTTCGGGCAGCTTGGGTTTTTCTACAAATTCGCCGGGGCCGAGATCGAGGATCCGCGCCCGCGTGATCGCTATATCGCCGAGGCGCGGCGGATTCTGGCGGTGCTGGACGGGCAGCTGGCGACCCGGGACTGGATCGCGGGCGACTACTCGATCGCCGATATCGCCATTGCACCCTGGCTGCGTGGGCTCGATTATTACGGCGCGCGCGAGGTTCTGGGCTGGGACGGGTTCCCGAATGTTGTCGCCTATCTTGACCGGTTCCTGGCCCGGCCTGCGGTGCAGCGCGGGCTGACGATCCCGGCGCGGGCCTGATCTTCAGCCGGGCAAGGCCCCGGTCAGCACATAGCGCAGGAGGGAGACCACCTGCGCCGGCTCCTCAGCCACCGCAAGGGCAGCGGCGTGCACCTCTTTCAGGGCGTGCTGATGTTCGGGCAGGCTGAGGACGATGATCGACTTGCCCAGTGCCGCGGCATAGCCCGCGTCGAAGGCGGCGTTCCACTGCTTGTACTTGTCGCCAAAGCGGACCACGACAACATCCGCATCGGATATGCCCTTGCGGGTGCGGATCGCGTTCACCATGGCGCCCTTGTGGTCGTGCCAGTACTTGTCAGGTTCGGCGCCCAGGATCGCCACGCCACAATCGTCGCTGGCGGCATGGTCGGTGACCGGGCCCGAGAAACTCACATCCAAACCCTGTGCTCCGGTCACGATCTGTTCGCGCCAGTCGGTGTGAATCTCTCCGGACAGATAGACGTTCAGGGTCATGCCGCTCTCCTTGCCTTGTTCCGGGTGGAGCCTAAGGCGCGGGAGGGCGGGGAGCAACCCGACGCTTCAGCGACGGCGGGCAACGAGGAAGCGGCGCGGGTCCTTGGCGGGAAAGCTCTCTTGCTCGACCAGGTCAAAGCCCGCGCGGGTGATGGCGCGTTCCAGTTGCGCCTCTGTCGAAAAGGTAACCGGGGGTGCCTTGCCCAGCAGTTGCATCACCGGCAGGGCCAGGCGGATCAGGGTGAGCTTCAGGCTGTTGCGGCTCTTGCTCAAGCAGAAAGTCTTGGAGATGAACAGCCCGCCAGGTTTTAGTCGGTCATGGATCGCGGCCAGGCTGGCATCGAGATCATCGACCAGATGCAGCAGGTTGAAGGCCAGTACCGCATCGAACGTCCCTTCGGGCGGGGTCTCGGCCCGGGCTTCTACAAACTCGACGTTCTCCACCCCCTGTTCCGCCGCCTTGCGCCGCCCCACGGCCAGCATTGCAGGCGCTATGTCGGTGGCGACGATCCCAGCCACCTTCGGCGCCAGCCGCAAGGCGGTGGTGCCGGTGCCGCAGCCCAGTTCCAGAACCCGGTCGCCGGGCTTCAGGTGGGCGGCGGTGCGTTCGAGTGTATAGTCATAGGATGCCATGTCCGCGATCGGGGTGCGGGCGTATTTCTCGGCGATCCGGTTCCAGAATGTGACGCTGTCAACCATGGGTGTCTCCTTTTGGCGGCAGAATAGATATGCGCAGAGCCATTAGTAATTGCCGAAATTCGCAGTTTGCTTATACAGAAATGCATGAACGATCTGACCAGGCTGGACTGGAACCACATCCGCGCGTTTCTGAAAACCGCCGAGGCGGGATCGCTGTCGGCGGCAGCGCGGCGATTGAACCTGACACAGCCGACGCTCAGCCGCCAGGTCGCGGCGCTGGAGCAGGATCTGGGCGTCTTGCTGTTCGAGCGGATCGGGCGGGCGCTGGTGCTGACCGAGGCGGGGGCCGACCTGCTGGAGCATACGCGCGCCATGGGGGCGGCGGCGGAGCGGGTGGCGCTGGCAGCTTCGGGCCAGGCGCAATCCATCGAGGGGCGCGTCCGGATCACCGCCAGCGACGTGATGTCGGCCTATGTGCTGCCCGAGGCGCTGCGCCGCATCCGCGCGCAGGCGCCCCGGCTGGAGATCGAGGTGATTGCCGCCAACGATATCCGCGACCTGATGCGGCGCGAGGCGGATATCGCGATCCGCCATGTGCGCCCCGAACAGCCCGATCTGATCGCCCGATTGGTGCGCGAAGCGACGGCGCATTTCTACGCAGCCTCCGCCTATCTCGACCGGCGCGGGCGTCCGGTGACCAAGGCTGATCTGGCGACGCATGACTTCATCGCCTTTGGCGATGTCACCGAGATGCTCGGCCATCTGACACCGCTGGGATTGCCGTTGACCCGCGCCAACTTTCGCCTCGGCTCGCAAAGCGGGGTGGTGGCCTGGGATTACGTGCGGCAGGGGTTCGGTATCGCGCCGATGGGCGATGATGTGGCCGCGTTGACCGAAGGTGTGGAGCGGTTATTGCCAGAGATGGAGCCGCTGCTGTTCCCGGTCTGGCTGACTGCGCATCGCGAGGTGCATACCAGCCGGCGCATCCGTCTGGTGTTCGACATATTGGCCGATTTCCTGGCCGCTTGAAATGCAAAAGGGCACGCCGGGAGGCGCGCCCTTGTACCGTGTGACGAGAGCCGGATCAGCCGCGCAGGGTGCCGCCGGTGGCCTTGGCGACCTTTTCGACGATCCTGGCGCTGACGGCCTCGATATCCTTTTCCTTGAGCGTGGTCTCGGTCGGTTGCAGGCGCACGGTGATGGCGAGCGATTTCTTGCCCTCGCCCAGCGAACCGCCGATGAACTCGTCAAAGACGCGCACATCTTCGATCAGCGCCTTGTCGGCCCCGGCGGCGGCATTGACCAGTGTCAGCGCCTCGACCCCCGCATCGACCACAAAGGCGAAATCGCGTTCGACCGCTTGCAGGTCGCGCAGCGCCAGCGCCTCGCGCGTGGTGCCCGATTTGCGGGGCAGCGGCACCTCTTCGGGCCAGAGCACAAAGGCCACCGCCGGCCCTTTGACATCCATTGCCTGGAGCACGCGGGGATGCAGCTCGCCAAAGATACCCAGCACCTTTTTCGGGCCAAGGCAGATGCGGCCATGGCGGCCCGGATGCCACCAGCCCTCGGCCCCGCGCAGGATCTGCACCTTGGCGGGCGCGCCCATGGCGGCCAGCACCGCTTCGGCATCGGCCTTGGCGTCATAGACATCGACCGGGCGGGAGGCGCCATGCACGTCCTTGGGTCCGGTACGGCCGACCAAGAGGCCCGCGATCTGCGCCCGTTGCTCGCCCGGCTCGCCGCCGTGGAACACCGGCCCTGCCTCGAACAGGGCCAGATCGGCAAAGCCGCGTGCCTGGTTGCGGGCGGCAGCCGCCAGCAGACCCGGCAGCAGGTCGGGGCGCATATGGCTCATTTCCGACGAGATCGGGTTTTCCAGCATGGTGGCGTCGGTGCCACCGCCGAACAGGGCCGCGGCGGCCTGGTCGATGAAGGTGTAGCTGACGCATTCGTTGTAACCCAGCGAGGCCGCCGTGCGGCGGGCCATCGACAGGCGGCGCTGTTGCGGGGTCATCACCGGTTTCGGCACGCCAGAGGTCAGACGTGGCAGGGGTTTGCCCACCAGCTTGGTCAGCGAGGCGATGCGGGCCACTTCCTCGACCAGATCGGCCTCGCCCTGCACATCGGGGCGCCAGCTGGGCACATGCGCCATGTTGCCTTCGAGCCGGAAGCCGAGGCGCGTCAGCGTCTGGCGCTGCTCGCTTTCGGGGATGTCCATGCCGACCAGCGACCGCACGCGTTCGGCGTCCAGCTTATAAGCGCGGGAATGGTCGGGAACCGCGCCCGCGATCACCACGTTCGAGGCCTCGCCGCCGCAGATATCGAGGATCATCTGGGTCGCGTGTTCCAGCCCTTCGAGCGTGTATTCCGGATCGACCCCGCGCTCGAAACGATAGCGTGCGTCCGAGTTGATTTTCAGCGCGCGGCCCGCAAGTGCGATCTGCACATTGTCCCAATAGGCGCTTTCGAGGAAGACATTCACCGTCTCTTCGGTGCAGCCGGTGGCCTCGCCGCCCATGATACCGGCGATGCTCTCGGGGCCTTCGTCGTCCGAGATCACCATCATACCGGGCTGGAAGGTGTATTCCTTCTCGTCCAGCGCCTTGAGCGTTTCGCCCCCTGCCGCGCGGTGGATGCGCAGGTTGCCCTTGACCTTGTCGGCGTCAAAGACGTGCAACGGGCGGTTGTGGTCATAGGTCATGTAGTTGGTGATATCCACCAGCGCCGAGATCGGGCGCAGGCCGATGGCGCGCAGCTGGTCCTGCAACCATTGCGGGCTGGGGCCATTGCGCACGTCGCGGATCAGGCGGCCGGTGAACAGCGGGCAGCCATCGCGCGTATCCTCGTCGATGGTCACCTTGATCGGGCAGTCGAAATCGCCCGGCACCGGCGCATAGGCGCGGGTTTTCAGCGTTCCGATACCGCGCGCGGCCAGGTCGCGGGCGATCCCCGCCACGCCCAGCGCATCGGGACGGTTGGGGGTGATCGCGATCTCGATCACCGGATCGACCTTGGCCGGGTCGTTCTCGGCCAGCCAGTCGATGAACAGCTCGCCCACCTCGCCCGAGGGCAGTTCGATGATGCCGTCATGTTCCTCGGACAGTTCCAGCTCGCGTTCGGAACACATCATGCCGTGGCTTTCGACGCCCCGGATGTTGCCGACCGACAGGGTCACGTCGATACCCGGCACATAATCGCCCGGTTTTGCCAAAACCACGGTGATGCCTTTGCGCGCATTGGGGGCGCCACAGACGATCTGTTTCTCGCCCTCGTCGGTTTCCACCACGCAGACGCGCAGGCGGTCGGCATCGGGGTGTTGGCTGGCTGATTTGACATGGGCCAGAGTGAACCCGGCCAGACGCGCGGCGGGGTTCTCGATGCCTTCGACTTCGAGCCCTAGATCGGTCAGCGCCTCGGCGATCTCGTCCACGCTGGCGGTGGTGTCGAGGTGGTCCTTCAGCCAGGAGAGGGTGAATTTCATGTCGTCGTCCTGTCCTTGATGCGGGTCAGCCCGTCGCCGGTTCCGGTACGCTGCTGCCAAGGTTCGTTTTGGTCAGACCGGCTTTAGCGGATTAGGTCAGGATGGAAAAGAGTGGACCGCATATGTGCGGGCTGTCAGCTTGCGTTGCGCAGCCGTTCCAGCACCCGCAACGAGGCATAGCCGTCAGGCGCCAGGCCCTGATCCAGCTGATAGTCGCGCACCGCGTTGATGGTCAACGGTCCGATCTTGCCGTCGATCTTTTGCGTATCGAACCCGGCGGCGGTCAGGCGCTCTTGCAACTCGATCCGCTCGTCCAGGGTCAGCGCCCGGTCAGCGCGCGGCCAGTTGCCCCGGATCGGCCCTCCACCCGCGATGCGGTCGGCCAGATGGCCGACCCCGATCACATAGGCATCGGCGGTGTTATAGGTCTCGATCACCGCGAAATTGTCAAAGATCATGAAGGCCGCGCCGCTGTGTCCGGCGGGCAGCAATATGCTGGCGGGGCCATGGTCGGGCACTGCATGGCCCTGAACGTCGCGCACGCCCAGAGCGGCCCAGTCCGACGGCAACCGCGTCAACTCGCGCCGGGCGCTGGTCAGGTCGAACCCCTTGGGCAGCTGCACCTCGACCCCCCAGGGCTGGCCGGTCACCCAGCCATTGGCCTTGAGATAGGCGGCGGTCGAGGCCAGCGCGTCGCTGGGGTCGTCGGACCAGATGTCGCGGCGCCCGTCGCCGGTGAAATCCACCGCGTGCTCCTGATACGAGGTCGGCATGAACTGGGTATGGCCCATGGCGCCCGCCCAGCTGCCGCGCAGGTCGCGCAGCCGTGCGTCGCCGCTGTCAAGGATGCGAAGGGCGGCGATCAGCTGGTCTTCGAAGAACGCGGCGCGGCGGGTGTCAAAGGCCAGCGAAGCCAGCGAACGCAGGGTGCTGTCGCCCCCACGCACCGCGCCATAGGCACTTTCCAGCCCCCAGATGGCGGCGACCACATGGCGGTCGACGCCCCATTGCGCCTCGACCCGGGTCAGCAGGTCGGCGTGGCGCGCGACGGCCTTGCGGCCATTGGCGATGCGGGCCTCGGACACGGCGGTGTCGAGATAGTCCCAGATCGTCTTGGTGAATTCCGCCTGGTTGCGGTCACGCCGGACCACTTCGGCGTCATAGCTGAGGCCGGGCAGGGCGGCATCCAGCGTGGCCGGGGTGATGCCGAGGGTCAGCGCACGGTTCCGAAACCCGGCCAACCAGGTTTGAAACTGCGCTTCGAGATCCTGAGAGGCAGGCGTGAGTGTAAACGGCCGCAATACCGGACGCAGCGATTGCGCCACCGCGGGAATCAGCGTGGCGGGGGTCTCTGCCAGAACGCTGCCGCCCAGGCAAATCGCCAGACATGTCAGATACCGGATCATGGGTCGCGCCCTGTTTTGCTGCTCGGCCCCAGAGTAGCGCGAAAGCGGCGGTGGACAAAGCACTCACACCTGTTGCGCGCGGATCTGTGCCAGCGCATCGCGCAGCATCGGCACCCGGCGCGGGCGAAAGCTCTGCCCGGTAACCACCAGATCGCGCATCCGATCAAGCCGGAACACCCGCACATCCATCCGCAACAGGCACCAGGCGATCAGCACGCTGGAACGATCCATATAGACGATGGACAGCGGATAGACAGTCCGCGAGGTGGCCGCGCCATGCATGTCGGTATAGTCGAAACTGACCGCCATTTCGTCCCAGGCGGCGGCGCGCAGCTGGGCCACCGGGATTGTTGGCGGCTGGGGGCGGTCAAACCGGGTCGCGGTCAGCACCGCATGGGACAGGCGGTGCGACTGGCGCGGCGGCAGGCGGCCCTGAAGCTTGCGCAGCGCGGCGCTGGCGGCCTGGCTCAGTGCCGGGTCGCCGATCAGTTCCGCCTCGCGCAGACCCAGAACCAGCGCCTCCAACTCGTCATCGGTAAAGCCGAGCGGGGGCAGGGTGGCGTCTTCGATCAGGGTAAAGCCAAACCCTGCCTCGCCGTCGATCACGGCGCCAAGACCGCGCAGCGCGTCGATGTCGCGATGAATGGTGCGCGGCGAGACACCCAGATCCTGCGCCAGCGCCGTCGAGGTATGCGGCGCGGGGCCCGAGCGCAGGGCCTGCATCAGTTGGAACAATCTTGCAGTTTTCGACATGGTGCAGGGTAACCCGGGCCTGATGACAGGAATTGACATCATGCTGCCCTATCCAGTCGGCAGTTGAAACCAAGGACCGGACAGATGCTGACCCTGATGATGTTTCCCAAGGCCTTCGGGCTTTATTCTGCCAGCCCGTTCTGCGTGAAAGCGGCCTATCTAATGCAGTTGGCCGGACAGCCTTGGCGGCGGCAGGACCTGAACGATCCGCGCCAGATGCCCCACCGCAAACTGCCGGTCCTGCGGACCCCGGAACGTCTGGTGCCCGACAGTGAGGGTATCCGGGCCTGGCTCGAGGCGCAGGGCGCGGATTTCGACCGGGGCCTCTCAGATGCGCAACGCGCCCATGCCTGCGCGCTGGTCCACATGGCCGAAGATCACCTCTATCCCTTTCTGGTTCTGGACCGTTGGGAGAATGATGCAGTCTGGCTCGTCATACGCGAAACGTTCTTTGCCGATATCCCGCGCCTGTTGCGCAAGCCGGTCACCAAACGGATCCGGGCGCAGGTGCTGCGCGGGCTCGACTTTCAGGGCGCCGCCCGGTTCTCTGATGTCGAAAGGCGGGATCGGGTCGAGCGGAGCTTGGAGGCGCTGACCGCGCTCTTGTGGCAGAAACCTTATCTGTTTGGCGAGTATCCGACCACCGCAGACCTGTCGGTGGCGCCGATGCTGGCCGCGATGCGGGCAACACCCGTTGCCACGCCTTTGCAGCGTCGCATTGCCGAGGATCGTATTCTGTCCGAGTATATCGACAGGATGGACGAGACCCTGCTCCTGACATGACCGACCCAATGGATTCAACGGTTGTTTCGGTTTGCGGCCTGTCCGACCGTACAGCGCGGGTCTGGTCAACCTGCGCGCGCTGGCTGGCCATCTGTTGCGCCGACCCCGGATCACTGCTCGAAACGAACGGCGCGCCCCATGCCTGGAGGAACATGAGGCGCGCACTGGGTGCGACAACCGAGGGAGGTCCGGTTTATCGCGAATGACCCACGCGCCCATCAAACCGCAGGGGCGCGCGGATCTGAGTTTAGTTGACCGACTTTGCCTCGATCCGTTCGGGCATGTCGGCAGGTTGCGCCGACGCGATCTCGATCCGACGCGGTTTCAGCGCCTCGGGAATCTCGCGTTTCAGGTCGATATGCAGCATGCCGTTTTCGTGGCTGGCGCCAGTGACGCGCACGTGATCGGCCAGCGTAAAGCGGCGCTCGAACGCGCGGGTGGCGATGCCGCGATGCAGATAGGTCCGCTCGGCCTCGTCTGCAGCCTTGCGGGCGGAAACCACCAGGGCATTTTCCTTGACCTCGACCGACAGGTCGCTATCGGCGAAACCGGCCACGGCGATCGAGATGCGATAGGCGTCTGCGGCGGTTTTCTCGATGTTATATGGCGGATAGCTGGGCTGCCCCACGTCGCTGGACATGACCCTGTCCATCAGATCCGCGATCTGGTCGAAACCGATGCTGGCGCGGTGCAGCGGGGCGAAATCGAAACTGCGCATATGTCGTAATCCTCTTTTTCGAGCGATTGATGTCAAAGCCCTCCGTCACGGACGGGCGGTTGCAGGCCCGGACCCCGCATTGCGGCGGCCCGGTCAAACTGAAATGGGAAAGCGCAGAACTGTTTTCAAGAGCCGCCGGGGCGCAGGAACTTGGCCCCCAAGGCACCCGACGACAGGCCGCCGCCCACTTGCAGACGGCGGATGTTCGCTGTTGGCGCCGGAGCATTGGCGCGCAGCTTCTGTTTCAGGGCGGCGACGGTATCGGCCAGCTCCATGCCATAGCCGATAGAGCGGCCCTCGATCACGGCACCGGCGGAAACCAGCGACAGCACCCGGCCCCGGCTGCCTTCGCGCGCAAGGATGGCGGCGCCGGACGAGCCAAAGGTCACGTCGCAATCAAAGGCGATGAGGCCCTGTTGTCGCCAGAGCATCTGGCAGGCGCGCTGGCGCGATATCGCCTCGGCCCGACCACGCCCGTAGGACGAGACGCTGATTTCGCTGCCGGTCACGTCGCCCGAATGGAGGGCGAAGGGGTCAGCCAGCGCGGTCGGCACCGGATTGTCCAGCCGCATCAGCGCCACATCGACCCGTATACGCTCGGCCGAGACAGCGCCCGCGGGCTGGAACTCGGAAGGTGTCACGATCTGCACGACGCGGCGGTCGGCCACCGAGGTGCCATCGCGGAACCCGGCGCGAAAGGTGATCTCGCCCGCGCGGTAATGCGCGCCGGTGCGCCCGTCAAAGGCGCAATGGGCGGCGGTCAGAACCAGATCGGGGGCGATCAGGGTACCGGTGCAAAAGCCCTGTTCGGCTATATCAAGGCGTCCGACCGCCTCCCACCCGAACAGGTCGTCGCGGTCGGTCAGGCGGCGGAGCCCGGAATTCTGTGCCAGGGCAGGCAGGGCCAGCAGGGCCGAGAGTGCAAGGGCGCACAGTGCCTTCATGGTTTGACAAACTTGGCGCCCGATGCGCTGCCCCGATTGCTGACGGACAGGCGGTTGACGCGCGGTACCGTCGGATTGGCAGCCCGTTTGCGACTGTCCAGCTCTCCCATCAGATAGGTCAGGGTGTCATCGAGCGAGGTGCCAAGCGCCACGCGCGCGCCATCGACCTCGGCCTTGGCCGAAACCACCGAGACGATGCGCGGCGTGCTGTCCGACACGCTGAAGACCGGCGAGCCAGAGGCGCCGAAATCCACATCGCAGGTCATGACCAGCACGCCCTGCTGCCGGGCCATGACGGCGCAGGCCCTTTGCAGCGAGGGTGCCTCGGCCCGGTCATGGGCATAGGAGACCACCTGAACCGCATCGCCCCGCATCGGGTGGCTGCCGGTCTCAAACGGGATGACGGTGGTGTTGCGGATCGGCTGGCTCAGCTTCAAGAGCGCCAGGTCGTTGCGTACCCGGTCGGCGGTGACCGTCCCCTCGTAGAGATAGTCGGGGTGATGAACCGCCCGCGCAACCCGGCGATAGGCCGAGGCGCGCCCGCGCCGCCAACCTGCCAGGAACTCGATCCGGGCCGGGTCGATCCGCTGTCCGGTGGTTTTGTCGTAAAGACAATGGGCGGCGGTCAGCACCAGATCGGGTGCGATCAGGGCACCGGTACAGAACCCGGTCCCGTCGATATCCAGCCGCCCGACTGCAAGCCAGCTGCGCCCGGCATCGGTGGTCTCTAGGCTGGTCAGCCCGCTGTCCTGCGCGCCCGCGATGGTCGCCGCGGTGGCAAGAACGAATGCCAGTATGGATTTGCGCACGCGGTCCTCCGCACCTGTTGTCGGGGACAGAGGTAGGGGGCGCATTGGGCGAAAATGGGGCGCGGTCGGGGCTTCTTGGCGAACCTATGCCATGCAGCGGCTTGCGCCAAAGCGGCAGGCTTGGCAGGGTCGCGTCAGTTGTCGCGCGGCTGACGCACCGACATAACGAGGGTTCCGAATTGTCTCTGCATCTATCGGTCGAGCAATGACATTATCTGCTACACGGTCGTGGCTGGTGCTGGCAGGGCTCGCGCTGGGCGTGACGGTGACCAATGGGTTTGCCCGTTTTGCCTATGGTCTGTTGCTGCCGGCGATGAAATCGGAAATGCAGTGGAACTATGCGCAGGCGGGCTGGCTGAATACGGCCAATGCGTTGGGCTATATCGCGGGTGCGGCGCTGACCATGGCGACGATCCGGAGCATGGGCCCGGTGCGCCTGTTCATCACTGGGCTGATTGCCACAACGCTGGCGCTGCTGGCTACCGGAGCGAATGCCGAGCTGTGGTGGCAGACCTCATGGCGCTTTCTGGCCGGGTTCTTTGGCGCGATGTCCTTTTCCACCGCCGGAACGCTGACGGCCGGGTTGTTTCGCGACGATCCGCGGCGCAATGCGCTGGCCATTGCGATCCTGTTCGGGTCGGGCGGGGGCTTGGGCATCGTGCTGGCCGGCGCCGCGCTGCCGCTGTTTCTGGAGGCCTATGGCCCGGCGGCCTGGCCTATCGCCTGGTACCTGATCGGTGGGGCCAGCCTGACCTTCCTGCCGCTGGCCCTGTGGGCGGCGGTGCAACAACGCGCACCTGTCCAGTCGCAGGCCGGGCATGCCCCCTTACCGCTGCGCCGGATGTTGCCGGAACTGGCGGGTTATGCCGGGTTCGGTCTGGGCTACATCGTCTATCTGACCTTTCTGTCCGCTTGGATGACCGAGCAGGCGGCCAGCGCGCCCTTCATTGCGCTGGTCTGGGTGATCCTGGGGCTATGCATCTCGGTCTCGCCGCTGGTGTGGCGGCCGGTGCTGGCACGCCATGCCTCGGGCTTGCCGCTGGCGATGATCCTGACCGGCATCGCCGTCGGCTCGGCGCTACCGGTGGTGTTGCCCAATGGCCCGGCCCTGCTGGTCTCGGCGGTGGTCTTTGGCTTGTCGGTCTTCATGGCACCGGGCGCGGTGACCAATTTCGCGCGCCAGAACCTGCCGCCGGAAAGCTGGGGCCGGGCGATCAGCCTGTTCACGGTGGTGTTTGCAGTGGCCCAGACCTTGGGCCCCTATGGCGCGGGACTGGTCGGCGATCTGGTCGGCGATATCGGCATCAGCCTGCTGGTCGCCGCCGGCCTGTTGCTGGCCGGGGCGGCGATTGCGTCGCGGCAGCGGCCGCTCTAACGCAGGATCGGCACCTCTGGTGCGCGTTTGCCCGGTGCCGTCATCGCCGGAGGCTGCGGCCCGCCCGTGGCCCAATCCAAGAGTTCGACCGTGTGCATGATCGGCAGTTCGGTTCCCGACCCGATCTGCATCAAACAGCCGATATTGCCCGCCGCGATCAGGTCGGGTTTCTTGGCCTCAAGCGTGCGGATCTTGCGCGCCTTTAGCTTGCCCGAGATCTCGGGTTGCATCAGGTTATAGGTCCCGGCCGAGCCGCAGCAGAGATGACTGTCGGCGGGTTCCACCACCGTAAAGCCCGCGCGTTTCAGCAGGTCCTTGGGATAGGTCTTGATCTTTTGCCCATGTTGCAGCGAGCAGGCGGCGTGATAGGCCACCGTCAGCCCCTTGTCGGCGCCTTCGGGCAGGTCGAGCTGCATCAACAGCTCGCTTATGTCCATGGCGATGGCCGACACGCGGGCGGCCTCGGCCGCCAGCGGTTCGTTGCGGAACATGTGGCCGTAATCCTTGACCGTGGTGCCGCAGCCGCTGGTATTGATCACGATGGCATCGAGCCCTGCGCCATCCATCTCGCGCACCCAGGCGCGGATGTTCTTGGCCGCTGTAGCGTGACTCTCGCTCGTGCGCCCCATGTGATGGGTCAGCGCGCCGCAGCAGCCCGCGCCTTCGGCCACCACGACCTCGCAGCCCAGGCGTGTCAGCAGGCGGATGGTGGCATCGTTGATATCGGTATTCAGCGCCTTTTGCGCGCAGCCGGTCATCAGGGCGACCCGCTTCTTGCGCGTGCCAGCCGGGGCAAAGCTCTGCGGATCGTCGTTGCGGCTGACGGGTGGGATATGTTTCGGCGCCATGTCGAGCATCGCGCGCAGCCGCGCATCGGGCATCAGCCCACGGAACGGACGGCCGATCTTGGCCCCCAGCAGCGCCAGCCGGAACCGCGTGGGATAGGGCAGGATGCGCGCCAGAATCCAGCGCAGCGCCCGGTCGCTGAACGGGCGGCGATATTTCTGCTCGATATATTCGCGCGCCTGATCGACCAGATGCATGTAATGCACGCCCGAGGGGCAGGTGGTCATGCAGGCCAGACAGCTGAGGCAACGGTCGATGTGTTTGACCGTCTTTGCATCGGGCACCCGACTGTTTTCCAGCATGTCCTTGATCAGGTAGATGCGCCCGCGCGGGCTGTCGAGCTCGTCGCCCAGCACTTGGTAGGTCGGGCAGGTGGCGGTGCAGAACCCGCAATGCACGCAGGAACGCAGGATCTCGTTGGCGCGCTGGATGCCGGGATCGGCCAGCTGTTCGGCGGTGAAATTCGTCTGCATCGCTTACCCCATCAGTCCCGGATTGAAGAGCCCTTTCGGATCGAACCGCTGCCGCAACCCGCGCGACAGGGCGGCGAGCGGTGCCGGTTCAGGCTGGAACATGGCGTGCTGCGTCCGATCCCCCCGGATCAGGGTCGCATGGCCCGCAAATTCGCCCAGCCGCGCGCGCAGGTCGGTGCCTGTGGGCATCAGCGCCCAGATCAACCCGCCACCCCAGTCGAACAGCAGCGCCTCGGCCTTGCAGCGCGCGGCCAGCTCTGGCGCGTCGCCCGGTTTCACCGAGATCCGCCAGACATCGCCTTCGCGCCCGTGAAATGGCGCCACATCGCGAATGCCGGGCCAGGGATCGTCCTCCACCTGCGCCACCGTTCCGAATGGCGCAAACAGCCGGATCAGCGCCTCTGCCCGATAGGCGACGGAGGCCTCGAACCCCTCGATCCGAACCAGCGCCTGGCCTGAGGCCGGATCATAGGCCGCGCCGGTCACCTCATAGGGCGAGCCCAGACCCGCCGACAGCGCGCGCACCGCGGTTGCCGCATCGGGCACGGAAATCGTCAGCGTGGTTTGCGTCTCGGCCTTTGGCAGCACCTTCAGAGAGACCTCGCTCAGCACCCCCAAAGTGCCCCAGGACCCGGCCATCAGCTTGACCAGATCATAGCCGGTAACATTCTTCATCACCCGGCCGCCATTGCTGATCACTTGACCCAGGCCATCGACATAGCGCACGCCCAGCAGGAAATCGCGCGCTGCGCCCGTCTGTATCCGGCGGGGGCCCGAGATATTGCCAGCCACCACGCCACCGATGGTGGGCGTGCCCTCGGTCCCCATCAACCCGCGATGATCCATCGGCTCAAAGGCCAGCCGTTGCCCCTCAGCCGCCAGTGCAGCCTCAATCTCGGCCACCGGCGTTCCGGCTTTGGCGACCAACGTCAGCGCGCCGGGCTCATAGAGCGTGATGCCGCTCAGCCCCGAGATATCCAACTCGGCCTCCGGCCCCGGCACGCCCCGCGTCCCGCCGCCCCGTATCCGAACCGGTGCAGTCAGCCCGGCCACGATCTGGGCCAGTTCGGCCTCTGTCTGGGGTCTCATCTCTTCACTTTGCTCCAAATACTCCGGGGGGAATTGGCCGCAGGCCAAGGGGGGCAGCGCCCCCGCTACTCTGCCGCCACCTGTACCGCGCGGCGGCTTTCCGAGACCGACAGCGGAAACACCTTGGCGGGGTTCAGCAGCCACTGCGGGTCGAACACGTCCTTGACCGCCATCTGCGCCTCAAGATCGACGGCTGCGTATTGGTGCAGCATCAGGTCGCGCTTCTCGATCCCTACCCCGTGCTCGCCGGTCAGGCAGCCGCCCGCATCGACGCAGAGTTTCAGGATGTCGGCGCCAAAGGCCTCGCATTTTTCCAGGTCACCGGGCTTGTTGGCATCGAACAGGATCAGCGGGTGCATATTGCCATCGCCGGCGTGGAACACGTTGCCCACCTTCAACCCATACTCTTGGCTCAGCTCGCCAATCCGGCGCAGAACCATCGGCAGGGCGGAGACAGGGATGGTGCCGTCGAGGCACATGTAATCGTTGATCTGCCCCATGGCGCCAAAGGCCGATTTACGGCCCAGCCAGATCTTGGCACTCTCCTCGGCTGACTGGCTTTCGCGCAGTTCCAGCGGGTCGTGCCTGCGGGCGATTTCCAGGATGCGGGTCAATTGGTCGTCGATTTCTGCCTCGGACCCCTCGACCTCAACAATCAATAGCGCCTCGCATTGCGGATAACCCGCCTTGGCAAAGGCTTCGCAGGCCTCGATACAGAGCCGGTCCATGAACTCGATCGCCACCGGCAGAACGCCCGCCTTGATGATGTCGCTGACGCAGGCGCCGGCGACCTCGTTGCTGTCGAACGCCATCAGCACCGGACGCGCGCCCTCGGGCTTGCGCAGGATGCGCAGTGTGGCTTCGGTGACTACGCCCAATTGCCCCTCGCTGCCGCAGATGACGCCCAGCAGGTCCAGCCCGCCCGCATCCAGATGCGCTCCGCCGATCTCGACCACGGTGCCGTCCATCAGCACCATGGTGACACCCAGCAGGTTGTTGGTGGTCACACCGTATTTCAGACAATGCGCCCCGCCCGAGTTCATCGCGATATTGCCCGCGATGGCGCAGGCCAGCTGCGACGAGGGGTCGGGGGCGTAAAAGAAATCCTCGGCCTCGACCGCGCCGGTGACGCTCAGGTTGGTACGACCCGATTGCACCCGGATGATGCGGTTGTCATAGTCGGTCTCCAAAACCTCGTTCATCCGAGCGACGCCCAGGATCACGCTGTCGGCGGTGGGCAAAGCGCCCCCGGCCAGCGAGGTGCCCGAACCGCGCGGGACCACCGGCACGCCCTCTTCATGGCAGATGCGCAGCACGTCCGAGACTTCCTGTGTCGAGGCGGGCAGGACGGCCAGCAGCGGCGGGCAGCGATAGGCGGTCAGCGCGTCGCATTCATAGGCGCGGGTCTCGGACAGGTCGTCGATCACCGCGTCGGCGGGCAAGACCTGCCGTAGTCGCTGCACAAGGCGCGGCTTCTTGGCCAGAACGGTTGGATTCGGGGCGGGCATATCCATCGGGAAACCTCCATCTGGTAAATTAATATTACCAATTTTGCGATCTGGCAAGGCAAAGCGGTAAGACGTACTGTCGCGCCCATGACCTGGATCGACCGTGCCCTTGCTTTTGCCCCGATGGATTACCTTGCCGTTGCCGTCTTGCTGGCGGGGTGGTTATGGATCGGCTGGCGTATCGAGAACCCGGCACCGGGCAAGCCTTCGGTCTCGGCCTTGATGGCAGATTTCCGGCGCGACTGGATGCGCCAGATGGTGACCCGTCAACCGCGCGTCTTCGATGCGCAGCTGATCTCGATCATGCGGCAGGGCACATCCTTCTTTGCCTCGACGGCGGTGATCGCGGTGGGCGGTGGGTTGGCGCTGATCGGCAATACCGACCGGTTGTCGGACATTGCGCAGGATCTGGCGCTGACCAGCGCGCCCGCGCTGGTGTGGGAGGTCAAGATCCTGATCGTGCTGCTGTTCCTGTCCAATGCCTTCCTGAAATTCGTCTGGGCCAATCGGCTGTTCGGGTACTGCGCGGTGCTGATGGCCGCGGTTCCGAACGAGCCCGAGGACGCGCGCTGTCTGCCGCGCGCGGCCCAGGCGGCCGAGATCTGCATCACCGCTGCGCGCAGCTTCAACAAGGGGCTGCGCTCGACCTATTTCGCGCTCGCTTCGGTGGCCTGGTTGGTCGGGCCACTGGCGCTGATCGGGGCAGGGGGGCTGACGTTTGCGGTGCTCTACCGACGCGAATTCGCCTCCCACTCGCGGACGGTTCTGCTGTCCCTACCCGCCGAAGGCGGGCTGGACACGGCATCGTGAGCGCGCGACCCGCGCGCGCAGGTTAAGCTGTTGGCATGCGATTTCTGATTCCGTTCCTTCTGATGACGGCTCCGGCTCTCGCCGATCCACCTGCGATCGAGAAAGTCACCGTGCATCGAAGCGGCGATGGCTGGCGATTCGATGTCACCCTGCGCCACCCCGATACCGGGTGGGACCACTATGCCGATGGCTGGCGGGTGCTGGACATGCAGGGGCGGGAACTTGGGATGCGTACCTTGTTCCATCCGCATGAGACAGAACAGCCCTTTACCCGCTCGCTGGGTGGGGTCGCCATCCCAGAGGGAACGACGCAAGTACAGATCGAGGCGCGTTGCAACGTGGATGGCTGGGCGTCGCAGCGGCTGGTGGTCGACCTGCCTTGACCTGAAATGCCGCCGCGGAAATGCAAAGGGGCCGGTTGCCCGGCCCCTCGTGTTGCTTTGAGAATCGAGTGTCGTCTCAGCCCGGAGACATGCCGCGCAGCTTTTCGGAACGCCGCCGCAGCAGTTCGACCACGGTCAGCAGCGCAATCGAGATCACGACGAGGATCGTGGCCACCGACAGGATTGCCGGGCTGATCTGTTCGCGGATACCGTTCCACATCTGGCGCGGGATGGTCTGTTCGTCCAGACCGCCGACAAAGAGCACCACCACAACCTCGTCAAACGAGGTGACAAAGGCAAAGAGCGCGCCCGAGATCACACCGGGCAAGATCAGCGGCATCTGCACCTTGAAGAAGGTGGTGACGGGATCAGCGCCCATATTCGCCGCGGCCCGGGTCAGCGAATGGTCGAACCCCACCAGCGTTGCCGTCACGGTGATGATCACGAAGGGGATGCCAAGCGTCGCATGGGCGAGGATGATGCCCAGATAGGGTATGCCCCAGTCCTGAATGCCGATCGACGAGTAGAAGAAGAACAGACCCGTCGCGGTGATGATGATCGGCACGATCATCGGCGAGATCAGGATCGCCATGACCGCGCGCCGTCCCGGCATCTCGGGCCGGGACAGACCCAGCGCAGCGATGGTGCCCAGCGTGGTGGCCAGGATGGTCGAGAAGAAACCGATGATGATCGAGTTCTTGGTGGCCTGGATCCACTGTGCGTTCGCCCATGCGTCAGCCCACCATGAACTGTCGCGCGGTGCCTCGGGCTCCAGCATGCCAAAGGTCAGCAGCAGATCATACCAGCGGGTCGAAAACCCCTCGGCGTCAAGGGACAGCATCTTGTCGGTAAAGGTGAAATAGGGCTCGGCGTTGAAGCTGAGCGGAATGATCACCAGGATCGGCGCGATCAGGAACAGAAAGATCAGTGCGCAGATCACGAGATAGGCATAGTGCCAGACCCGTTCCAGGGGCGATGCGTGTTTGGGAAGTGCCATGTCCGATTACCCCAGTTTCAGATTGTCGATGCCGATCAGGCGATCGTACAGCCAGTAGAGAAGCAGGACGCCTGCCAGCAGCAGCGCGGCCAAGGCGGCGGCGAGCGACCAGTTCAGCGATTTCTGCATGTGGAAAGCGATCAGGTTCGAGATCAGCTGACCATCCGCACCACCGACCAGTGCGGGCGTGATGTAATACCCGACCGCCAGGATGAAGACGAGCAGCGCCCCGGCGCCGATCCCCGGCACGGTCTGCGGAAAGTAGATGCGGCGGAACGCGGTCCAGCTGGTGGCGCCCAGCGAGCGCGCGGCGCGCACATAGGACGGGTTGATCATCCGCATCACCGAATAAAGCGGCAGAACCATGAAGGGCAGCAGGATATGCGTCATCGAGATCACGGTGCCTGCCCGGTTATACATCAGCTGCAAGCGGCCATCGTCGCCAAGGATGCCGAGGCCGACCAGCGTGTCGTTCAGTACACCCTGACTTTGCAGCAGCACCATCCAACTGGTGGTCCGCACCAGCAGCGAGGTCCAGAAGGGCAGCAGAACCAGGATCATCAGCAGGTTGGAATGGCGCAGCGGAAGCGTCGCCAGCAGATGTGCGATCGGATAAGCCAATATGAAGGTCAGGAAAGTGATCAGCAGCGACAAGCTAAGCGTGCGGGTGAACAGCTTGACATAGACCTGCCGGTTTTCCGGCACCATCGTCACTGAGCCACTTGCATCGCGTTCGCGGTCGATGGCGGCAAGGTAGAAGTTCGTCGTGTACGAGGACGAGGCCCCGCGCATCGCCTGCCAAAGTTCGGGATTACCCCAATCCTTGTCCAGCTCAAGAATCGCTTCCTTGTAGGGCGGTTCCAGCTTTTTGGCGCTACGGGCGGCCTTGGTGAACATCGAACGCGAGCCCGACAGTTCATAATTGATCCGGGTTCCGGCCTGACCGGGTGCTTTCAGATCGCGCAGCGTCACCAGATCGGCGGCCAGCGCGGCAAAGGCGGCCTCGTCGGGCTCGGTGCCCGGTGGGTTGGCCTCGAACCAGGTGGCAAGGTTGGTCATGATCGGGGTGCGGTCGCCCGAAGTCACGTCCTCGTGCCAGGTGAACCCTTCGTTATAGACCGAGCGATAGAGCATCTGTCCGATCGGGAACACGAAGGTGATCAGGATGAAGGCCAGAAGCGGCAGAACAAGAAGAAAGGCGCGGCGCCGCGCACGGGCCTGCGCCCTGAGCAGCGCGCCCTTGAGCGGTTTGCCGTCCGCAGTGGTCAGCGGCTGAGCGATATCGGTCATCGGGGCTTCGTCCTGGGAAACTTGTGTGGGAAAGAGCCGCCCCGGAAAGGGGCGGCCCGGTAGTGTCAGATCAGTTCGCCAGCCAGGCGTTGAACCGCTCGTTCAGCTCGGCGTCCTTGTCGACCCAGAACTCGAAGTTGTTGACCAGCGCGTTCTTCAGGGCTGCTTCTGAGGTCGGCATGTGCGGTGCCATCTCGGTCTTGCCGTCCTGGTAGAGGCCGACCAGCGCGCCCGAGGACTTACGTGCCGGGCCATAGCTGATCCACTTGGCCTGATCCGCCAGCGCCTGGGTGCTGGTCGAGAAGGCGATGAACTGCATGGCGGCGTCCTTGTTCGGTGCGCCTTTGGGGACCACGAACAGGTCGAAGTCGAGGATCTGGCCGTCCCACATGATCTCGAAGGGCTGGCCTTCGGCCACGGCGGCGTTGAAGATACGGCCGTTATAGGCGGTCGACATCACGACTTCGCCGTCTGCCAGCAGCTGCGGCGGCTGTGCACCAGCTTCCCACCAGACGATGTCGTCCTTGATCCGATCCAGAACCGCGAATGCTCGATCAACGCCTTCATCGGTTTCCAGCATCTCATAGACCTCGCCAGCGGGAACGCCGTCACCCATCAGCGCCATTTCCAGCGTGGCCTTGGCGGATTTGCGCAGGCCGCGCTTGCCGGGGATCTTGTCGGTGTTGAAGAAATCGGCGATCGAGCTGGGGGCCATCGACACGTTTGCGGTGTTGTAGGCAACCGAGGTCGACCAGACGATGTTCGCGACGGCACAATCCTGCAGCGCGCCATCGATGAAGTCGTCGGTCGCGGCGGTGCCATCGGGGGCCGCGGACAGGATCGACGGGTCGATCTCTTCCAGCAGACCTTCGTCGCACAGGCGCACGGCGTCCGAGAATTCGACGTCAGCGACGTCAACCGACACGTTGCCGGCCTCGACCTGGGCCTTGATCGGGGTTGCCGGGTTGTCGGCGTCGACCGAGTTCACCTTGATGCCGGTCGCGGCAGTGAAGGGCTTGTGATAGGCTTCTACCTGGCTCTTGGTATAGGCGCCGCCCCAGGACATCACGGTGACTTCCTGCGCGGAGACGGCAAAGGCTGCCGAGGTCAGCGCGGTTGCCAGCAAAGCTGTCTTAAGTTTCATGGATTGCTCCCTTGTTGACCCGTTTGGTTTTTTTCACGGGACCGGCCGCGACGGGCGCTGCGGCCAGGTCCGATTGCATCCGCCCCGGTTCACGAGGCGAGCGTTTCCGGCGCTGGATCAGGCGTCCAGCGCGCGGCAATCTTCGGGCAGCCAGCCGATTTCGATCTGGGCGCCGGGTTCCAGTCGCACCTGATCGGGCGCGTTCCGTGTCTTGATGATGAATTCATCGTTGCCGGCAACGCGGACACGGGTGCGGAAGATGTCACCCATGTAGATGAATTCCATCACCTCGGCCTTGAGCGTGTGCGCACCTGCTTTCAGGCGGCTCTTGTTGAATTCGACACGCTCGGGGCGGATCGACACACGGGTACGCTCGCCCGGGCGGCTGACATTGACCGGTTTGCAGTCGATCAACTCGCCGTCGTCGAGACGGACCACCGCGATACCGTTGCGGATCTCCTGCACCTCGCCTTCCAGAGTGTTGTTCTCACCGATGAACTGGGCGACGAAGCTGTTGGCGGGCTGCTCATAAAGCTCGTCGGGCGGCGCCAACTGCTGGATTACACCGTCGTTGAACACCGCGACGCGGTCGGACATGGTCAGCGCCTCGGTCTGATCGTGGGTCACATAGACCACGGTGATTCCCAGATCATGGGCAAGGCGGGTGATTTCGAACTGCATCTTTTCGCGCAACTGCTTGTCCAGCGCGCCCAACGGTTCGTCCATCAACACCAGTTCCGGTTCGAAGACCAGTGCACGGGCCAAGGCGACGCGCTGCTGCTGGCCGCCCGAAAGCTGTGCCGGACGACGGCCGCCAAAAGCGCCCATCTCGACCATGTCGAGTGCGCGCTTGATCTTGGCCTCGCGGTCGGATTTGCCGATGTTGCGCACTTCCAGCGGAAACGAAAGGTTTTCGGCAATCGTCATATGCGGGAACAGGGCATAGTTCTGAAACACCATGCCGATGCCGCGCTTGTGCGGTGGGATATTGTTGATCGGACGCCCATCCAGCTTGATTTCGCCATGTGTGGCGGTTTCGAACCCGGCCAACATCATCAGGCAGGTTGTCTTGCCGGAACCCGACGGGCCGAGCATCGTCAGAAACTCTCCCTTGGGCATGGTCAGATTGAGATCTTTTACGACAAGCGTTTCGCCGTCATAGCTCTTCTGGACGCGTTCGAATTCAACGAACGCATCGTTGCTGGTGCGTGTGGTCAATGCCAGCTCCCCGTACACTTACACTGCGATCTTGGCCGCTATTGCCCTGAGGTTAAGCGCGCACTGGGGGGAGTTGCAACCGATTTGCGACAGTTTAGCGACGGATGCGACGCATTGCTAAGCTGTGACCGCTAATGCTGTCGGAATAAGCAAAGCCGGCCCCATCGGGACCGGCTTGAGATTCTGTACCGATTGTCCGCCGATCAGGAGGCGGATTTCATCAGGCCCTGTTTCTCGATTTCAGCCTGCGCCTCGTCGAGCGATCTACGGATGCGCACGAACATCTCGTCGATCTCGGCCGGCGTGATCACCAGCGGCGGCGAGATGATCATCCGGTCGCCCACGTGGCGCATGATCAGGTTGTTGCGGAAGCACCGTTCGCGGCAGATATAGCCGATGGTGCCGGGTTCCGACGCGAACTTGGCGCGGCTGGCCTTGTCCGGGGTCAGCGCGATCGAGGCCATCATGCCGACGATCTTGGCTTCGCCCACCAGCGGATGGTCGGTCAGCGCTTCCCATTTTTCCTTGAGATAGGGCGCGGCCACGTTGCGGACGTGGTCGATGATGTTCTCTTCTTCAAGGATGCGCAGGTTCTCAAGCGCGACGGCGGCGGCGACCGGGTGACCGGAATAGGTGTAGCCGTGGTTGAACTCGTCCTTGCCGATCACATGGGCGACCTCGTCGCAGACGATCGAACCGCCGATCGGCGCATAGCCCGAGCTGAGGCCCTTGGCGATGGTCATGATATGGGGGCGGATGCCCATGGTCTGGGTTCCGAACCAGTTGCCGGTTCGGCCAAAGCCGCAGATCACCTCGTCCGCGATCAGCAGGATATCGTATTTGTCGCAGATGCGCTGAATTTCGGGCCAGTAGCTGTCGGGGGCGACAATAACGCCGCCAGCCCCTTGAACCGGCTCGGCGATAAAGGCCGCGACGCGGTCCTCACCCAGTTCCTGAATGGCTTCTTCCAACTCGCGGGCGCGGGCCAGGCCGAATTCCTCGGGGTCCATGTCGCCGCCTTCGGCCCACCAGTTGGGCTGATTGATATGGTGAACACCTGGAATCATGCCGCTTTGCGCATGCATGCCAGCCATGCCGCCCAGTGCCGACGACCCCACGGTCGAGCCGTGATAGGCATTCTTGCGGCTGATGATGACGTTCTTTTCGGGCTTGCCCTTGTTCTGCCAATAAGTGCGGACCATGCGAATATTGGTGTCGTTGGCCTCGGACCCGCCACCGGCAAAGAACACATGGTTCAGGTCACCGGGCGCCAACTCGGCCAGTTTCTGCGCCAGCGCGATGGCCGGCACATGGGTGGTCTTGAAGAAGGTGTTGTAATAGGGCAGCTCGCGCATCTGGCGGGCCGCGACCTCGGCCAGTTCGTCACGGCCATAGCCGATATTGACGCACCACAGCCCGGCCATCGCATCGAGGATCTCTTCGCCCTCGCTGTCGTTCAGCCAGACGCCGCGGGCGCGGGTGATGACACGGGTGCCTTCTTCGCCCAGCGCGTTGTTTGCCGAGAACGGATGCAGGTGATGGGCCGCATCCAGCGCCTGCAACTCGGCGGTGGGCATGTGATTTGTGATGGTCGCCATCGGGTGAGTCTCCTGCAAAAACGGTCTTGATGGCAGAATATGATCAAATTTGATCGTGTCAAATCGAATCGTGATCTCAGGCGTTTTCCGCCAGTACTCCGGCCATCTGTTCCATGCCCTGTTCGACGTCCTGTTCCATAGCAAGAGCGACCCCGTCGACATCGCCTGCGCGCAAGGCATCGAGCATTTCCTTGTGCCGGTCCGGAAGGTTCTGGGTGCCGAACCGACCGCAGACCACCCTGAGCGAGGGGCCGAATCGCAGCCATAGCCGTTCTGCCATTTCGGTGAGGATCGGCGCGTCCGCCACCTGATAGAGCAGAGCGTGAAAATCATAGTTCGAGCGCAGATATCCGCCCACATCGCCACTCTCGATCGCCTGATCCAGTGCAGAATCCAACTCCACCAGCCGAGCAACGGCTTCGGGTGTCATCCTCTCGGCCGCGCGGCGGGCGAGTTCGGCCTCGATTGATTTTCTTACGAAAATAACCTGCTGCAAATCGTTCTGGGTCAGCACCGGTACGCTTACCCGCCGGTTGCCCTGAAATGACAGCGCGCCTTCGGACATCAGGCGGCGGATCGCCTCGCGTACCGGAGTCATCCCGACACCCAGCGAATCAGTCAGCCCCTGGATGGTCACGGCCTGCCCGGGAGCCAGCTCTCCGAACAGGATTCGGGCCCGCAACATCTGATAAACCTGTTCGTGAACAGGCTGTTTTCCTTCACTCGGAGTGGGCCCGGATGCAGCTTTTTTGATCATATTCAAAGGAGTTGCCCCTATTTCGTCATGACGACTTGTCAGACCTGCGACTAGGTGAAAACATAAACACTGTTGCCGCAGAAGGCAAAACTTGATCAAATCTACCGAGGTGGGAAAATACCCGCCACCTTGCAGGGAGACATTCAATGACATTCAAATCGCTGACACTCACGGCGGTGGTTGCGCTGGCAAGCTCGACGGCCTTTGCGGACGAAGTGCGCGTCTACAACTGGTCGGACTATATCGACGAGGAGTTGCTGGCCAAATTCGAGGCCGAGACCGGCATCACGCTGATCTATGACGTGTTCGACAGCAACGAGGTGCTGGAGACCAAGATGCTCGCCGGCGGGTCCGGCTATGACGTGGTGGTGCCGACCGGAACTTTCCTGCAACGTCAGATTCAGGCAGGCGCCTTCCAGAAGCTGGACATGTCCAAGCTGCCCAACCACGCAAACATGTGGGACCAGATCGAATCCCGTACCGCGCAATACGATCCGGGCAACGAGTATTCGATCAACTACATGTGGGGCACCACCGGCCTGGGTGTGAACGTCGGCAAGGTCAAGGAAGTGCTGGGCGAAGACGCGCCGATGAACAGCATGGATCTGGTGTTCAAGCCCGAGAACATGGAAAAGCTGGCCGCCTGCGGCGTGCATTTCCTGGATGCACCGACCGAGATCATCCCGGCGACACTGAAATATCTGGGTGAGAACCCCGACAGCCACGACGCCGATGTGATCGCCAAGACCGAACCGGTGCTGATGGCGGTGCGCCCCTACATCCAGAAGTTCCACAGCTCGGAATATATCAACGCGCTGGCCAATGGCGACATCTGCGTGGCGATCGGCTGGTCGGGCGATATCCTTCAGGCGCGTGACCGCGCGGCCGAGGCCGACAATGGCGTCGAGATCGAGTATCACGCCTTCAAGCAGGGCTCTCTTATGTGGTTCGACCAGATGGCCATTCCGGTCGACGCACCGAACCCGGATGCGGCGCATGTGTTCCTGAACTTCATCATGGACGCCCAGAACATGGCCGCTGCGTCGAACTATGTCTATTACGCCAATGGCAACAAGGCGAGCCAGGAGTTCCTGGTCGAGGACGTGATCGGCGACACCGCGATCTATCCCGACGCGGAAACCATGGACAATCTCTATACCACCACGCCTTATCCGGCGAAAATCCAGCGGACGGTCACCCGTCTGTGGACCAAGGTCAAATCGGGCACCTGATCCGGTCCGGACCTTATCAGGGGCGGGCCTGACGGCCTGCCCCAATCTCAACCCCATTTAGCCGAATACGGGGGCCAGCCTTGCAATCATCGACCTTCGCGCCTTGGGAAGACCCCGATGCGAAACCGCTGATCCGTTTCAAGAACGTGACCAAGCGGTTTGGCGAATTCACCGCCATCGACAACCTGACGCTGGATATTTTCGAGCGCGAGTTCTTTGCCCTGCTTGGCCCGTCCGGCTGTGGCAAGACCACGATGATGCGCATGCTGGCCGGATTTGAAACCGCCACCGAGGGCGTCATCGAACTGGCGGGACAGGACATTGCGCCGGTTCCGCCGAACAAGCGTGCGGTGAACATGATGTTTCAGTCCTATGCCTTGTTCCCGCATCTCAGCGTCTGGGACAACATAGCCTTTGGCCTGCGTCGCGACAGCAAGTCCAAGGACGAGATCAAGGCCCGCGTCGAAGAGATGCTGCGTCTGGTCCGGCTGGAGAAATTCGCCCATCGCAAACCGCACCAGATCTCGGGCGGTCAACGGCAGCGGGTGGCACTGGCCCGATCGCTGGCCAAGGCACCGAAACTGTTGCTGTTGGACGAGCCGCTGGGCGCGCTGGACAAGAAACTGCGCCAGGATACCCAGTTCGAACTGATGGATATCCAGGAGAAGACGGGCACCACATTCGTGATCGTGACCCACGATCAGGAAGAGGCAATGACCGTGGCCAGCCGTGTCGCAG
This sequence comes from Ruegeria alba, assembly GCF_022321465.1. NCBI lineage: Bacteria > Pseudomonadati > Pseudomonadota > Alphaproteobacteria > Rhodobacterales > Roseobacteraceae > Ruegeria > Ruegeria alba. Next base: position 192,053 of record NZ_JAKOEM010000004.1, on the reverse strand, counting down.
TCATGGATCAGGGCCAGCTGATGCAGGTCGCCACGCCTGACCGCATCTATGAAACCCCCAATTCCGTCTATGTGGCCGACTTCATCGGCGACGTGAACATCATCGAGGGCCGCGCCACGCCCGAGGGCGAAGACGGCTATCACATCGACTGGGCCGAGGGGCAGCCGGCGCTGACCGCGAAATCCTCTGCCAAGTTCGACAAGGGGCAGAAATGCCATCTGGCCATCCGCCCCGAAAAAGTGGCGATCAGCGCCGAACGCCCCGCCGATGCCGCCAATGCGGTGCAGGGAAGGGTGCATGACATTGCCTATCTGGGCAATCTGTCCACCTATTACGTCGAACTTGCGGACGGTTCGATCATCAAGGCGCAGACCTCGAACACGCGCCGCATCTCGCGCCGCAGCTTTACCTGGGAAGACACCGTCTGGCTGTCATGGACAGCCACGGCGGGTGTGCTGCTGGCAAACTGATGCGCCGGTTCCTGCTGATCGCCATTCCCTATGCCTGGCTGCTGGTGCTGTTCCTGGTGCCCTTCGCCATCGTGCTGAAAATCTCGCTGTCGGATGCGGCCATCGCCCGGCCGCCCTATTTCCCGCAATTCGACTGGGCCGAAGGCATCATGGCCTTTGTCCGGGAACTGGATTTCGAGAATTTCATCTTTCTGACCGAAGATGACCTGTATTGGAAAGCCTATCTGAGCAGTCTCAAGATCGCGCTGACAGCGACGGTACTGACATTGGTGGCGGGCTATCCCATTGCCTATGCCATGGCGCGCGCGCCCGAGGAATGGCGCCCGACCCTGATGATGCTGGTGATCCTGCCGTTCTGGACCTCGTTCCTGATCCGCGTCTATGCGTGGATGGGTATCCTGTCGAACGAAGGGTATCTGAACCAGATCCTGCTCTGGACCGGGATCATCTCAGAGCCGCTGACCATCCTGAACACCAATACGGCGGTCTATATCGGTATCGTCTATACCTATCTGCCCTTCATGATCCTGCCGATCTATTCGGCGCTTGACCGGCTGGACGGGTCGCTGATCGAGGCCGCCGAGGATCTGGGCTGTTCGCGGGCGCAGGCCTTTTGGCTGGTTACCATCCCGCTGTCCCGGCCTGGTATCATCGCGGGCTGTTTTCTGGTCTTCATTCCGGTTTTGGGCGAATTCGTGATCCCCTCGCTGTTGGGCGGGTCCGGCACGCTTATGATCGGCAAGGTTCTGTGGGAAGAGTTCTTCTCGAACCGCGACTGGCCGGTTGCCTCGGCGGTGGCCGTGGTGCTGCTCTTGATCCTCGTGGTGCCCATCGTGCTGTTCCAGCGTAACCAGCAGAAACAGGCGGAGGCCGAGAAATGAGCAGGATGAGCTGGTTCAACACCGTGTCGCTGACACTGGGATTTGCGTTTCTCTATATCCCGATGCTGATCCTGATCGTCTACAGCTTCAACGAGAGCAAGCTGGTGACGGTCTGGGCCGGGTTCTCGACCAAATGGTATGGCGAGCTGTTCCAGAATGATGCGTTCCTGAACGCGGCCTGGGTCACACTCAAGGTTGCCGTGATGTCCTCGACCCTGGCCACCATCCTGGGCACGATGGCGGCGCTGGTGCTGGTACGGGCAGGACGGTTCATGGGCCGTACCCTGTTTTCGGGCATGATCTATGCTCCGCTGGTGATGCCCGAGGTGATCACCGGCCTGTCGCTCTTGCTGCTCTTCATCGGGATCGGTCTGGATCGCGGCGTGATGACCATCGTATTGGCGCATACGACCTTTGCCATGTGTTATGTCTCGGTGGTGGTGTCCTCGCGGCTGGTTACTTTCGACCGTTCGCTGGAAGAGGCGGCGCTGGATTTGGGCTGTTCCCCGGCCGAGGCCTTTCGGTTGGTTACCCTGCCCATCATCGCGCCTGCGGTGATCTCGGGCTGGCTTTTGGCCTTTACCCTGTCGCTGGACGATCTGGTGATCGCCTCCTTTACCTCGGGTCCTGCGGCGACCACCCTGCCGATCAAGATCTTCTCGGCGGTGCGTCTTGGGGTCAGCCCCGAGATCAACGCGCTTAGCACGATCATGATTGGCATCGTCACCGTTGGCGTGATCAGCGCCTCGTTGATCTCGAAACAGGCGTTGGTGCGCCAGAAACGGGATGAACAGGCGGCGGCCCGCGGCTGATGCGTCGGATCTTTTCCGAGTATGCCTATGGTGACGGGCCGCGCGCGGGCTGCTGGTGGGACGAGACCATCGCCGCGCCGGACTGGCCCGTTGCGGCGGGCGACATTCGAGCGGACGTCGCGATTATCGGCGGTGGTTTCACCGGCATGTCGGCCGCGTTGCACCTTGCCGAAAGCGGGGTATCGGTTGCGGTGTTCGAGGCCAAGGCCCCCGGTTGGGGTGCTTCGGGCCGCAATGGCGGGTTCTGCTGTCTGGGCGGTTCCAAGCTGAGCGATGCCCAGAAACGCAGACGTTATGGCGCCGAGGGCGCGCACGCGTTCGATGACGCCGAGAGAGAGGCGGTTGCTCTTGTCGCCAGCCTGATCGAACGGCACCTGATCAGTGCTGACACCCATTCGCATGGCGAAACACAATTGGCGCATAACGCCCGCGCCATGGACGCGCTGCGCCGTCAGGCAGACGCGGAGCATGGTCGTGTGCACGAGAAACACGAGCTGGCGACCGAAGGTCTGAACGGAGAGTTCCTTGGCGGGCTGACCAGCGATGTCGGTTTTGCCTTGAATCCGCGCAAATACCTGTTCGGCCTGGCCGCTGCTGCTGCGGCGTCGGGTGCGCGCCTGTTCCAAAACAGCCCTGTCAACCGGATCGAGCAGGGCGCGCGGGGCCATATCCTGCATACGCCAAAGGCCCGGATCAAGGCAGAGACCGTACTGATCTGCACAAACGGCTATTCCAGCGAGGACATGCCGCCCTGGCTCGCTGGCCGTTACATGCCCGCGCAGTCGAGCGTCATGGTCACCCGCCCCCTGTCCGAAGCAGAACTGCAAGCGCAGGGTTGGACCTCGGACCAGATGGCCTATGACACGCGCAACCTGCTCCACTATTTTCGCCTGATGCCGGACCGGAGGTTTCTGTTCGGTATGCGTGGTGGGCTGCTTTCCTCTCCCCGTGCCGAGGCCAGTATCCACGCCCGGTTGCGTCGGCATTTCAATGCGATGTTCCCGGCATGGACGGGGGTCGAGGCAACCAACTTGTGGTCCGGGATGGTCTGTCTGACCCGGGGGTTGATGCCCTATGTCGGCCCGGTGCCGGGGACGCCGGGCCTGTTTGCCGGGCTTGCCTATCACGGTAACGGGGTGGCGATGGGAACCTATTCTGGGCGCGCATTGGCGCGGCTGGCGCTGGGCTCGGACCCTGGTTTGCCGCACGCGATGAAAACACCCTTGGCGCGTTTTCCCCTTGGCCGGTTCCGCCGTGCGATCATGCCGCCGGTCTATCTGGCGCTTGGGCTGGGCGATCTTTGATCGCTCAGCAGGCTGCCAGTGCCGCGCTCTCAAGCTCAAAGGCCGGGGCATAATCGGGCGCCCCATTCCGGGTCCGCCAAAGGCAATAGGCCGCCATGCGCCAGTGAAACCACGGCTTCAGCGACAGGTAACGCGCCACCGTGCCGGTGTCTTCATAGGCGCCAAGAAACTGCTGCTCCTCTGCTGCTGTCAGAGGAGCGCCCCGATAGACCTGCTGCATGGCCGGCGACAGGAACATCGCCAGATCCTCGGCCGGGTCGCCGATGGCAGGGCATTGCCAGTCGATCAGGATCGCCTGGTTGCCGGAAACCAACAGGTTTCCAGCAACCGGGTCGCCATGGATCAGACAGGTAGGCCCCGGATCGATCGTCGCTGCCTGCGGCCGCGCTTTCTGGAGCAATTCGCGGTCGGCGTGAGTGCAGCGCGCCAGAATGGCCTCGGCATGCGCACCTATGGCGGCGCTGCCGTTGCAGCCCACTGGCGCCGGGATGTCGAGCGCCCGCCGGTGCAGATTAGCCAGAATTCGGGCAGCGACCGTCGGGTCAGATTGCCATGGGTCGCCTGGGGCATGGTCGTAGACGACCCATGCCTCTTGCGCCAGCGTGCCCGAAGCCCGCAGTTGCGGAGCCAGCCCGGTGCCCTGCAGCTGGTTCAGGCAGAGCGCCTCAAGCTGTGCATCGTTGCCGAACAGAGGGTTATCGAAATCCCTGCGATAGAGCTTCACCACCAGATCGTCGGCCGGGCCAAGCAACCGCCAGACCCTGTTGGTGCGCCCGCCATAAAGCGTTTCGAACCGGTCACCATTCTGCAACAGGCCACGTTCGCGCAGCTGCGCGACAAGACCCGGGGGCGGGATATGCTCTGTCTGTTCCAACTCGGCCTCAGGTTCTTGGCGCGGGCAGTCCCGCCCGCCTTGGCAACCCGGGGCGACGAGCGGATCAGCCGTTCGCGCGCACGCCGGTTACCATATTGGCCAAAATCGCCTGACCGCCCTCAAGGATCAAGATCACTTCGCCATTCTCGATCTGGGCTTCGGTCACCGGGTGATAAACGGAGGCGGCCTCGTCCAGCAGCAATTCGTCTGACTTGTAGCTTTGGATCGCAATACTATAAAGACCGTGGGCTCGTTGCGACCCGTCGCTTTCCAACCCGGACCAGGTAACAGGCTCTGCGGAAACCGGTATCTCGTAGCGGTCTATGATTTCGCCCTGTGCGTCGCGCACAACCAGGTAGGCTTTGTCGGCAGCAGCGAGTGGAGCGGGCGATACGGTAACGGGAGAACCACTGAAGTGTGCCGGGGCAATTGCGCGGGCGTCTTTGCCGATCCAGTTTGACAATTCCGCCATATTGGTGGCACCCATCTTCTCCACCAAGGCGGCTAGGGTGTCGTTGGTTTTTGTCTGTTGTTCGACCATCGAGAATTGCGCCAGCTGAGCGGCGTATTCTGAAGAATCAAGAGGTTCGAGCGGGTTCTGGTATTTTGCTTGGGTTGTAAGCATTCGAATGAATGTGTTGAAATCAGAACTAAGAACGCGCGAATCCTGGGCGTTGGAGGGCGACGATTTCTGTTGAGTTGCCGCCGTGACAGGGTTTACCGCTGTGACCATGGTTCAAAGCCTTATGTCCAAGCCGCTGGTAGCGATACGTAGTCTGTTGTCAGGTTCGATTGATGGGAGTGATTCGGGCGTATGCATCTTCGGTTCCCCGCCGTTTGATCTTTGCTCGGTATCGTCGCCTGTTTCGCTTTGCGACCCACCGAAACTGAAGGAGACATCGGCGAATCCCATATCGCGGAAATCCGCGGATAACTCGTCGATATGGCGCCGCATTAGGTCGAGCGTTTCGGGCCTGTCCGCAAAGATCGTCAGTGTCAGAATGTCACCGCGGGTTTTTAGAGTCATCTGCACGCGTCCCAGCTCTTCGGGATCAAGCGCGATTTCGACGCTGCCCGCATCGGGTCGGTTGGCGACCGCAGCAGCTAGTTGCCCACCAATATTTCGCACCGCCTCTGCGGTGATTGCTGTCGTGTGAACTAAGGATTGAGTGCCGGAAGCGGCGGGCGTGGCAAATGACATGTCCAAGAGTCGCTCGCCCCCACGCTCCATCAACAAGTCGGCGCTGATCGGAAACCGGGCCGTGGATAAGTTCGTAAACGGTTGGAGGGGAGTTGATGCGAACTCTTGAGCTTTGGCGGCGCTCACCGCGACCCGTTGTTTTATCATGGCCCGATCGGCTCGAGGCAGGTCAGTTTCCGGAACGGTACTTTCCAGTGCGCCAGTTACCCGCACCTTTTCCTGTGTAGGGCGCTGGGTTGCTTCTTCGCCCCCTTTCATGTTGGCCGAGATCTCGATGGCCGAAGCGATCCGCTCTTTGTCAACCGATTTGGCCGTATGGTCGTTCGCGGCGGAAACCGTTTCCGAGTCGCTTGTTGCCGAATGTAATACGCGCGGTTGTGAAAGCAGTCCGTCCCTGGACAAGGCGGAATACGGAGATATCCGAAGCTGCTTTTCTACTTGGATGGGTTTTGCCGGAGGCTCCCAGATCAGGCGGGTGGACCCGGCTGTCTCGACCTCTCCGACTTTGAAGGAAGGTGTTCCAACCCGATTCAGGTATTGTTGTTGCCTCGTACTCTGGGTTGGGCGGTTGGTTTCGATAGTAGGCGAAGTAAAGGATGAGAGCCTGAAATCTGATAGCTTCTGTCGGTCATCCGTGCGTTGGACGGCTGCACTCAGTCGCGCCGAATTGATGGTCAGGCCATTTTCGCCAGAGCGCGTCTCTCTGAGAGCGCTGCCAATTTGTTGCGCTTCATCCGGACCATCCGACAAGACGGGCTTGTCGCCAGCGGTACCTATCTCATCCTGGGTGGTGATTTCCTGAACGCCGGATTCTCGAATAGGCGAGTCTTTTGGCTGTTGATCAAATCGGTTCGTTCCGATCTGCGCGGTTGCCTCTTCAATCTCGTCAGCTTGTTCGACAGCCAAAGCTTCGTCATCTGTCGGCGTGGGTTCGTTTTCTTCCAACGGGACGCGCCCCTGCTTTGCTGTTGAGCCGGTCCATGCATGAAACACGTCACCAAAATCGGAGCGAGTGCTGCCGGTGTGCTGGCCAGGAGCAAGGGTTTCTATGCGCGAATTTGTTGTCTGGCCGGCAAGCGGCAGGTTGTTGGGGCTGGTCAGTCCGGTCATGCGAATTTCTTTCGTTGTGAGACCAAGCATTGTCGCAAACCGGTTACGGTTTTTTTAACCGCTTATCTGTCTGATCGGAAAAGTTCGAAACAATTTCTAGGCGATCAATGGACGTATCTCAGACATATCTGGCCACTACTCTATCGGGCGAAAGGCAAACGGCAGACAGCGCTTTGCAAAGAGTCGCGGTTGAACTGGAAGCGACTTTTCTTGCTGAAATGCTGAAATCTGCGGGTCTTGGTAAGGCTCGCAGCGCCTTTGGTGGCGGTGCCGGCGAAGAACAGTTCAATTCATTTTTGGTTCGTCAACAGGCGGATCAGCTGGCCCGATCCGGTGGAATTGGATTGGCCGAATCACTCTTCAACGCATTGAAGGACTCCCGAGATGGACAATACTGATCTTGATGATCTGCTCTCGTCGCTTGATGAACTGCTGGAGATGGAGCGCGCCGCGCTGGTGCGGGGCGAACTGGAACAACTCGGGCGGATGACCGACGAAAAGGAAAGACTGGTTCAGCGTATCAACGCGACTCCCGATCTTCTACATGAGCAGCTTAGGCCGCTGCACCAGAAAGTGACCCGCAACCAGGTCTTGTTGAACAGCGCGCTTGAGGGGATTCGGGCAGTGTCCAACCGTATGTCCGAACTTCGCAAGGTGCGACAGGGGCTCGAAACCTATGACCGTGATGGTCACAAGCATCGGTACGCAGCATTCGGAAAGACTCAGCTAGAGAAACGGGCATGAAAGAACAGTTGAGTCAAATTTGTGGAATGCAGCGGGCCCGCTTTAGCAAACCGTTAGGAGATCGGGGGCAAATCTAGCGTCGCACCTCGGAATGAGTGTGGCGCGAGACCGGTTCTCGGACTTTCGCATTCGTCAGAAAGACGTTTCCGAACGCCTGAAGGGGCGGATGCAAACCCGGGCCAAAGGCCCACAAGATCAAAGGATGATGTTATGTCCAGCATTCTGACGAACAATGGCGCAATGGTGGCGCTGCAGACCCTCAAGTCGGTGAATATGAACCTGGGTCAGACCCAAAACGCCATTTCGACCGGTAAGAACGTGGCCACCGCAAAGGACAACTCGGCCATCTGGGCCATTTCGAAAGTGATGGAATCGGATGTGAAGGGTTTCAAGGCGATCAAAGACAGCCTTAGCCTGGGTGAATCGACTGTTGCAGTTGCCCGAAACGCGGCCGAGACCGTGACCGATCTGCTGACCCAGATGAAAGGCAAGATCGTTGCCGCACAGGAGGACAACGTTGATCGCAACAAGATCAACGCCGACGTCACCGCGCTGAAAGACCAGATTTCGGCAGTTGTGGGCGCCGCCCAGTTCAACGGGCTGAACCTGGTTGATGGAAGTGCCGCTTCGGCTTCGATTTTGTCGTCGCTCGATCGTGACAACGCGGGTAACGTGACCGCCTCGTCGATCACGGTTACCGGGCAGAACCTGTCGACCGGCGGCTATACTGCCAAGGCCGTGTTCGATGCGACCAACACTGACGGTGTGTCGGCGGATGGCCAGGACAGCTTCGGCTTCTCGCTGGATGCGAATGGTGGCACCGACGATAACGGCCAGATCGAGTTCGAGCCGCAGGGCACAGCCGCTTATGCGGCCGGTGACAGCTTCACCATTCGTCTTGGCGATACAGAGGTGAGCTACACTGTCACTGCCGAAGACATCGCGTCGACTTCCCAAGCGGATGTGATCGCGGTCGGCATGAAGGCGGCGATCGAGGCCTCGGGCGCCAATGTGACCGTCGACTACAACGCGGCAAACTCGGGTCGGCTGGTGATCACCAACGGTGGTACCGACAGTCTGCACGTGTCGGGCCAGTTCTCCAACGCCAACTCTGGCGGTTTGGGTGCGCTGGCGGCAATTGACGTGTCGAACTCCGCTGGTGCAGCCGCCGCTCTGGGCTCGATCGAAACTCTGATCGACACATCGATTGATGCCGCGGCAGCCTTTGGCTCGGTTCAGGGACGGATCGAAACCCAGAAGACCTTCATCTCGAACCTCACCGACTCGCTGAAGTCGGGCATCGGTTCGATGGTGGATGCGGATATGGAAGAGACCTCGGCCCGCCTGCAAGCGCTGCAAGTGCAGCAGCAGCTGGCGGTTCAGTCGCTGTCCATCGCCAACCAAGCGCCGCAGTCGATCCTGTCGCTGTTCCGCTAAGCAGTATGGCCGGGGCGTTCGCGCCCCGGTCCCTCCTGCCGACATTTCCCAACAGTAAGGACATCACGTGAACGCGCTTCTTCAGGCACGACAGGCCTATTCGGCCGCTTCGGCTCCGACCAGGACGCCACGGAACATGGAATACGAAGTCCTGTCCCGGATCACTCACCGCATGCACAGCGCCGCCAAGCGGGGGCGCGCGGGGTTCGGGGAACTGGTCGAGGCGTTGCACGAAAACAACCGGTTGTGGGGGGTCCTGGCGACCAATGTGGCTGAGGCTGACAACGCTCTGCCACCCGATCTGCGAGCCCGGCTGTTCTATCTGGCCGAGTTCACTCAGGTGCATACCAGCAAGGTGTTGCGACGCGAGGCTTCCCCGCGCCCCTTGCTTGAAATCAACACGGCCGTCCTGCGCGGTCTGCGTCAAGGGAGCGCAACGGAATGAGCGGTTTGGTCCTGAAACTGGCACCCAAAGAACGAGTTCTGATCAATGGCGCGGTGATCGAGAATGGTGACCGCCGCGGCAGGCTGTCGATCATGACCCCCGATGCCAATATCCTGCGTCTGCGCGATGCGATTCATCCCGAAGAAGCAACGACTCCGGTGCGTCGGGTCTGCTATGCCGCACAACTGGTTTTGTCCGGCGACAGCGACCCCGAGCAGGCCAGAATGTCGCTGTTGCGCCGGATCGAGGAACTCAGCCAAGTTTTCACCGATCCCGACAGCCGCAAGGCGCTGGCGCAAGCGACCGAGGCACTGGTCGCGGATCATCCCTATAAATGCCTCAAGGCGCTGCGTACTCTTCTTCCTCGCGAGGAGCGCATTCTGGCGCTGCGACCGCAATGAGTTACCAGCCGGTTCTGATATCGGGCGGCATTGCCGGCTGGCGGTTCCTGCAGCGCACCTATGACGCTCAGGCGCAAAGCTTCTCCAATTCCGCTGTTCGCAATCGCGAAAGCTCTTATTTCATGGAGAAGATCGGCCAGGTGAAAAACGCCAAGGACCTGGTGTCGGACCGGCGGCTTTTGCAGGTGGCTTTGGGGGCGTTCGGCCTCGAGAATGATCTGAACAATACTTACTTTGTACGCAAAATCCTCGAAGACGGGACAACCGCGTCCGATGCTCTGGCCAACAAGCTTTCGGACAAACGCTATCGCGAGTTCTCCAAGGCGTTCGGACTGGGGCCGGGTGAGGTGCGGACAACCGGTCTGGTCACCTTCATGGAGGATATCGTCGCCAAGAACGAGGCGGCAGGGTTCGAACAGGCGATCGGCGAACAGGACGAAACCATGCGGATCGCTCTCTATGCGCAGCACGAGTTGAAGGCCCTTGCCGAAGACCGTTCAAGCGACAATGCCAAATGGTTCAGCCTGATGGGAGTACCGCCGCTGCGCAAGATGATGGAAACCGCGCTGGGCCTGCCGTCGGGCCTTGGGCGTATCGACATCGACCAACAACTGGAGATATTCGAAGACAAATTGCAGGCGCTGACCGGCTCGTCCAAAGTGTCTCAGTTCACCGATCCGGAAATGCTGGACAAGGTGACCATTGCCTATCTGGCGCGATCACAGATCAACAGCCAATCGCTGGCAGCGTCAGCGGCCCAGAATGCGTTGACGCTGTTGGGTAATCTGCGGTGATCGATGGGGCGGTCAACTCTCGGGCTGTTGCACCCGAAACATTGTCCGGTCGATCTCGACCGCATAGCAGGTCACGGGGTGCGAGACATTGTGCAACGCGACTTCACCCAGCGGCAGGCAATTGCCGCAGGCGCTTTCAACCTCTTCCGAGACGACAATTCTGTGTCCGGTGGCCTTGCCATAGTCGCCCAGCCGCGCCGCGATATTCGCAGCCTGACCGATCACGGTAAAATCGAGACGTTCCTTTGATCCGACATTGCCATAGGTGACCCGACCATAGGCCAGCCCGATGGCGCAATCCAGCGCCACGTCCCCCTCGGGTGTTTCGGCCAGCTTCGTAACGATCTCGGTTGCCGAGGTCATGGCCTGACGATGGGCGGTCTGGGCATCGGCACCGGCAGGAAATACCGCAAGCACCGCGTCGCCGATGAACTTCAGGACCTCGCCCTCATTGGCATGCACGATTTCGGACACCGTCTCGAAGAACCGGTTCAACGTGCCGATATAGCTGGCGCGCCCCAACTCCTCTTCTAGCCGGGTCGACCCGCGCAGATCGCAGAACATGATCGCGGCGTCGATCTCGTCGCCGTCTCCACGGCGGATTTCGCCACCAAGAACCCGCGCACCGCTGCGCTTGCCGACATAGGTCTCCAGCAGTGACTGCGCATTCTCGCGCTGCATGAACACCTCGTAATAGCGGCCGATTACTGCGGAGCATTCAAAGATGAGGCCAAGATTGGCGGTGGTGAACCCGTCCGGGTGATCGCAGCTCATGGTCAAGACGTTGATGCGCCCATCGGAAAACGGCATCGGCATGGCGACATAGTCGGTGGCGCCCTGCGCGCGCAACTCCTGCATGATCGGGAATTCTGTATCGGTCGGCCCGTCTGTCAACCGCTGACGGATGCCGCCCAGGCCGTTTGACACATGCCGCAGCGGGCTGTTGTTGAAAGCCGGATGATCGTGGATTTCATAGGTCGGCGCATAGGTCGAGATCTCGGCCTTCCCCTTTTCCCAGATGTAATGTTTGCCTGCGATCAGCGGATGCAGCGACCAGGCCAGAACGCTCAGCCGCGAGACCGCGATCCCGTGATCCAGCATCTTTTCGGCCAGCGCGCGGGTGAATTCCTCGGCCGTACGGAACGAAGCCGCACCGCGCATCAGCCAGTCGACAAGCGGGCCGCTGACATGGCCATCCGCCCCCTCGTTCAGGCTGTTGTCGCCCAGTTCGATCCGCGTATGGGCCTGCGGCATGAACCCGACATAACCGCGTATGCCGGCGCTCTCGGGCAAAGGCGTGTCGTAGGACCAGACCGCATTGGCCACCTTCTCCTCGCCGACATACATGTCGCGGTAACTGGCCGTTCCCTTGAACGGGCAAAAGGTCTGAAGCTCGGTCGGCTCTCCCAGCGGCACCAGCACGTCGTCGCGCGGGATGTAGATTGCCGGCGCCAGGCGGGTCTCGTACATCACCAATGCGCGGGTCGTTGCCGCCAGCAGCACATCGTTGCGATACACCTCGACCTTTCCGTCGAGCGGTTCGATACTGATGTCATAGCTCTGGGCCCGTGGGGTGGCATGGACGTTCATCGACAACCTCCTTTTTGCCCGTCAGGTCATAGGATGGGGGCAGGGGGGGTGAATGCCAAGGGCACGAAACTGAAATTATCGGTGAGGCAGCTGATGCGATCTCTTCTGATGACAGCTCTTGTCATTGCCCCAATTGCACCGCTCGAGGCGCAGCACAGCCGGATACCCCAGCCGACGCGCGATCAATGCATCTGTATCGCCGTCTGTCAGGCGACCAACCGTCCGGCCTGGGTCTCGGGGCCGCCGCCGACATGCCCGCATATCCGGGATGAGTTGATTATCGACAATCGCGCCACCTGCGCCTGCCCGGCCTGGCCGCCCGCGCAATCGCAGTCGCGACCCGCGCCGGGACGCGAGTCGCCCAATCACTGATGCATCAGACCATCTGGATCACGCTTTTCTCGATTGCCAGCATATAACCGCGTTTGGCGATGTTCTTGACCAGCAGGGCGCTGATCATCTGGTTGCCCAGCGTGTCGCGCAGCCGCTTGATCCGGGTGGCCCCAGCGGCCTCGTCACAATCGGCGGCAGCCCGGCCCGAGATCACGGATTCGATCTGCGACCCCGATAGCACCTCGTCATCCATCCGCGCCTCGGCCAGCACGGCGAGGGTCTCGATGGCGGCGGGGGTCAGCTGGAACTCCATGTTGTTGAGGTAGACGGTGTTCTCCTCGCGGCTGATCAGCAGCGAGGTCACCTGAATGCCGGTGCGCTCGATCTGGGCCATGCGACGGTTGAGCAGCACCAGCATCGCCAGAAAGGCCAGTGCTGCGATCATCATGGCACTGGCAAAGACCAGCAGCACGAAAATTACCATGCGATAGCTCGACAGGGTGTCGGCAAAGGCGGTGCCCGATTGGGCCAGGATTTCCAGCAGCCGGATCTCGGCCTGGGTGGTCAGATCGTTTTCGATGAAAACCCGCTCGACCCGCGCGTTGAACGCGTTGGCGTCGGGCAGGGTCAGCAGCAGAAAGGTGGCCGCCGTCGCCAGGATGACGACAATGGCGGCGATGCCGAACCCGATCAGCCGGGTACCTGACCGGCGTGCCTCAGAAACGGAGAAAATAGGGTCCGGCATCGGCCTTCCTCTGGTCCAGTCCCTCGGGTCCAAAGACCGAAAGCACGTTGAGCAGGGTCCATCCGGCAGCTTGCAGGCGGGCGGCGACCTCGGGTGTGGCCTGTCCGGCGGAACAGCCGGAGACCTGCATGACACCGTAATGCAGCCGCAACGGCTGTTCCTGCTTGGCCTTGTAATCGGCATAGCATTCGGCGGCGCCGGCGCTGGCGGGGGCCGCGATCAGGGCCAGAAGGGCCAGGATTTGGGAGAACTGTTTCATGGCCATTATCCTGCGCCCTGAAGCGAGGATATTCAATAACCGCAGGGCGATAGCGGGGCTGATATCGGATAACAGAGGGGCGATATTGCTTGTCCGGACGGGGCGGGCGCAGGTTTGGCACATCACCACCGCCCGTGACGATGCGGGCCAGAGAACAGACAACCGAAAGGATCCCTCTCATGCACCGCAAGTTCATCGCTCTTGTCCTGTCCACCGCCATCGCCGTCACCGGTGTCTCTGTCAGCCAGGCTCGTGCCGCCGATGCGCATGACATTCTGGGTGGTCTGGCGGCCATCGCCATCCTGGGTGCCGCCGTTCATCACTATGACAAGAAGAAGGATCGCCGCCGCCAGCAAGAGCACGCCACCCGCAACCAACACAACCCGTATCCGACGCATGACCCGCATCGCCGCGCCAAGCCGCTGCCGACCGATGTGGCACGTTATAATCTGCCGTCGCGCTGCTTGCGCGAGGCGGATGGCTATCGCGGTCATGGTCCGGTGCTGGGTGCACGTTGCCTGACGCGGCATTATGGCCATGCCAACAGCCTGCCGCAGCAGTGCAAGGTGTCCTATTGGAATGGCGAGCGGACCCGCAACGCTTACGAGCCCAACTGCCTGCGCCAGTTCGGCTATCGCGTCGCCTATTCCAACTGAGGTCGAGCAGGAGGCCCGTAAGGGGCCGTGGGGCAGGGGGCATGGCTCCCTGCCTTTTTGCTTGTCCCGAGACGAGAATTCAGGTCAACCAAGGGGCATGACACAGCCTGATTACCAGCTCGAAGCGGCCCTGACAGAGCAGGGCCGCATTCGTATCGCCGGCGTTGACGAGGTCGGGCGCGGCCCATTGGCCGGCCCGGTGGTTGCAGCAGCGGTGGTGCTGGACCCTGCGGCCATTCCCGCGGGGCTAAACGATTCCAAGAAACTGACGGCCGCCCGGCGCGAGCGGTTGTACGATATCCTGCATGCCAGTGCCCAGGTGAGCATCGCCGAAGCCAGTGTCGAGGAGATCGACGCCCTCAACATCCTGCGCGCCTCGCATCTGGCTATGGAGCGTGCTGTGGCCGCTCTGGACCCCGCACCCGATTTCCTGCTGATCGACGGCAACCTGATTCCCGCCGGTCTCAGCATCTCGTCGCAGGCGGTGATCAAAGGCGACGGGCGGTCGGTGTCGATTGCGGCGGCCTCGATTGTGGCAAAAACATGGCGCGATCGGCTGATGGTGGATTTGGCGCAACAGCATCCCGGCTATGGTTGGGAACGCAACGCCGGATACCCGACAAAAGAGCATCGTGCCGCTTTGCAAGATCTTGGTGCAACCCCACACCATAGGCGTTCTTTCAAGACAGTGCACAAGATATTGTATCAAGAGTAAATCGTAACTCGCTGATTCAAAAAAGAAATTGACCGCGAATCCGGTTTGACTCATCCTGTCATCAACCAAATGAGCGCAAAAAGCGCCGTGGAACTTGAGGCAGACTATGACGACGACCAAGACAAAGGGCGCAACAGCGCTCCCTTTAAACACGATTATAGCCGGCGACTGCATCGACGTGATGAACGCGATGCCAGAGGCGTCGGTGGATCTGATCTTTGCCGATCCGCCATATAACCTGCAACTCAAGGGCCAGCTGCATCGTCCCGACAACAGCCAAGTGGACGCGGTCGATGACCACTGGGACCAGTTTTCCAGCTTTGCCGCCTATGACCAGTTCACGCGCGACTGGTTGAAGGCCGCCCGGAGACTGTTGAAACCCAATGGCGCGATCTGGGTGATCGGGTCCTATCACAACATCTTCCGGGTCGGCTCGGCGCTTCAGGATGCGGGGTACTGGATCCTAAACGACGTGGTCTGGCGCAAATCGAACCCGATGCCGAATTTCCGTGGCAAGCGGTTCACCAATGCCCATGAGACGATGATCTGGGCGTCCAAGGCCGAAGGCGCCAAGTACACGTTCAACTATGAGGCGCTCAAGGCGCTGAACGAAGGTGTGCAGATGCGCAGCGACTGGGTCATGCCGATCTGCACCGGGCATGAGCGGCTCAAGGACGAAAACGGCGACAAGGCGCATCCCACGCAAAAGCCCGAGGCGCTGCTGCACCGGGTTCTGGTCAGCTCGACCAATCCGGGTGACGTGGTGCTGGACCCGTTCTTTGGCACCGGCACCACCGGTGCAGTGGCCAAGATGCTGGGCCGCGAGTTCATCGGCATCGAGCGTGAGGAAGCCTATCGCAAGGTCGCCGAAAAACGTATTGCCAAGGTGCGCAAGTTCGACCGCGAGGCGCTGGAAGTCAGCGCCAGCAAACGGGCCGAGCCCCGCATTCCCTTTGGTCAGTTGGTTGAGCGCGGCATGCTGCGTCCGGGCGAAGAGCTTTACAGCATGAACCAGCGGCACAAGGCCAAGGTGCGCGCCGATGGCACGCTGATCGGCCAGAATATCAAGGGTTCCATCCACCAGGTGGGCGCGCATCTGGAAAATGCGCCGTCGTGCAATGGCTGGACCTACTGGTGCTTCAAGCGTGACGGCAAGACGGTGCCGATCGATGTTCTGCGCCAGCAAATCCGGGCGGAACTGGAAAACTGACCTCGTAAGATCCCAAGAATACCGCCGGTGCCTGTGGCCTGACACATGGCACTACACCTTGCCCCGCCGCATGTCGGCGGGGTTTTTTCTTTGTCGCACCCGGTACCCGCCCCGGCCTATTGTGACTATCTGATAGGGCAGGAACGAAGGAAACGACCCATGACCGACAGCACAGCAGCGCCTCCGCGCCGTGAGCGGTTCTTTTTTACCCAGCCCGACGAGTTCGATTTCGACAACCGGTTTACTCAGGCGGCGCTGAGCAAGCACAAGCGCGAAGGGCTGGAACTGGCGGTGCGCGCGCGCTGGGTCGCGATGGCAGTGATCTCGGTGCTGCTCATCTTTGTGAACCCGCATTGGGACGTGATCTATTACCACGGCATTCTGGCGCTGCTCGCTGTCAATGGCTGGTTCATCCGGCGGGCGGGGCGTGTCGGGCAATCGCGGCTGGAGCTCTTGCTGATCCTCGCCGATCTGCTGATCATGACGTTGGGCATGGTGATACCCAACCCGCTGTCCGACGACGTGCGACCGCTGGCGATGCAGTACCGGTTCGACAATTTCCAGTACTTCTTTGTCATCCTGGCGGCGGGGACGCTGGCCTATTCCTGGCGTACGGTGATTACAATCGGCACATGGACCGCGATCCTGTGGACGCTTGGCTGGGTTGTCGCCCGGTGGCAGTCCGAACCTATTGCCGAGCTAAGCGCCCGCGCGCAGGCGGCATTCGCGGGTTTCCCCGACGTGGCCGAAGTGATGGAGCCCAACAGCTTCATGGTTCAACTCCGCGTGCAAGAGGTGGTGGTGTTCCTGATCGTTGCGGTCACGCTCGGGGTGACTGTGCGGCGTTTCAACCGGCTCTTGACCACCAATGCCGGGCTGGAACGCGAACGCGCCAACCTGTCGCGCTATTTCTCGCCCAATGTGGTCGATGCGCTCAGCCAGAATGACGAGCCGCTGAAACAGGTGCGGCAACAGGATATCGCCGTTTTGTTCATCGACATAATCGGCTTTACCCGTTTTGCCGCAGGGCGCGACCCCTATGAGGTGATCGAGGTGCTGCGTGGTTTTCACGCCCGGATGGAGGGTGAAGTGTTCCGCCATAACGGCACACTCGACAAATACCTGGGGGACGGGCTGATGGCGACATTCGGCACCCCGGTGGCCGGCGAGACCGATGGCAGCAACGCGCTGGCCTGCGCCCGCGCCATGGCCAAGGTGATCGGTGATTGGAACCGCGAGCGCCGCCGCCAGGGCGAGCCCGAGATCCGGGCCGGGATCGGTGTGCATTACGGCCCTGCGGTTCTGGGTGATATCGGTGCCAATCGGCTGGAATTCGCTGTGATCGGAAACACGGTGAACGTTGCCGCCAAGCTGGAAGCCCAGTCGCGGGTCTATGACGCCGGCATTGTGATCAGCGACGATCTGCGCCGCCAGGTGGAGGCAGAGGGTGGGGCGATCCTGATGGATGGGTTCGACGAACGCCGGGGCGAGATGATCCCGGGCATGGCGGATCCGATGGCGGTCTGGGTTCTGTAACAGAACTCAACGCGGGGTCGGGTTCAGCGCCTTGTTATAGGGCTTCCAGTCGGTGATCTCGGGGTAATACCGGTGCCGCCAAGCCCGCACGCGCGGGTTCATCACTCGCCGCCAGAGCGGTGGGATCATCGCGGCCACCGTCATCACCGGATAGCCATAGGGCAGCTGCGGCGCATCCGCCTCGGTATGGTTTTGCAACAGGGGAAACCGCCGGTCGGGCTTGTAGTGATGGTCCGAATGGCGTTGCAGGTTGATCAGCAGCCAGTTCGAGGCCTTTTGCGCCGCGTTCCAGGAATGCCGCGGCATCACATGTTCGTATTTGCCGTCGCCCAGGTATTTGCGGGTCAGGCCGTAATGCTCGACATAGTTCACCAGTTCCAACTGCCAGATCGCGGTGCCTGCCTGAACCAGGAACAGGCCGATCCCGGCCCAACCGCCCAGCAGCCCGGCCAGCGCCAGCATCAACCCCTGCAAGGCCCAATAGCGCCAGAACGGATTGGCTGGATCGGTCCAGCGCCGGTCCTTGCGGGCCAGCATCTCGCGTTCGGCGCGAAAGGCCGAGCGCAGGCATTGCACCAGGACGCGCGGATAGAAGCGATGGAACCCTTCGTTGTAACGCGCGGTGACAGGGTCGCGCGGGGTGCCCACATGGCGGTGATGCACCAGAAGGTGCTCGGACCGGAAATGCGAGTAAAGCACCATGGCCAGCAGGATATCGCCCAGCCAGCGCTCGAACCGGTTCTTCTGATGCATCAATTCGTGGGAATAGTTGATGCCGATGGTCCCGGTAATCACCCCGACCCCAAAGAACAGCGCGATCTTTTCACCGGTCGACAGGTGATCGGCGCGGGTGGCGTACCAGATCAGCCCGTAAAGCGTGACGAATTGCAGCGGCACCCAAAGCTTGGGCAGCAGGATGTACCAGCCCAACGCCTCGTCACCGGTCTGGGGGTCGGCGTTTTCCTCGTTGAGGCCCGTTACCTGATCGTAAACCGCAAACGCCCACCAGGTCGAAAGCGGGACCGCCAACAGCCACCATCCGCCCTGGCTGGCCACGATCCAGACCAGCGGGATCAGAAGGAAGGACAGCCAGAACGGCATAGCGCTTTGCCAACGGGCCAGGGTTTCCGTGGGGATCATTGCAGGCTCCACATCCGAATGCCTGAAACATAACCGTTTTTTCGGGGTCTGCCCATGACGCTATTGGCCGCGCCAGAGGTCGAAGGCCTTGCGCATCACCGTGGGCAGGTCTGATGGGCGAAAGGCGTGTTTGTCGATGATGACCAGCCCCTCGGGCGCGGTGTCGACCTCCAGCGGCGCCGTATGAATGCGCAGGATCAGGTGGAAATGGGTAAAGGTGTGGCGCACCTCTGCGGGCAGTTCGCGCCATTGGGCCTCGAAGGGGGGAGAGGGTTCGGGGGCCTCGGACCAGTCCGAACCGGGCCAACCCAACATACCCCCCAACAGGCCCTTGTCCGGGCGACGCTCCATCAGCCAGCCACCGTCGGAATGCTGCGCCAGATAGACATGCCCATGGCGGATCGGCTTGGGCTTTTTGGGGCTTTTGCGGGGCAGGTCGGCGACGGTGCCGCGCTGGCGGGCCAGGCAGGGGGGGCGCAGCGGACAGATTCCGCAGGCGGGCGAGCGCGGGGTGCAGATCGTCGCGCCCAGATCCATCATCGCCTGGGCGTGATCGCCGGGCCGCTTGGCCGGGGTTATCGCGGCGGCGTGCTCCTTCAGCACCGGCTTCACGCCCGGAAGCGGCTCTTGCACGTCGTGTAGCCGCGCCATCACCCGTTCCACATTGCCGTCCAGCACCGTCTCGGCCCGGTCAAAGGCGATGGCGGCGATGGCGGCGGCGGTATAGGGGCCGATGCCGGGCAGGGCGATCAACCCCTCGTAGCTGTCGGGGAACTGGCCGCCGTGCTCCTCACTTACCGCGCGCGCACATTTCAGCAGGTTGCGGGCGCGGGCGTAATAGCCAAGGCCCGCCCATTCTCCCATTACCGCCTCGTCCGGTGCGGCGGCCAGCGCCGCAACCGTTGGCCAGCGGGTGGTGAAGCGGTGGAAATAGTCGCGCACTGCCGCCACGGTGGTCTGTTGCAGCATCACTTCTGACAGCCAGACGCGATAGGGGTCGGGGCGCGTGCCTGCCGCGCGCGCCGCTGGCCCCACCCGCCACGGCATTTCGCGCGCGTGGCGGTCGTACCAGTCGAGCAGCGCACCGCTCACGTCAAAGTGTTGGAGGTCGCGCACGAAAATTCCCTTGCTTCTATCGGTTTCACTGGTGCCGCTGTGCGTGGGCTTTAGAATAGCGGCAACAGAGTCGGATTCCAGATGGCAAGCAGACGTTCCTCGACCCGTGGCTTCAAGCGCACCGCCAGCGTGCTGGGCGATCAGATTCGCCGCGCTGGCGAAACGCGCGGCTTTGCCGTGGGCCGGGTGCTGACCCACTGGGCCGAGATCGTCGGACAGGATCTGGCCGCCATCGCCCGCCCGGTCAACATCGGCTATGGCAAGGGTGGCTTTGGCGCGACGCTGACGGTGCTGACCACCGGGGCCCAGGCGCCGATGCTGGAAATGCAGAAGGAACAGCTGCGCGAACGGGTGAACGCCGCCTATGGCTATAACGCCATCAGCCGGGTCCGCATCACCCAGACCGCGCCCGTCGGCTTTGCCGAAGGTCAGGCCACATTCGATCACCGCCCCAAGACCGCCACCAGCGTCCCGCGCCCCGAAATCGTGGCCGAAGCGGCGCGGGTGGCCGATGGCGCCAAAGATGAAGATTTGCGCGCGGCCCTTGAAAGGTTGGCGCAGAACGTTTTATCGAGACAGAAATCTTGAGAAAGGGCAGAAAGATGAACCGTTTGGGAACCCTGGTGTTTGCCGGTGTGGCTGTCGTGGCGGGGGCCTACTGGCTGACCCTGCCGTCACAGGGCAACCTGCCCGCCAACCCGTTTATCGGCGGCGCCGAGGCGCAGCAGGCCGAAATCGACACCTCGACCATTGTCGAGATGGTGCAAGGGGCCGAGGACGCGCCGGTCGAAATCATCGAATATGCCTCGTATACCTGCCCGCATTGCGCGGCGTTTCACCAGGGCCCCTACAAGCAGCTCAAGGCCGATTTCATCGACACCGGCAAGGTGCGCTTTGTCTATCGCGAGGTGTATTTCGACCGTTACGGTCTTTGGGCCTCGATGGTGGCACGCTGTGCGGGTCCCGAGAAGTTCTTTGGCATTTCCGACCTGATCTACAAGGGGCAAGCCGAATGGTCGCGCGCCGGTGGCCCGGCCGAGATCGCCGAGGAGCTGCGCAAGATCGGTCGCCTGGCCGGGATCGAGAATGACAAGCTGGAGGCGTGTCTGGGCGATGCCACCATGGCACAGACGCTGGTGGCCTGGTATCAGGAGCACGCGACCCGGGACGAGATCAACTCGACCCCCAGCTTCATGATCAATGGCAAGAAGGTCGAGAACCAGGCTTATGAAGGGTTCAAGGCCCTGATCGAGGCCGAACTGGGTAGCTGACCTCAGGGCGGGGGCGGCGCGGCGGCCAGCAGGATACCGCGCAATCTGTCCTCGTCCGTGACCTCCAGCCGCACCGGCAGGGTGATGACCTTGGACCGGAATACGGGTGGCAGCCGCACGGCATCCTTCTCGGTCGTCACCATCTGGGCGCCCAAAAGCCGCGCTTCGTTTTCCAGCCGGGTCATCAGGGCCGGTGTCAGCGGCTGGTGATCGTCCAGCGCCTCGGCCCGGCGCAGATCGGCACCTTCGGCCCGAAGCGTGCGAAAGAACTTGGCCGGGTTGCCGATCCCGGCAAAGGCCAGCACCGGGGTCGCGGTCCAGTCCATCCCGGTGCGCAGCGGCTTCAGCTCGGCAGTGATCAATGGCACGGTCAGCGCGGCGCCCCAGGTGTCGCGAAACTGGTCCTGTGCCTGCGCATCTCCCAGGGCCAGAACAAGGTCGGCACGGGCAAGACCTGTTGCCACCGGTTCCCGCAATGGGCCGGCGGGAATGCAGCGCCCGTTGCCAAACCCCTGGGCCGCATCCACAACGACGATCGAAAGATCCTTGGCCACTGCGGGATTCTGGAACCCGTCATCCAGGATGATCACGCTGGCCCCCGCCGCTGCCGCCGCGCGGGCGCCTGCGGCGCGGTCCTTGGCCACCCAGACCTCGGCAAAGGCAGCCAGCAGCAAGGGCTCGTCACCCACCTGCTCGGCGCGGTGGCGGCGTGGATCGACCTGCACCGGGCCTTCGAGCGTGCCGCCATAGCCACGCGTGACCACATGCGGTTCGTGCCCGGCATCGCGCAGCCGCTCGGCCACCCAGATCGCGCTGGGGGTCTTGCCGGTGCCGCCCGCGTTCAGGTTGCCGATGCAGATCACCGGTACTGGCACCTTGATCGGATCACCGCCCGCCAGTCGCCGTGCGGTGGCGCGGGCATAGAGCGCGCCCAGCGGCGCCAGCAGCCGCGACTGCCAGCCCGGATGTGCCGGATCGTTCTGCCAGAATTCAGGTGCTCGCATGAACCGCCTTTCGCCGGTCCAGCCGGTCCTGCACCATGTCGATCAATTCGTCGGTCAGATGGGCGGTTTCCGTGGCAACCTGCCAGCCCGCAAGGGCCATGCGGGCCGCCGCGTCCGGGGCCAGCAGGTCGACGACCTCGCGCCCCAGCGCCTCGGCATCGCGCACCGAGCGCGCGGCGCCGGCAGAGGCCAGCCGTATATATGTCTCCATGTGAGCACGCACATTCGGACCGTAAAGCAGCGCCGAACCCAGCGCCACCGCGGTCAGCGGATCGCGCCCACCAGTGCCGAATTCCAGAGAGCTGCCCATGAAGGTCAGCGGTGAAATCCGGTACCAAAGGCCCAGATCCTCGGCATGGGCGCTGATCACAACCTGAGTTGAATCCTCGATCCGGTCGCCCGCATCCCAGTCGGCGCAACGCAAATCCATCGCCTCGAGCCGTGTGCGCAGCGGTCCAGCCTCGCTCGGGTCGACTACATGCACGATTAGCAAGAGCCGGTGCAACAGCCGTAGCGCGTGGCGATGCGCGGTCAAAACCGAGATGAACTCTTTGGGCTGGGTCCAGGCCGACAGCCAGACCGGCCTGCCACCCAGGGTTGCGTTGGTCTCGACCAGTTCCTCTTCGGGCCAAGGCGTGGGGTTTGCGCTGATTTGCAGCGGGCTCGATGCGCGGACCTTGGTTGGCGAGATGCCGGCCCGTCGCACATAGCGCGCGGTTGCCTCGCCATCGGTCAGGATCATGTCGAAACAATCCAACATGGTGCGTGTCAGATCTGGCAGCCAGCGGTGGCGGCGGGCCTGTAGCTCGCGTTCAGAGACGTCGATCAGCAGCATCGGAATGCCGGCGCTGTCTGTCTCGTCGATCAGGTTGGGTTTCAGTGCGCCACCCGACCACAGGCACAGATCCGGACGCCAGTGATCCAGAAACCGGCGCGCCGGGGCGGGGTGATCCTCGGGCAGGACCGAGATATGACCACGGGGCGCGGTCCAGTCATCGATCCGCATATCCGCCGGGATTGTGAACAGCAGGCTTAGCTCGGGGCGCAGGGCGACCAGCCGCTGCGACAGATCGCAAAGCGCGGGGAACCGGCTGCGGTTGTTCACATGTATCCAGACCAGTTCGCCCTCGGGGCGATCCGGCATGTCCCGGCCCGGGGGGGTCACACCCCGCCAATTGAGCACGCGATAGGCCGCAAGGCTGAGAGACCGTGCCATGGCTTAGTCCTGCCCTCGTGGCGCAATGCCTTCAGGGGCGCCGGATCGCCGGTCGGTCTGGGCAGTGGATGCCATGCGGCGCTCCTGACGGAGAGGGGTTGAAATCGGCGGCACCCTACGGGTTTGGCGGCCCGGGTCAAGTCATCGGGCGCCAAGGACCGCCGCGGTCAATGCGCCGTAATGCCCGTACCGGCGGGATCGAGGGCGCCGAACAGGCCGCGATGCACGATATCCCCACCGGCGATGACCCCGTCCAGCCGGGGTTTGGGATTGTTGAAGCGCAAGGCCGCACCGCTCCGGTCGGTGCAAAGCCCGCCCGCCTCGCGCAGGATCAACTCGCCAGCCGCGATATCCCATTCCCAGCTGGGTCGCAGGGTCAGCATCCCGTCGAATCTCCCCTGCGCCACCAGCGCCAGACGATAGGCAAGCGAAGGACGATAGTCGCGGTGGAACTCAGGCGCCTGTCCCCCGGTCCAGTGTTCGGGGCGCAGATTTGGTCGCGCGGCCAGAATATGCGCCTGCGCCAGGTCGGTGGGCGCCGAGACCCGGATCGGTTCGCCGTTCAGAAAGGCACCACCGCCCGCCGCGGCGGTGAACAGCAGGTCACGCTGTGGCAGATAGACGGCGGCGGCGGTAACAACGCCCCGATCCGCCACCGCCAGCGCATGCGCCCAGGTGCGCGACCCTTCGGCAAAGCTGCGGGTGCCGTCGATCGGGTCGATGATGAAAACACGGTCGTGATCCAGCCGAGCGGCGGTATCCTCGGTCTCTTCGCTGAGCCAGCCATAGCCGGGGCGGGCAGCGGGCAGCATCTGGGCCAGCATCGCGTTCACCGCCAGATCGGCCTCGGTCACCGGGCCGGCGCCATCGGGCTTGTCCCAGCTCTGGGCATCGCGGCCTGAGTAGCGGGTGGCGATGCGCCCGGCCTCGTGTGCGGCGCGGATCAACAGGTCGAGGTCAGTTTCCGGCAAGCGTCATCCCCTCGATCAGGATCGACGGTACCACCCGCGACAGCCAGGGGCGGGCATCGTTTGCCGGGATCATCCGCAGCAACATGTCGCGCAGATTGCCCGCGATGGTGCATTCGTTGACCGGATAGGCGATCTGGCCGTTTTCGATCCAGAAGCCCGAGGCCCCTCGCGAATAGTCGCCCGTGTTGGGGTTGATCGTCGACCCGATCAGCGAGGTCACCAGCAGCCCTGTCCCCATATCGCGCATCAGATCGTCACGCGACGCCGTGCCGGGGGTCAGCGTCAGGTTCCAGTTGCTGGGCGAGGGCGGGCCCGATACGCCGCGCGTGGCATTGCCGGTCGAGGCCAACCCCAGCTTGCGGGCGCTGGCCAGATCCAGCGTCCAGCCTGTCAGCACTCCGTCTTGCACGATGGCGCGCGCCCGTGTGGGCAATCCTTCGGCATCGAAAGGGCGCGAACCCGAGATACGCGGGCGATGCGGA
The DNA here is from genome assembly GCF_022321465.1 of Ruegeria alba. NCBI lineage: Bacteria > Pseudomonadati > Pseudomonadota > Alphaproteobacteria > Rhodobacterales > Roseobacteraceae > Ruegeria > Ruegeria alba. The sequence goes on along the minus strand of NZ_JAKOEM010000004.1, from coordinate 167,336 downwards.
TCCTCGACCAGGGACAAGGTGGCAGGCAGGATCTGTTCGCCCAGATGGTCCTTGAGCCAGGATGAGCCGCGCGCGACCGAGGCGCCATTGGCCGCTGCCAGCAGATGCCCGATCAGCGAAGAGGAGATGCGTTCATCGAACAGTACCGGATAGCTGCCGGTTGCCGGTTTGCGCGCGCCTTGCAGGGCAACCGCCCGTTCGCCGGCGCTGCGGCCGATGTCTTCGGGGCTGCGCAGGTCGGATTGATATGTGCGGCTGTCGCCATCGGCGTCCCGCTCCATCCCTGTTCCGCTGCCCGATATGGCAACACAGGAAAGCGAGCGCACGCTGCGCCCGTATCCGCCGGAAAACCCGTTGCTGGCGGCCAGATGCACATGATGCTGTCCATAAGACGCGGCGGCGTCCGACACCTGGGTAACACCGGTTACCGCCGCGGCGGCGGCCTCGGTGGCCAGCGCGTCCTGCATCAGCGCCTCGGGCTCCGGTTCGGCGGCGGGGTCGCGCAGATCAAGCGCGGCAAGGTCCCAGTTCCGCGCCAGCTGATCGGGGTCGGCCAGCCCGGCGTAAGGGTCCTCGGGCGCTTCACGCGCCATCGCCACCGCGCGTTCGGCCATCGCGGCCATCGCCTCGGGGCGGCTGTCCGAACTGGACACGATCGCCTGCCGTTTGCCGACAAACACCCGCAGGCCCAGATCGGTCCCTTCGGAACGTTCGGCATGTTCCAGGGCACCGCCGCGCACCTCGACCGAGACCGAGGTACCCTCGACCACCAACGCATCGGCGGCTTCGGCGCCAGCCTGACGGGCGGCGTGCAAGAGAGCGTGGCTGAGGTCTTCGGCCTTGTGCGGCATGGGCTGTCCTTTGGCTGTTGTCAGGGAGGTAGCCCCCGCCGCCGCCCGCTGCAAGCCCCGCAGGGCGCGGTTCGGGTGACCAAGGTGTTAGCAGGGCGCGCAGCCGATGCGCGCACCCCGCTGGAGCCGTTACTTGATACGCTGACCGTTTGCGAGGATATGGCCCTGTTCGTTGATCTCGATCTTCGAGTTCAGCGTGTCGGGCGCATCGCCGGGTACGGCCAGCATGCCCATCATCATCCGTGCGCCCATGGCGTCATCCTCGGACACGAAACCCATGGCGATCAGCTTGTCGAGCAGCGCATTTGCCCCGGACAGGGTCAGGTTGGCCACGCCCGAAGGCGCCGGAATGCCGTCAAAGGATTCGTAGTCGGAATTGTCAAAGGTGAAGGCGCCAGTACCAGTCAGCTTGGCCCCCACCAGCGAGACCAGCAGCTGGTTGATGGTCAACTCGTTCAGCTCGCCCGGCGCACCGCCGGTCGCCTCGAGCGTTTCGGCCACGGTCGGATCGAGGAAATCGACCAGAACCGTCGCCAGGCCCGACAGGTCAAGCGCCACGGTCGCCGGATCGCGCGGCAGGGCACCGGCGGGGTCGAACATGCCCCAGATCATGTCCGACATGGTGAAATCGGTCAGGTTCATGCCAAAGCTGAAGGGTTGCGGATCGTCGCCCGCCTGGGTGGGGATATCCAGCTTGAACCCCGATTCCGCCATCGCCAGATCGATCGGAAAGGGCAGGTCCTGTGTCGTCATGGAAATCTGCGACTGGCGGCCCTTGAGGTCGTAGACCACATGGCTGGCATCCATGGCGATCCGGAAATCACCACCCTGTGACGAGGATGTCATGGCAAAATCGTCGCCATCACCCTTGGCCGCCATATTGCCGCTGCCAGCGCCATAGCTCATCAGCGCGTCAAAGGCGAAACCCGATTTCAGCATGTCCGAGAAGTTGGTCGCGTCAAAACTGGTCGGCAGGCTGCCGGTGCCGGAATAGTGTACATCCGAAAGCGTGCCCGAGAAGTTCCCCGCATCGTCCGAGTCGGGATCGTCGAAAGACAGCGCATATGTCAGGCCGGAGGCGGTGAAGCTTTGCACCAGATCGCGCATCTCGCCCAGTTTCATTTCCGAGGTGCCGGAGATGGCCGTCATCTCCAGCAGGAAACTCAGCGCATCGGCGGGCATCGTCTCGCCATCGGCCTCCAGCGAGGCGAGCCGCAGGCTGACCTGATCGGCGCTATAATCATAGGTCATGTCATCCGGGTCGCCGGTCGCGACCATGGACATGTTGCGGTTGGTATAGGTGAGAGTACCGGTTACCGGTGCCTCGTCCTCGACAGAGAAAACGAAGGTCAGCGGGAATTCTTCGGGCAGGCCGATCCGCACCGATCCGTCGCCCTGATCGGTCATGGTGATCTGTGGCATCGAGAACGACATCGCGCTGTCCTGCTCGGGAATGCCCATGGACATGCTGAAATCGGTGATCGTCAGCGTGTTGCCCGATCGGCTTTCCGTGCCTGCGACGTCATAGCCCATGCCGCCCAGATAGGCGCTCCAGTCGGCCCAGACCTGCTCGGCGGTCAGATCGGCCCAGGCGCCCTGGGTTGCAATGGCATAGGCGAGTACGGCGCCGGACGTGCGGCGGAGGAAAACGGGCATCACAAGAACCTCTCTGGATCAATTTCGTCCCTATCGTGTTTCGGTGGGCAACGGGCGTCAAGGGGGGTGGTACTGGACCCTTCCCGCGTCACGGCGTAGGACTTGGCAGAGCAGACACGGGAGGAAGGTGGATGACCGGAATGCAGGGAAAAACCGTTATGATCACTGGCGCAAGCCGGGGGATCGGGGCCGAGGCCGGGCGCGTCTTTGCCGCGGCCGGGGCCAATGTCGTCTTGTTGGCACGCAGCGCCGAGGCGCTGGCCGAGCAGGCATCCGAGATCGGCGAGACCGCGCTGGCACTGGCTTGCGACGTGGCCGACGCGGCGCAGGTGGCGGGTGCGGTGAACGCGGCGGTGTCGCGGTTCGGCGGGCTCGACGTGCTGATCAATAACGCAGGTGTGATCGAGCCGATCTCGCATCTGGCCAGCTCGGACCCGGCTGGATGGGGCCACGCCATCGATATCAACCTCAAGGGTGTCTATTACGGCATGCGCGCGGCACTGCCGGTGATGCGCAAGTCGGGCGGCGGAACCATCCTGACAGTCAGTTCAGGCGCCGCCCATAACCCGGTCGAGGCCTGGAGCCACTATTGCGCCTCCAAGGCCGGGGCAGCGATGCTGACCGCCTGCCTGCATCTGGAAGAGGGCCATCACGGCATCCGCGCCATGGGCCTGTCGCCGGGTACGGTTGCCACCCAGATGCAGCGCGAGATCAAGGGGTCGGGCATCAACCCGGTCAGCCAGCTCGATTGGTCGGCGCATATCCCGGCCGACTGGCCGGCGCGGGCGCTGTTGTGGATGTGCGGGCCCGAGTCAGACGCGTTTCTGGGCACCGAGATCTCGCTCAGGGACGAAGAAATTCGCAAGCGTGTGGGGCTGGCATGATCGAACTCGAAAAGGAGGGGGGTCTGTGGACCGTCACCCTGAACCGCCCCGACAAGGCCAATTCGCTGACGGTGGCCATGCTGGAACGGCTGGTCGAGATCGCCGAGACGGCGGGCGAGGCGCGGGCGTTGATCCTGACCGGGCGTGGCAAGGTGTTCAGCGCCGGCGCCGATCTCGAGGCCGCGCGGGCGGGGCTGGCGACCTCGGACCTGTGGGAGCGGCTGTCAGGCGCGATCGCGGCGCTGCCTTGCCTGACGGTCGCGGCCCTGAACGGCACACTGGCGGGTGGCGCCAACGGCATGGCACTGGCCTGCGACCTGCGTATCGCGGTGCCCGAGGCCAAGGTGTTCTATCCGGTGATGAAGCTTGGCTTTCTGCCGCAACCTTCCGATCCGGCCCGCATGGCGGCGCTGATCGGCCCGGCGCGGACCCGGCTGATCCTGATGGCGGGGCAAAAAATCTCCGCGCAGGAGGCCTATGACTTCGGCCTGATCGACCGGATCGTACCCGCCGAACAGCTGATGGAGACCGCCCGCGCGCTGGTGGCCGATTCCCTGGCCGCCGATCCGGCGGTTGCGGCAGGTATTTCCCGGCTCTGTTCCTGACCAGCCCTTCAGGACAGCGCCGGTTTCGTGCAACGAAACCGGGCCGGAAACCTTGCAGGTTTCCGGTCGCCGTCGCGCGTCAAGGCTCTGAGTCGCTAGCGTTTGCGCCGCCCGCCCGGCACTTTCGAGCGAAACCCGGGGGGTCGTTTGCGCACCCAGGCGAGGAACTTCGCCAACCGGGGATGGGCGCGCAGAGCCTCTACCGTGTGAAAGCTGCGCGCCAGTTCCGCCTCGGTCAGGGTGGCATGGATCTCCTTGTGGCAGATGACATGCAACAGGACCGTCGGTCCTCCCTTGCCACCCTTCAGCCGGGGGATCAGGTGGTGCTGGCTGCCGTCGCCTTCGGGTATCGGCCGTTCGCATAACGGGCAGACCCTTTCGGGTGGGGGGAGATCCGGGCACTTGTTTTCCTTGTCTGTCATGGGCAAGAGGATGCACCACCGTGCAAACGGCGCAAGTGGAGAGACCCATGGAATTCGGAACACAGGCCCAGACCGAGCTGCTGAACAGCCTGATCGAACAGGGCGAGCGTCTCTGGACAATTGCGCTGGGCTGGCTGTCGAGCCCGGCCGCCTGGTCGCAATTCGCCCTGTTGATGGTGGCCTATCTGGTGGCGCTCTATGCCGCGCGCCGGTTGCGTGAGCCACTGTCGCGCCTGCTGACCCCAGCCTCGGGACAGATGGATCCGCTGTCGCGGACCCGCCGTTTCGTGTTGATCTTCGTGCCGCTGCTGCTGCCGCTCCTGGCCTATGTCTTTACCGGCATCGGCGAGAGTGTCACCCGCTCGCTGTTCGGCTCGGGCGCGGTGATTGCCTTTGGCAAGCGGGTGTTCCTGTTCCTGGCCGCCCGCATTCTGGTGCGCGAAATCCTCGACGATCCGCTGATGAAGCTGCTGGGCCGTTACGTGTTGATCCCGGTGGCGGCGCTCTATGCGCTGGGCCTTCTGGAACCGGCCATGGCCAAGCTGGACCAGACCGTGGTGCCGCTGGGCAACCTGTCCTTTTCGCTGCTCTTCGCGTTGCGTTTCCTTGTCGTGGGCGGCGCCATTTTCTGGCTCGGGCGCTGGTCCAACGACCAGTCGGCGCAATTCATCAAGCAACAGCGTGAAATGCGCCCGGCGATGCGCGAACTGACCGTCAAGGCGGTCGAGATCGGTATCTTCGGCATCGCCTTCCTGCTGGTGATGAACATCATGGGGATCAGCCTGACCTCGCTGGCGGTTCTGGGCGGGGTCATCGGCGTCGGCCTCGGCTTTGGCCTGCAAAAGATCGCCTCGAACTTCATCTCGGGCGTCATCCTGCTGCTCGAAGGGCAGGCAACCGTCGGCGATTACGTTGAACTCGACGGGGGAGAGGCCGGCACCATCGTCAAGATGACCGCGCGCGCAACCATCCTCGAGACATTCGACGGGCGCTGGATCGTGGTCCCGAACGAGGATTTCATCACCACGCGGGTGGTGAACTTCTCGGATCAGGGAAGCGCCAACCGATACGAGGCACCGTTTTCGGTGAGCTATGACACCGATATCAACCGGGTGCCCGCGATCATCGAGGCGGCGGTGGCGGCACATCCCGGCGTGCTGGCAAACCCCTTCCCGCCCGATTGCGAGCTGCGCGGTTTCGGCGAGAGCGGGGTCGATTTCGCGGTCGAATTCTGGGTCGAGGGGATCGATGACGGCAAGAACAAGTTCATGTCAGATGTGCTTTTCCTGATCTGGAACGCGCTCAAGGAGAACGGCATCGAAATCCCCTATCCGCATCGGGTGGTGGAACTTTCCGGCAGTATCGAGACGCGGCAGGCATGAAACCGGCGGTCGTGATAGGGGCAGGACCGGCGGGTCTGATGGCCGCGGGCGAGTTGGCCCGCGCCGGCCTGCCGGTGCTGGTGGCCGAGGCCAAGCCCTCGGTTGCGCGCAAGTTCCTGATGGCGGGCAAGTCGGGTCTGAACCTGACCAAGGACGAGCCTCTTGAGCGGCTGCTTGCCGCCTATGGCGATGCGGCCGAGTGGCTGCGCCCGATGCTGGCGGCCTTTGATGCCCATGCGGTTCAGGATTGGGCGCGCGACCTGGGGCAGGACCTGTTTACCGGTTCGACGGGGCGGGTGTTTCCGACCGCGATGAAGGCCTCTCCGCTGTTGCGGTCCTGGTTGGCGGAACTGGCGGGGCTAGGGGTCGAGATTCGCACTCGCTGGCGTTGGACCGGTTGGCAGGCCGAAGCGCTCTGTTTCGACACGCCCGAGGGGGCGCAACGGATCGAACCTTTGGTCACCGTGCTTGCGCTGGGCGGGGCCAGCTGGGCCCGGCTCGGCTCGGACGGGGCCTGGGCCGCGTTGCTCGAGGCGCGCGGGGTGGAGTTGACACCCTTTGCGCCTGCCAATGCCGGGTTGCTGGTCGATTGGTCCGCGCATATGGCGCCGCTGGCCGGTCACCCGGTCAAGGGCGTGGCCTGGCAGGCGGGGGCGCTGAGCAGCCGGGGCGAGGCGGTGATTTCTGCCCGTGGGCTTGAGGGCGGCGGCATTTATGCGGTCTCGGCGGCGGTCCGGCAGGGCGTTCCCCTGTTTGTCGATCTGTTGCCCGACCTGCCGCTGGAAGAGGTGGCCGCTCGATTGGCGCGTCCGCGGGGTAAGGCCAGCCTGTCGTCGCATCTGCGCAAGATTTTGAAATTGAACCCTGAAAGCCGGTCACTGCTGATGGAATTCGGCCGCCCGTTGCCGCAGGCGCCCGAGGCATTGGCGGCGCTGCTCAAGCGATTGCCGGTGCACCATGCTGGCCTGCGCCCGATGGACGAGGCGATTTCGACCGCAGGCGGGGTGCCGCGCGCGACGCTGGATGAGGGACTGATGCTAAAGCAGATGCCCGGCACGTTCTGCGCGGGCGAGATGCTGGATTGGGAGGCGCCGACTGGCGGCTACCTCCTGACCGGATGCCTGGCGACCGGCCGCTGGGCCGGCCGCGCGGCGGCGGCTTGGGTTCAGGCCGGGGTCAATGCACCCATGCGCTGAAACGCGGGACGCGCGCGTACCGCCTTGCCATAGGCCTTGATCCGGTCCGAAGTGATCGGGAAACCGGCACCAAAGGCCCAGTTGAGGCAATGTACCAACAGGATATCGACGATCGTCATCTTGTCCCCCATTGCGAACGGGTCGCCCAGACGGGATTCCAGACGCGCCAGATTGCGCTCGAACTCCCATTTGGCACAGTCGATGACGGCGGGCACGCGCTTGTCCTCGGGCAGGATGAACCCGTGGCGGGCGGCGACCCACAGCACCCCGTCGATCTCGTCAAGGATCGTGTGGAACAAGGCGTCCTGCTTGGCGCGTTCGGGCGTGCCAGCGGGATAGGTCAGGTCGCCATGCTTGTCGGTAAGATAGGTCATGATGGCAGAGCTGTCGGTGATCACGTGCTCTCCATCGACCAGCACCGGGATCTTGCCGCTGCCGTTCAGGGCCTTGACCTGTGGGTCATGCGGGCCGACATCGACGAATTCGTAGGGTTGCCCCAACTCTTCGAGCAGCCACAAAACACGCGAAGCACGGCTTTTGACCCGCCCATAGACCTTGTACATGATCCTCTCCCATTCTGATGATCCCGTTGCAGGATGGTGTCGGCGCGCGCGGGGTCAAGCCCTGCGTGCGAGGCCGTAACGTCACCGTGACCGGGACAGCCACGCCAGCCGGATCATCGCCCGCTCGACCAGCGCCATCTGGGGCGCCGATTGCCCGGCCGAGCGCAAGGCGAGGTCGGTATCAGTCAGCACCGTCAGGGCCGCTTCCAGTCGCCTTGCGCCCCAACGCTTGGCCTGGCTCAGGATGCGGTCGCGGCGTGGGCCAAAGACCGGCGGGCGCAATGTGCCGATGCCCTGCGCCGGGCCACCGGGGGCCGAGGCACAGGCATAGAGCGTGCGGAAATGTCGGGTTGCCCCGATACACAGGCTGACCGGCGTCGTGCCCTGGGCTTGCAGACGACGGATCAATGGTCCGATCTCGCCCTCCTTGCCCTCGGCCACCACGTTCAGAACATCGTCCAGCGCCGCCTCGGTCGAGCGGGGGGCACAGGCCGCAATGTCCTCGAGCCCCAAAGGTGCCGCGTCTCCCAGCTTGTAAAGCGCCAGCTTTTCCATCGTCTGCGCGAAATCGCCCGGCCCCAGATCGCGCGCCAGATCGGACAGGACCGTCATCGGCTCGGGCGGGACGTCACGGATGCCGGCGGCGGTCAGCATCCGCTCGATTTCGGCCCGCGAGGGCGGATCGTCATAGATGCCGGCGGCATAGGCGTTGGGATGGGTTTCGAAGGCCTTGCGGATCTTGGAACTCGGCTTCAACTGACCGGCGGTCACCACGATCTGCGCATCGCCCGGCTGCCAGTCCTCAAGCGCCGCCAGAACTGCGGGGGCCGAGGTTTCGGGGCAATCCTCGACAAAGACAACGCGCGGGCCGGGAAAGAACCCAACCGCCTTGACCGCGTCCAAAAGCTGGGCCGCGTCCTTGCGCAATTCAGCCCCCGGCATTCGGGTCAGGCGCATCTCTTCCTCACCCCCCGGACCAATCAGTGCCGCGATGATCTGCTGGCGTTTCAGCGCGATGCGCATGGCATCGGCCCCGTGGATCAGGATGCCCGTCTTGCCCGCGTCGGGTCGGGCGAAATAGCCATCCGCCTCGCGCGGGGACAGCTTCATGCCGGTTGGTCCAGCGTTGCGTAAAGCTGGGTGACCAGTTGATCCGAGAGAATCACCATCAGGCGCTGGCGCGCGTCCCGTTCCCCCGCCAGCGTGTCGACGGTCGATCCGGTGGCGGAATAGCCGGTGAAATTGCGGACCTCGCCCGAGGCCATCACTGCGCCGCTTTCCTTGTTGGTCAAGGTATAGGCGGCGGTGCCGACGATGGAATAGCGGGTGGTGTCGTTCGAGGCGGTGATTGCCTGCCCCTGCGAGGCGGTGCGCACCTTGACGTCCAGCAGATAGTCGGTGCCGGCGGCAGCGGTCCGGCCCAGGCTCTGTTCCAGATTCTGCACCAGCCAATAGCTTTCGACATCATCGGGGGCCGAAACCTCGACCCGGCCGCGCAGCGCATCGCCCGCTCCGCCAGGGCCATAAACCGGCTGAAAGCCGCAGGCGGCCAGCGCCAGCGGCACCATCAGCAGGGTTCTGCGATTAAACGACCACATTGACGATCCGGCCCGGCACGACGATCACCTTTTTCGGTGCGGCGCCATCCAGCGCCTTTTGCACAGCATCGGTGGAGAGTGCCAGTTTTTCAACCTCGGTCTTGTCCATATCGGCGGGCACGCTGATTTCCGCGCGGCGCTTGCCGTTGATCTGCACCGGCAGGGTAACCAGCGCATCGACCAGCATTGCCTCGTCCGCGACTGGCCAAGGGGCTGCCGCGATCAGGCCTTTGCCGCCCTGATGGGCCCAGATGTCCTCGGCCAGGTGCGGGGTCATCGGCGACATCAGCTGTGCCAGCGTCATGATCGCCTGTTTCTGTGCCGCCGCCCCGGCCTTGGATTTCGCCAGGGTGTTGGTAAAGGCATAGAGCTTGGCGATCGAGGCGTTGAAGCCAAAGCTTTCGATCCCGTTGGTCACGTCGCGGATGCATTTGTGCATCTCGCGCAACAGGTCGTCGTCACCTTCGCCGGGGGTGGCGGGGTCCATCGCGGCGATCCTGTCGCACAGGTTCCAGACCCGGTTCAGGTGCTTGTGCGCGGCCTCGGCGCCGGCATCGGTCCATTCCACGTCGCGTTCCGGCGGGCTGTCGGACAGTACGAACCAGCGCGCGGTGTCGGCGCCGAAGCGGTCGATGATGGCCACCGGGTCCACCACGTTGTTCTTGGATTTCGACATCTTGGCCGAGGGGATGATCTCGACCTCGGTACCATCCTCCAGATAGCCCTTGCCGCCTTCGAGACGCACAGCCTCGGGGTAGTGATAGACAGGGCGGCCATCGGCGCCGGTGGTCTTGTAGATCGCATGGGTCACCATGCCCTGGGTAAAGAGCGCGTTGAACGGCTCTTTCGATTTCTCGGGCAGGTGGCCGCAGATATGCATCGCGCGGGCGAAGAAGCGCGAATAGAGCAGGTGCAGGATCGCGTGTTCGATGCCGCCGATATACTGGTCGACATTCATCCAGTATTCGGCCTCGGCCATATCGGTGGGCGTTTCGGCGCGCGGGGCGGTGAAGCGCGCGAAATACCAAGACGAATCGACAAACGTGTCCATCGTGTCGGTTTCACGCCGGGCGGGCTGACCGCAGGACGGGCAGGCGCAGTTGCGCCAGGTCGGGTGCCGGTCCAGCGGGTTGCCGGGCACGTCAAAGGTGACATCGTCGGGCAGCCGGATGGGCAGGTTTTCCTTTTTCTCGGGCACCACGCCGCAGCTATCGCAGTGGACCACGGGAATCGGGCAGCCCCAATAGCGCTGTCGCGACAGGCCCCAGTCGCGCAGGCGGAACTTGGTCACGCCAGTGCCCAGGCCCTTTGCCTCCATCCAGTCGATGGTGGCGTCGATCGCCTCTTGTCCGGTGGCCACATCCAGCCCGGCGAAATGGTCGATCCATTTCACCTTTTCGGTCTTCAGGGGCACAAAGGCCTCGGTCTCGACCGGCTTTGGATCGTCGAGCGCCACAAAGGTGTCGATCACCGGCAGGTCGTATTTGCGGCAGAAATCAAGGTCGCGCTGGTCATGCGCAGGGCAGGCAAAGATCGCGCCGGTGCCGTAATCCATCAGGATGAAGTTGGCGACCCAGACCGGCAGCTCCCAGTCGGGGTTCAGCGGATGGCGCACGCGCAACCCGGTATCGGCCCCCAGCTTCTCGGCCTTTTCGATGGCTTCCTCGGTGGTGCCGCCCTTGCGCATCTCGGCCACCTTGGCGGCGAGATCCGGGTTCTCGGCCTCCAATGCCTTGGTCAGCGGGTGATCGGGCGAGATGCCGAGGAAGCTGGCGCCCATCAGCGTGTCGGGGCGGGTGGTATACACATCGAGCGAGTCGAGGCCATGGGCGGGTGCGGTCAGCGCCCACGAGAATTGCAGCCCGCGCGACTTGCCGATCCAGTTGGCCTGCATCAGCTTCACCTTGGCGGGCCAGTCATCCAGCGTGTCGAGCGCATCCAGCAACTCGCCCGACATGTCCGAGATCTTGAAGAACCATTGCGTCAGTTCGCGTCGCTCGACCAGCGCGCCAGACCGCCAGCCGCGCCCGTCCTCGACCTGTTCATTGGCCAGAACGGTCATGTCGACGGGGTCCCAGTTCACCACCGCGTTCTTGCGATAAACCAGCCCCTTTTCGAGGAAATCAAGGAACAGTGCCTGTTGCTGACCGTAATATTCCGGGTCACAGGTGGCGAACATCCGCGACCAGTCGAGGCCAAAGCCCAACGGCTTCATCTGCGCGACCATCGTGTCGATGTTGGTGTAGGTCCAGTCCTTGGGGTGGCCGCCGCTGGCCATGGCGGCGTTTTCGGCTGGCATGCCAAAGGCGTCGAACCCCATCGGGTGCAGCACATTGAACCCGTTCGACAGTTTGTAACGCGCGATCACGTCACCCATCGTGTAGTTGCGCACATGGCCGATATGGATGCGCCCCGAGGGATAGGGGAACATCTCGAGCACATAGTATTTCGGCTTGTCCGCCGTGCGCGCGGCCCTGAAGATACCTGCCTTGTCCCAGGCCTCTTGCCATTTGGCTTCGATTTCGGTGGCGGAATAGCGCGACATGGCGGTTCTGGTCCTTGATGAATGCAAACGCCGGGCGTGAACCCGGCGTGGTGATAAAGCGAATTGGCGCGAGGTTCTAGAGTTTGTCGTCGCCGATGCGCAGCTGGCGCGCGCGCGATAGAATCGCATCCTCGACCGCGCGGGCGGTGGCGGCATTGACCGGAGCGCCGCCGCTGGTTTGCAGCGACACTTTCAGCGCGCGGGCTTCAAGCGCCGGATCCTTGATGTGCACGGTGGCCCGGTACGAGCGACCGCCACCCGGCGGAGTGCCGTAGCCGGTGACGATCACCCCGGTAAAGGGATCGACCGACTGGATCGGCAGGAAGCTGAGCACATCCAGCGATGCCGCCCAGAGATAGCGGTTTACCTGAACGGTTTGTTCGGCCTTGGACGGACCGAACACATCCCAGATCGAGGATTTCTCGTAGTTGGTGGGCGCGCTCTCGCGGTTGTTGGTGATATAGGAATCGTCCGCCGGAGGCGCATCGGCGATACGCACACCGCCGCCCCGATTGCCGCAAGCGGCCAAGCCCAGGCACAGGGCAAGGACGAGGGTGGGTTTGAACGCGTTCTGCAAGGTCATTGGACGGTCCTGCTTCTTTCTGTTGGCAAATGTCCTACCCAAGCCGCGTGGGGTCGGCAAGCCTCTATAGGGGGAACGCACGCGTGCGAGGCGGTTTTGTCTGCTTTGTGACGGGTGCGAGGGGGAAATTCCCTCGGCAGGTCACCGGACTGTGGCAAAGCTGCACCATCCGTGACGACTTTGCGCCGGGCTTGCCGCCAAGACTTGCAAACAGGGGGGCGAAAGAGCGAAACCCCTGTCCATACCCACGCCGGATTCACTGGTTTGGGCGTATGAATGAAAACCGAGGGAAACACGATGAAAAAAGTTCTCTTCGCAACGACTGCGCTGATCGCTACCGCAAGCGTCGCAGCAGCAGACGTTCGTCTCAGCGGTTACGGCCGCTTCGGTCTGGACTACAACGACGCCAACGACCGCGCCGTGAACGGTATCTCGAAGACCACCATCACCAGCCGTCTGCGTCTGCAGTTCGACATGTCGGCAGAAACCGACGCCGGTGTTGCGTTCGACGCTCGCTTCCGTGCACAGGCCGAAAGCCGTGACAACACCCCGGGTGGCGCAGCATTCAACGGCGCTCGCTTTGGTGTGTCGTACCAGGGCTTCCGCGTGAACGTCGGCAACATCATCGGCGCAGTTGAAAACATGCCCGGCACCTACCTCGAGACCCGTACCGCAGGTATCGGTATCGACGGCGCCAGCTTCTACTCGCACGTTGGTAACGTGAACAACGAGTTCTTCAACTGGGATGCATACTCGTCGGCTGGCGTTGGCGTGAACGGCATCGAAGCTCTGTACTCGGCTGGTGGCTTCACCGGTCACCTGTCGTACTCGACCCGTAACGGCGCCGTTGCTTCGGACCGTATCGGCGTGATGGTTGCCTACAACTTCGGTGACTGGACTGTCGCAGCTGCTCACCAGGCGTCGGACGCCCTGTGGGAAGACAAGACCCTGGTGTCGGTCGCATGGGACGGTGGCCAGTTCGGCGCACGCGTTGCATATGCTGACAACGACGGCATCTCGAAGTTCGGCATCTATGGCAACATGGATATCGGCTCGGCTTCGAATCTGCTGGTCTTCTACACCGACGAAGACGCAGTTGATGCAGCTGACGTTCTCGCCGGCCGTGGCGACAACCGCGATGCAATCGCCGGTTCGAACATGAACGAAGGTGGTTCCTACGGTATCCACTACTCGTACGACCTGGGCGGCGGCGCTTCCTTCGAAGCAGGCTACCGTCGTGCGTCGAACGACAACGACACCTTCCAGGCCGGTGTGTACTTCAGCTTCTAAGCTGTACACCGCTTGACGGTATCGAATGGGGGCAGGTCTTCGGACCTGCCCTTTTCTTTTGCACCGACATGGTGTTTTTCTGCGGCAAGCCAGATCGGGGGACGACATGTCGCTGCAAGAGATTACGAACCGCATCGCTAGGGCCGAACGGGCTGCGAACCGCCCGGATGGGTCGGTCAAGCTGATCGCGGTGTCCAAGGTACAACCCAACGAACGCGTCGAGGCGGTGCTGGAGCAGGGGCATCGCATCTTTGGTGAGAATCGCGTGCAGGAGGCGGCAGGAAAATGGCCTGCCTTCATGGAGCGGTACGAGGGTGTGGAACTGCATTTGATCGGCCCGCTCCAGACCAACAAGGCGCGTCAGGCGATGGAGTTGGTGCACGCCATCCACTCGGTCGATCGCCCCAAGCTGGCCACGACACTTGCCCGGCTGGCGCAGGAAATGGGCAAGTGTCCCGACCTGTTCATTCAGGTCAACACCGGCGAAGAGGATCAGAAGGCGGGTGTTCTGCCAATGGAAGCGGACAGGTTCATCGCCGAATGCCGCGCGCTTGACCTGCCGGTGCGCGGGCTGATGTGCATCCCCCCGGTCGAAGAGGAGCCCGCGCTGCATTTCGCGTTGCTGGCCAAGATCGCCGCGCGCAACGGGCTAGAGGGCCTGAGCATGGGCATGAGCGGCGATTTCGAAAGCGCCATCGCGCTGGGAGCCACCCATGTCAGGGTCGGCTCTGCCATTTTCGGCGACCGGGTCAAAGCGGCGGGATGATCAACCGCGTTCCGGGCCGCACCCGACGCGCGAGCCAGTGCAGATCGGGGCGGCTGAAGGCCACGCAGCCCTCGGTCGGATAGCCGGGCCTTCGCCATTGATGGACAAAAATGGCCGAGCCGCGCCCCGGTTCCGCCTCGGGCCAGTTCCAGTCGGTCACCAATACCAGATCGTAAAGAGGATCGCCGCGGCGCAGGCGTTCGTGGCTATGCCCGTATGGCGCGTGCACGAGATGATTATAGGCCGCGTCGCCCATATCGTCCGACCACAGATCGCCCGGACCGATGGGCCGTGCCCATGGGGCAGGCGGTGCGATCCGGTCAGCGCGATACAGCATGCCGACGATGCGATGGATGCCGACGGGGGTCGCCCCGTCACCCTCGCGCTTGTCGGCCCGGATGCCGCCCTTGCCGATGGAGCAGGGAAGATAGCGGCCCCAGAACCGCACCCCGCGCGGAGTCAGGACCAAATCCTGCGGGCTCACAACATATGGCCCGATTTGGCCGCCTTGGTCGCCAGATAGCCCCGGTTATGCGCGGTCTCGCCTACCTTGAGCGGCACCCGTTCCGTCACCGCGATGCCGGTGCGTTCCATCATGGCGATCTTGGCGGGGTTGTTGGTGAGCAGCCGCACCGATTTGAAGCCCAGCGATTTCAGGATGTCCGAGCCCAGCCGGAAATCGCGCTCGTCATCCTCGAACCCCAGCCTGTGGTTGGCCTCGACCGTGTCAAACCCTTGATCTTGCAGGAAATAGGCGCGCATCTTGTTGGCCAGCCCAATGCCGCGACCCTCTTGGTTGAGATACAGCAGAACCCCGGCACCCTCGGCGCCCATCTGCGCCAGCGCGCCGCGCAACTGCGGGCCGCAATCGCATTTCAGGCTGCCCATCAGGTCGCCGGTGAAACAGGCCGAATGCAGCCGGGCAAGAACCGGCTTGTCCCGATCAGGGCGGCCGATCTCGACCGCGTAATGCTCTTCGCCGCCATCCTCGGGACGGAACACATGCAGGCGCCCGGCCTCGGAAACTTCCATCGGCAAGCGCGCGGCCGAGACCACGTGCAGCGGGCTGCGCTCGGACAGATGCGGCGCGGCCGAAGCGTGGTCAATCGTGGTCAGCGCGTGCGCGGCGGCGAAATCGCGTCCTTCGGGCAGCGACACCAGCACCGCCGCTGGCAGCAGACGGGCGGATTTGGTCAGGTTGATCGCCAGGCGGTGCAAGCCGGCCTTGCCTTGTCGCAATGTCGTCAGCGGCCCCTTCATCGGCGTATTCAAATCGTCCGATGGATCGGCCACCGCCTGGACCCAGCGCAGATCGGCCCCGGCAGGCAGGCTTACCCGCGCCAGATCGCCATCATAGGCCCGCGCCTTGAGCGTTTCCGCCCTGCGCCCGGTGATAGCGATGACCGGATCGCCCAACTGCCGCATATCCGCCAGCCGCTCCGCTGTCAGCGTCTCGGCCGCAAGCGCCAGAGTGCAATCCCCGTCCTCGTCCCGCAACACGACCGGCACCCCCATGCGCAGGTCGGCACGGGCGCGGGCCAAAAGCTCGGTGATATCCGGGATCAGACTCATCGGGTGTTATCCTATAACGTTCACGGCTTTTACCTAGTCGCTGTCGGCGGAAATGTGAAATAAATCTCGCAAGTAAAACACGACCGCGTGAGAGATATGCAGCAAAACTTGCCGAATTCGTGCCGCGCCCTCACCTGTTGGGAAACGAAATCTGGAGGATGCGGGTATGGCGCAGCTGAAAAAAATCCTGCTGGTAGATGATGACGACGACCTGCGCGAGGCGCTGAGCGAACAGCTGGTCATGACCGAGGATTTCGATGTCTTCGAGGCCGAGACCGGTCATGCGGCATCGGAGCGGACCAAAGAGGCGATCTATGATCTGGTGATTCTGGATGTGGGCCTGCCCGATACCGATGGGCGTGAGTTGTGCCGCCTGATGCGCAAGCAGGGCGTCAAAAGCCCGATCATCATGCTGACAGGACATGACAGCGACGCCGACACCATTCTGGGTCTCGATGCCGGCGCCAACGATTATGTGACCAAACCGTTCAAGTTCCCGGTTCTTCTGGCCCGCATCCGCTCGCAACTGCGCCAGCACGAACAATCCGAGGACGCTGTGTTCCAGTTGGGGCCCTATACGTTCAAGCCGGCGATGAAGATGCTGATCACCGAGGATGATCGCAAGATCCGCCTGACCGAAAAGGAAACCAACATTCTCAAATATCTCTATCGCTCGACCGACGGCGTGGTGCCGCGCGACGTGCTGCTGCACGAGGTCTGGGGTTACAATGCCGGGGTCACCACCCACACGCTGGAAACCCATATCTATCGCCTGCGCCAGAAGATCGAGCCAGACCCGTCAAACGCGCGCCTGCTGGTCACCGAATCCGGCGGATACAGGCTCGTGGCGTAATTTGTGATATTGATTCAGGTCAAAGTGGAATCTTTGTGGTACCTTTAGCCTGACCCCAACCCGCGCATGTCCGGGTCATGACATGCACCTCCCTGTTGGACTGGCCGGGCCTAGTGCCCGGCCCTTTTTTTGTACAGGCCATGGACATCGACGGACAAGGCGATAGGTTTCGCCGGACCCGACGAAAGCGAGACGCGCCATGCCCTTTACCCTTGCCACCTGGAACATCAACTCGGTCCGCCTGCGCGAACCCATCGTGTGCAAGCTTTTGGCCGAAGAGGGGCCTGACATCCTGTGCCTGCAAGAGATCAAGTCGCCGGTCGACAAGATGCCGGTCGAAAGCTTTGCCGAGCTGGGATACCGGCATGTCGTGGCGCATGGTCAAAAGGGCTATAACGGAGTCGCCATCCTGTCGCGCCTGCCGATCGAGGAAGTCGCGCGCGAGGACTTCGCCACCCTCGGCCATGCCCGCCATGTCGCGGCGCGGCTGGAAAACGGGGTGACGATCCACAACTTCTATGTCCCCGCCGGGGGCGATGTGCCCGACCGCGAGGTGAACGAGAAGTTCGGCCAGAAGCTCGACTACCTGACCGAGATGCGCGACTGGTTCCACGCCAACAGTCCCGAGAAATCCATTCTGGTGGGTGATCTCAACATCGCCCCGCGCGAGGACGATGTCTGGAGCCACAAGCAGCTCCTCAAGATCGTGTCGCACACGCCGATCGAGGTCGACCACCTGGGCCAGGTGATGGACGCGGGCAAATGGGTCGACATCACCCGTCAGGATATCCCCGAGGGGCTCTTGTATTCCTGGTGGTCCTACCGGGCCAAGGATTGGGATGCCGCCGACAAGGGTCGCAGGCTCGACCATGTCTGGGCCACGCCCGACATCTCGAACGCGGGCCATTCCAGCCGCATCCTGCGCGACGCGCGCGGGTGGGAGAAACCCAGCGACCACGCCCCGGTCTTTGCCAGTTTCGACCTTTGATCGAATAGAATCCGGCCCCAGGAGAGAACTGAGGCCTTGGTTTCCCTGCATGTCAGGCGCATATAGGGGCCAAATCCGAACCGGAGAAAAGAGACGATGGAACTTCTGAATGGCGCGGGTGCGACCCCCGCAGGCGATCTGATCAAGGACACAAGCGAAGCCACCTTCATGGCCGACGTGGTCGAGGCCAGCCAGACGGTTCCGGTGATCGTCGATTTCTGGGCGCCGTGGTGCGGCCCGTGCAAGACGCTTGGCCCCGCGCTCGAGGCCGCCGTGACCGCCGCCAAGGGCGCAGTGAAGATGGTCAAGATCAATGTCGACGAAAACCAGATGATCGCGGGCCAGATGCGGATCCAGTCGATCCCGACCGTCTATGCCTTTTACCAAGGCCAGCCGGTCGACGGGTTCCAGGGGGCGTTGCCCGCGTCCGAAATCAAGGGCTTCATCGACCGGGTGGTCGCCGCCGCCGGTGGCGAGGCGCCCGGCGCCCAGCTCGACGAGGCGGTTGCCGCCGCCGAGGAGATGCTGGAGCAGGGCGCCGCTGCCGATGCGGCAGAAACCTTTGCCGCGATCCTCGGCGAAGAGCCCGACCATGCCGCCGCCTATGGCGGGCTGGTGCGTGCCCATATCGCGCTGGGCGATCTGGACCAGGCCGAAGCCATTTTGAACGGTGCACCCGCCGCGATCTCGACCAAGCCCGAGCTGGAAGCCGCCCATGCCCAGCTGGAACTGGCGCGTCAGGCGTCGAATGCCGGTCCGGTCGCCGAACTTGCCGCCGCGGTCGAGGCCGATCCGAACAACCATCAGGCCCGGTTTGATCTGGCCCAGGCTTTGCATGCCGCTGGCCGGACCGAAGAGGCGGTTACCGAACTGCTCGACCTGTTCCGCCGTGACCGCGAGTGGAACGAGGGCGCCGCCAAGGCGCAGCTTTTCACCATCTTCGATGCGCTCAAGCCCAACGATCCGATCGTGCTCAATGGCCGTCGCAAACTCAGCTCGATGATATTTGCCTAATCGCGCGATAGAGCTACAGTTGAAGGCATGATGCAATCCGCTGACCTTCCCGACACGTTGGCGGTTTTTCCGCTGCCCGGAGCGCTGCTGCTGCCCCGGTCTCGGCTACCGCTGCATGTGTTCGAACCGCGTTACCTTCAGATGCTGGATGATGCGCTGCGCACGCCGCAGCGGCTGATCGGTATGGTACAGCCCAATCCCTGCCGGCAGGATGGCGGCAAGCTGCATCAGATCGGTTGTGCCGGGCGGGTCACCCAGTTCTCCGAGACCGAGGACGGACGCTACATGATCACCCTGACCGGTGTGTCGCGCTTTCGGATAAAGTCCGAGGTCGACGGGTTTGCACCCTATCGCCGTTGTACCGTCTGCTGGAAAAGCTTCGATCACGATCTGGCCGCCGCTTGCGCGCCCGATCCCCGGTTCGATCGCGATGCCTTCCTGCGACTGCTGCAACGGTTCTTCGAGGCGCGCGACATGTGCACCGACTGGGACAGCCTGACCCAGGCCGATGATGAGCTGCTGGTCAATTCGCTGTCGATGCTGCTGGATTTCACACCCGAGGACAAACAGGCCCTGCTCGAAGCACCCTGCCTCAAGACCCGGCGCGAAACGTTGGTCACCCTGATCGAATTCGCCCTCTGCGGCAACAGCGGCAAGGACCCCCTGCAATGAGTGAAACCCCCGCAGCCTTTGACCGCCGCATGCTCGAGGCGCTGGTCTGCCCGCTCACCCATGCCACGCTGGAATACGATGCCGAGGCGCAGGAACTGATCTCGAAGGGGGCCAAGCTGGCCTTTCCGATCCGTAACGGGATCCCGGTGATGCTGGTGGACGAGGCGCGCCCGCTGGATGACTGAACGGCCTGCGGCCTATATCCTTTGCGGGACGCCGCGCAGCGGCAGCACCCTCCTTTGCGGCTATCTGGCGGCCACCGGCGTGGCCGGGGCCCCTGATTCCTTCTTTCGCACACAATCCGTTGATTTCTGGGCCCAGGATTGGGGCCTGCCCGAGACGCTGCGCCCGGGCGCGGCCGGATTTGACCGTGCGTATCTCGATGCGGCGCTGGTCGAGGGGCGAGGCGGGACGCCTGTGTTCGGGCTGCGCCTGATGCGCGAGAATCTGGGCGACATGCTGGGCATGCTCGACCATCTCTATCCCGGATCGCCCGGCGATACGGCCTTGATCGAGGCGGCATTTGGACCAACCCGCTATCTGCATCTGCGCCGCCGGGACAAGGTGGCGCAAGCGGTGTCGCGGGTACGGGCCGAGCAATCGGGCCTCTGGCATATCGCGCCCGACGGGCGCGAGATCGAACGGCTCGCTCCCCATCGCGACCCGGTCTACGATTTCGCCGCGATAGACACCCAAGTGCGCGCGCTTGAAGCTTATGAAGCGGGCTGGACCAAATGGTTCGCTGCTCAGGGCATCACGCCGCTCGTCATCGACTACGAAGACCTCGCGGACACGCCGATAGAGGTGGTCTCGGACATTCTTGCGCATCTGGAGCAAGATCCGGACCGGGCGCAAGGCCTGACCCCGGCGGTTGCCAAACTCTCTGGCGCAGAAAGCCGGGACTGGGTGCAGCGCTTTCGGGCACAGCGCGAAGGCAGCGCCTGAGGCGCGGACGCCTGACAGGCCGGAAGACCGCACTCAGATCGCGCGGCCCTGCATCAGTTTCGGCAGGTCACCGGTCAGCCCGGCCGCCTCGCGCACGAAGCCGCGCCGCAATCCGGGGAAGGCGCCGATCACGCCCATGCCGACATCGCGACCCAGCCGCAGGATCGGGTTGTCGTTGGAAAACAGCCGGTTGAAGGCATCGGTCGCCAGTGCCAGCGTCGCCGTGTCGAACCGGCGCCATTGCTGATAACGGTCCAATACGGATACCGAGCCGATATCCTCGCCCCGGCGGGTGGCCAAAATCAGAACCTCGGCCAGCGCGCCCACGTCGCGCAGGCCCGCGTTCAGCCCCTGACCGGCAATAGGATGCATGCCATGCGCGGCATCTCCCACCAGCGCCAACCGTTCGCCGACAAAGGCATTGGCCACGGTCAGGTTCAGCGGATAGGTGAAGCGGGCACCCTCCAGCCGGATCTCGCCCAGGAAATCGCCGAACCGGGGGCGCAGGATTTCCAGATATTCCGCCTCGGGCAGGGCATTGATGCGGGCGGCGGCCTCGGTCCGCTCGCTCCAGACGATCGAGCTGCGATTGCCGGGCAGCGGCAGGATCGCCAGCGGCCCCGGCGGCATGAAGAACTGATGCGCGATACCATGATGGGGCAATTCGTGTGCAATGGCGCAGACCAGCGCGGTCTGGCCATAGTCCCAGCCGGTCCGCTTGATGCCCGCGCGCGCGGCGGTGCCGCTCTTGCGTCCGTCACAGCCCACCACCAACCCGGCACGCAACTGCGAGCCATCCGCCAAGGTCAGCGTAACGCCGGTGGCATCGGTTTGTTGCGCGGTAACGGCGGTGCCGTTCAGCCGGGTGATGCCCGGCGCCGCCTCCATCGCGGCCAGCAGCGCGCGCCGGAGATAGCGGTCCTCGACCATGTAGCCCATTGGCCCTTCTTCGATCTCGGCATGGTCGAAGTGCAGGAAGAAGGGGGAGGGGCCTGCGCCGGCATGGCCGTCGCTGACCTTGATTTCCAGCATCGGTTGGGCGGCACCCGCTACATGATCCCAGACGCCCACAGCGGCCAGCAGCCGTTGCGAGGCCAGCGCCAGCGCATAGGCGCGGCCATCGAATGCGGCGTCGGTGCGCAGCGGCTCGGGCAGGGCATCCACCAGGGTGACGCTTTGCCCGCTCTGGGCCAGCGCCAGGGCCAGCACCGGACCGTTCAGCCCGCCACCCACGATTGCGATATCGGCTCTATGTTCCATGAGTCGCAATATGCGCGCCGGTTCGGGATTGTCCATGCGCGGTCCTGTCGCTACCGTCGCGGCAAAAGCAAGCGGGAGGGTAAGATGAGCGATTGGCTGACGATGACGGCAAGCGATCTGGGGCGCGGCATCGCGGCGGGGAAGATCGACCCTGTCGAACTGACCGAATGCTATCTGAACGCTATCGATGCCCATCCAGACCGCGACCGCATCTATGCCCGCGTCACCGCCGACCGTGCGCGGGCCGAGGCGCGCGCCGCCGCCGAACGCGCCAGGCTGGGCCTGCGCCGGTCGCTGTTCGATGGTGTACCGCTCAGCTGGAAGGACCTGTTCGACAGCGCGGGCGTGGCCACCGAATCCGGCTCGGCCCTGCTCGCGGGACGCGTGCCCGAGGCGGACGCTCTGGTGCTGCGCAATGCCACCGCTGCGGGCGCCGTCTGCCTGGGCAAGACCCATATGAGCGAGCTGGCCTTTTCCGGTCTTGGCCTCAACCCGGTGACCGCAACCCCGCCCAACCCGCATGATCCGGCCTGGGTGCCGGGCGGGTCCTCTTCGGGGGCGGCGGCCTCGGTCTCGTTCGGCCTTGCCGCCTGTGGCATCGGCTCGGATACCGGTGGGTCTGTCCGCATCCCCTCGGCATGGCACGATCTGGTCGGGCTCAAGACCACGTCGGGGCGGCTCAGCCTCGAAGGGGTGGTGCCGCTCTGCCTGAAGTTCGACACGGTCGGCCCGCTGGCCCGCTCGGTCGAGGATGCGGCCGAGGCGCTGGCCCTGCTGGAGGGGGGACGCGCCGCTGACCTGCGGGGCGTATCGCTCAAAGGGTGCCGTCTGGCCGTGTTGCAAACCGTGGCGCTGGATGATCTGCGTGAGGCGCCGGGCGCGGGGTTCGAGTCCGCGCTGACGCGCCTGTCCGCCGCAGGGGCCGAGATCGTGCCGCTTGATGTGCCGGAACTGGTCGATGCGATGGCCCTGTCGGGTGTTCTCTATACCGCCGAGGCCTATGGCCTGTGGCGTGACGTGATCGAGGCCAATCCCAGTGCCATGTATGACCAGATCCTGGAACGGTTCCGCGCCGGTGCTGGTTTCTCGGGTCCCGATTACGTAGCCGCCTGGGCGCGGCTGGAAACCTGCCGCGCGGCCTGGGATGGCGCGGTTGCCGGGTTCGATGCGGTGCTGATGCCCACCGCACCAATCCTGCCGCCCGACCGTGACCGGCTGCTCAGCGACCACGACTATTACGTGTCCGAAAACCTGCTGGCGCTGCGCAATACCCGCATCGGCAACCTGATGGGCCTCAGCGGGCTGAGCCTGCCCACGGGCATGCCGGCCTGCGGTCTGATGATGCTGGGGCGCCCGGACGGCGAAGAGGCGCTGTTGCGCGTGGGCGCGGCGGCAGAGCGGGCGCTGACCTGAATGCCACAATTCCCTGCGCAGGCAACGCTTTGTCTGGACGCACGCGGGGATCGTCTGTACTTTGGTTTGCAAACGGGGCGTTGACGATCCCGACACGAGGCAGACCAGATGAACTTCCCCGAGCGGTTTTCGAACCTACCGGCCTATGCATTCCCGCGCCTGCGTGCGTTGCTCGACCACCATCCGGCGGGCGGCGAAGTCGTGCATATGACCATCGGAGAGCCCAAGCACGATTTCCCGGCCTGGGTTACCGAAGTGATCGTCGAGAATGCCCATCTGTTCCAAAGTTATCCGCCGAACGAGGGCTCACCCGAACTGCGCGGCGCGATCACGGACTGGATCGCGCGTCGCTATGGCGTGACGCTCGACCCCGAGAAAAACGTGATGGCGCTGAATGGCACGCGCGAGGGTCTCTATAACGCCGCCATGGCGCTCTGCCCCGAGCAGAAGAACGGACAGCGACCAATCGTGCTGTGTCCGAACCCGTTCTATCAGGTCTATATGGTTGCCGCGATTTCAGTGGGCGCCGAGCCGCATTTCGTGCCCGCGACCGCCGCCACCGGACATCTGCCCGACTACGCCAGCCTGCCCACCGAGGTTCTGAACCGCACCGCCGTGGCCTATATCTGTTCGCCCGCCAACCCGCAGGGCGCAGTCGCCAGCCGTGCATATTGGATGGAACTGATCGGTCTGGCCGAACAATACGATTTCCGCATTTTCGCCGACGAGTGTTACTCCGAGATCTACCGTGACACAGCGCCCACGGGCGCGCTGACCGTCGCCCAAGAGATGGGCGCCGATCCCGAGCGGGTGGTGCTGTTCAACTCTCTGTCGAAACGCTCGAACCTGGCGGGCCTGCGCTCGGGCTTGATCGCGGGTGGGCCGGAAACGCTGAAACATGTCAAGCAGTTGCGCAACTATTCCGGAGCGCCGCTGCCCGGTCCGTTGCAGGCCGCCGCCGCGCGGGTCTGGGCGGACGAGGCGCATGTCGCCGAAAATCGCGCGCTTTATCAGGAGAAATACGCGCTGGCCGATCAGGTCTTTGCCGGGGTGCAGGGCTATCAGCCGCCCGAGGCTGGCTTCTTTCTCTGGTTGCCCGTCGATGATGGCGAGACAGCATCGCTCAAGGCATGGCGCGAAACCGGCGTCCGGGTGCTGCCCGGCGCCTATCTGGCACAGGGAAAACCGGGGCTGAACCCTGGAGAGACATATATCAGGGTCGCGATGGTGGCCCCAAAACAAGACTTGCAGCGCGGGCTGATCGCCCTTCGCGACTGCATCTATCGCTGAGGTTCGAGGGTAGCATGGCATCATATCACGCACGCAGTCGCGATCCACTTCTGGACAGCAACATGCAGGCCGCGATCGAGCGGCGCGGGAAGGAATTGCTGGGACTGGCGCTGATCGTGCTGGGCCTGCTCGCAGCGGCGATGGTGGGCACCTATACGCCCGACGATCCCAACTGGATGGTGTCGACCGATGCACCGGTGCAGAACTGGACCGGGCGGATTGGTGCGTCGATCGCGGCGCCGCTGTTCATGATCGTCGGTGGCGGCGCCTGGGGCATCCCGTTGGTGCTGATCGCCTGGGGTCTGCGCTTTGCCCTGCATTCAGGTGAGGACCGAGCCATTGGCCGGCTGGTCTTCATGCCGATCTGGATCGCGGTCGTGTCGGTCTATGCCGCCACTCTTGTTCCCGGCGAGGCCTGGCGCGCAACCCACAGCTTCGGTCTGGGCGGTCTGTTTGGCGATACCGTGATGGGGGCGCTGCTGACGCTGGTTCCGCTGGGGTCGCATCTGATGGTCAAGCTGACCTCGCTGGCCATGGCCGTGATCATGCTGACGATGGCGGCCTTTGTACTGGGCTTTACCTCGTCCGAGATCCGGCGCGGTCTGCGCCATGCGATGGTAGGCGCGATCCTGGTCTATGGCGGGGTGATGACCCTGCTGGGCCGTGGCGCATCGGCCGGGGTTGCGGCGGCTCGGGCGCGACAGGCGCTGCGCGCCGAGCGGCGCGAAGCGGCCAGGCTTGCCGCCGAAGAGGCCAGAATGGCCGAAGAGGCGGCCAATGCCGAGGCTCTGCTCGAGGACGACGATCTCCCCAGATCGGCACCGCAACCGAAATCCGGCCTGCTGGCACGGATGCCGGCGCTGATCCGTCGACCCGAACCCATGCCCCAGCTGGAACTTGTCGAACCCGAACCGGTTCAGGGCTATGACAAGATGCCGGGAGCCGATCATATCGCCTCAAAGATCGCCGCCGTCGTGCGCAGTCGCAAAGAGGCGGCGGGCGTAGTTGCACCAACGCCCGAACCGCAACGCCCGCTGACCAAGGGGCGCGGACGCGGTCCCGATCCGTTGGTGCTGGATACTCGCCGCCGGGGCGATCTGCCCGCCGAACCACCGGTGACCGCCGCGCAGCGAGCGCCGCAGCAGGCCGCGGCGGTTTCTGAGACAGTTACCGCCGTATCCTCGGTCTTCCCGGACATGACCCAGGCTTCGGGTTTCCAGCCGATGCCGACTGAGGAGCATTATGAGGACTGGAAGACGGAAGACCGGTTCGAATCCGGCACGCTGCCGTCAGACGACGCCTCGCCGTATCAGGCCGTCCCGACGCCACAACCGCAACCGATGTCCAACATCCCGGCCGCTCAACCGCGCAAGCCGGTGGTCGAGCAGCCGGTGCGGCGCAACCCTGTGCCCTCGCGCCGCGCGCAAGCGGAGGCGCAGCCCGCGCTTGCCTTCGAAGAACCCGCTGTCGCCTTCGAACTGCCGCCGCTGAACCTGCTTTCCAACCCCACCAACATCCAGCGTCACCATCTCAGCGACGAGGCGCTCGAGGAAAATGCGCGCATGCTGGAGAACGTGCTGGACGACTATGGCGTCAAGGGTGAGATCGTCTCGGTTCGCCCCGGTCCGGTCGTCACCATGTACGAGCTGGAACCGGCACCGGGCCTCAAGGCCAGCCGCGTCATCGGTCTGGCCGACGATATCGCGCGCTCGATGTCGGCCCTGTCGGCGCGTGTCTCGACCGTGCCGGGTCGCTCGGTAATCGGAATCGAACTGCCAAACGAGAATCGTGAAAAGGTAGTGTTGCGCGAAATCTTGGCCAGTCGTGATTTTGGCGACAGCAACATGAGTCTGCCGCTGGCGCTGGGCAAGGATATTGGTGGTGACTCGGTGGTGGCCAACCTTGCCAAGATGCCCCACCTGCTGATCGCGGGCACCACCGGTTCGGGTAAATCGGTGGCGATCAACACCATGATCCTGTCGCTGCTTTACAAGCTGACGCCCGCCGAATGCCGGCTGATCATGATCGATCCCAAGATGCTGGAACTCTCGGTTTATGACGGCATTCCGCATCTGCTCTCTCCGGTGGTGACCGACCCGAAAAAGGCCGTCGTTGCCCTGAAATGGGTGGTGGGCGAGATGGAGGACCGCTATCGCAAGATGTCCAAGATGGGCGTCCGCAACATCGAGGGCTTCAACGGTCGCGTCCGCGAGGCACTGGCCAAGGGCGAGATGTTCAGCCGCACGGTGCAGACCGGCTTTGACGACGAGACCGGCGAACCCGTGTTCGAGACCGAGGAATTCCAGCCCATCCCGCTGCCCTATATCGTCGTCATCGTCGACGAGATGGCCGACCTGATGATGGTCGCGGGCAAGGAGATCGAGGCCTGTATCCAGCGTCTGGCCCAAATGGCGCGCGCCTCGGGTATTCACCTGATCATGGCGACCCAGCGCCCCTCGGTCGATGTGATCACCGGTACCATCAAGGCCAACTTCCCCACGCGGATCAGCTTCCAGGTGACGTCAAAGATCGACAGCCGCACCATCCTGGGCGAGATGGGCGCCGAACAGCTCTTGGGCCAGGGCGACATGCTTTACATGGCGGGCGGGGCCAAGATCACGCGCTGCCATGGCCCCTTTGTCAGCGACGAAGAGGTCGAGGAGATCGTCAACCACCTGAAACAGTTCGGCCCGCCCGATTATATCGGTGGCGTGGTCGAAGGCCCGGACGATGACAAGGCAGATAATATCGACGCGGTGCTCGGGCTGAACACCGGCGGCAACACCGATGGCGAGGATGCGCTGTATGATCAGGCGGTGGCCATCGTCATCAAGGACCGCAAATGTTCGACCTCTTACATTCAGCGGAAACTCGCCATCGGCTATAACAAGGCCGCCCGGCTGGTCGAGCAGATGGAGGACGAAGGCGTTGTTTCTTCGGCAAATCACGTCGGCAAACGCGAAATCCTGGTGCCGGAGCAGGGGTGATCTTTTCCGGTGCCGGGCGAATGCTTATCTGGGGTGACATGAAACGGATTGCACTCGCACTTGCGCTGACCCTGGTCGCGCCTGTGGCCTGGGCGGCGGACAAGCTGCCTTTGGCTGAAATATCGACCTATCTGAACGGTCTGAAAACCGTTCAGACCACGTTCACCCAGATCAACGATGACGGCTCGCTGAGTACCGGCAAACTGTGGCTGCAACGGCCTGGCCGGATGCGGTTCGAATACGACCCGCCCGACCGCTCGGTGGTGCTGGCCAAGGGCGGCACCGTGATCATCCACGATCCCAAATCGAACCAGCCGCCCGAGCAGTATCCGCTGAACCGGACGCCCTTGTCGATCGTTCTGGCGCGAACGGTGGACCTGGACCGGGCCAATATGGTGGTGGGGCATGCCTTTGACGGTACCGCCACCGTGGTCACCGCGCAGGACCCAGAGAACCCCGACTACGGGCGTATCGACCTCAGCTTTACCGATGATCCGGTCGAATTGCGCAAATGGGTGGTCCATGATGGCGCCGGGTCGCGCACCACGGTGATCCTCGGGCAACTGACCAAGGGTAACAGCCTGAATCAGAACCTGTTCATCGACGGTCAACCGGGCGTCTCGGTCAACCGCTGAGCAGGCCCCCGGAATCCAGAGTCAATTCCGATATCGGCGGCAGCTTGAAAGCTGCCGCTGATACATGTTTGCCCGTGCCGCTACATCATCGGCAGTACGCAGCAACCAGGACTTTCCGTTATGGCTGCCACGGGCATATCCTGCATGCCCCTCGTGATAAGCCAAATACTGGTTGCGCGCATCGCCAAGCGAAATGCCGTTTTTCTCGCGCGTCTTGTTCATGTACCAGCCGATGAAATCCGAGGCGTCCTTGATCCGGTCGCGTTTGGCGCCGCGCCGCCCGGTTTCCTTGCGATACTGGTCCCAGGTTCCGTCCAGCGCCTGACTATAGCCGAAAGCGCTGCTTTGCCGACCCACCGGAATCACGCCCAGCACGAACTGGTGAGGCGTACGCGCGTCGGAACGATAACGGCTTTCGTAATAAATGGTCGACATCTGGACATGCACGGGCACGCCCCATTTGCGTTCCGTCTGCTTGAACGCCTTGATGTATTCGGGGCGCTCGCCCGCAATACTGCAAGCATCATCAAGATTGCGCGGCGGGTTTTTCGACCCACCGCTGCACGATACCATCAACAGCACCGCAACCAGCGCGCAAAGAGATCTGCTCATCTGCCTCTTGCCTTTTTTTGGGCAGTTTAACGCATTCTGCGAAATGATGGAATCACATTCGCTAGAGAACTGCGGCCAGAACCAGAGGCAAGGCGCCGACCGCCAGCAGGGTCGAGACCATCACCATCCCGGCCACCGCCTCGGCATCGGCGCCGAATCGTTCGGCCAGCAGATAGGCCGAAACCGCTGCGGGGACCGACATCTGAACCACCAGTACCCCAAGTGCCGGGCCGCTTAGGCCAAAGCCTTGCGCGACAAGCCAGCCGATCGGGAAACAGACCGCCAGTTTCAGTATCGACAGTCCCACCGCCTGTCCGATCCGTCGGATCGACAAGCGGGCAATCGCCACACCCAGCGTAATCAGCATCAGCGGCACCGCCATCTGTCCGATCAGTTCCAGCGCGTTGGTCAGAAAACGCGGGGTCTGCCAGTCCTGGGTAAGGAACAGCGCCCCCAGCAGCGTTGCCCAGACCATCGGCTCGCGAACGACCTTGGTCAGCGACCCCTGTCCAGCAACCACGTGGATGCCATAAGAAAACGACCACAGGGCGCTGAGCGAAAAGAACACCACCGCATAGCTCAGCCCCTCGACCCCGAAGGCGAACATGCACAGCGGCAGGCCCAGATTGCCGGTGTTTCCGAACAACAGCGGCGGCAGATAGGTTCGCCGGTCCAGCCCGCTGACCCGCACGATCAGTCCGAACACCATGGTCAGCGCCAGAATCGCCAGCGCCGAGGCGAGGCTGAAGCGGCTGAGATCGCCGCCCGGAATCTCGGTCTTCATCAGCGCGACAAAGATCAGGCAGGGTACGGCCAACATGGTTCCCAGCCGGGTGACGAATTGCAGCCTGTACTCGAATCCCATCCGCACCCAGCCGAACCCGATAGCTGCCAGCAGAAAAACAGGTGCGACAATTTCAAGCACTGTTACGGCAAGGTTCACAGACTGTTTCCCTTAATTATCGATCAATTGTTGGACACCGGGCGGCGGTTGACGGTACTAATTGCATTAGGGGCTGAAATGACAATGATGAAATCACACGCCAAATATCATTTGGGGCAAGTGGTCCGTCATCGCAAACACCCGTTCCGAGGTGTCGTGTTCGATGTGGATCCACAATTTGCCAATACCGAGGAGTGGTACCAGGCTATCCCCGAGGATAGCCGGCCACTGAAGAATCAACCCTTCTACCACCTGCTAGCCGAGAACGACCAGAGCTACTACGTGGCCTATGTGTCCGAACAGAACCTGATTGCCGACTATTCCGGCGAGCCGGTGGAGCACCCGGATATTCCCGACATGTTCGGGCCGTTCCAAGATGGGACATATCCCCTGCACTTCCAGTTAAACTAATCGGCGCAGCGCGCGCAGGGCTCAATAACCCAGCGCGCAACCGTCCTTACGTGCGTCGCTGGCGGCTTCCAGCACACCATCGGTGCGGATGCGGATCGCCTGCGCGCCGCCCAGCGGGACCTCCGGTGTGACCACCTTGTGACCCATATCGGCAAGTGCCCGGCGCACAGCGTCCGGGTAACCGCGTTCCAGCTTCAACACGCCCGCATCGGCAAAGGCGCGTGGGGCGTCGATGGCGGTCTGCAAATCCATCCCGAAATCGACCAGGTTCGAGGTGAAGCGTGCATGGCCCACCGGCTGATACGCACCGCCCATTACGCCAAATGGGGTCAACGTACCGGGCCCCTCGCGCAGCATGCCCGGGATGATGGTGTGCATTGGCCGTTTACCACCCGCCATCTCGTTCGGGTGGCCCGCTTGCAGGGTGAAGCCGGCGCCGCGGTTTTGCAGCAGTATGCCGAATTTCTCCGAGGCGATGCCCGACCCGAAGCCATGGAAGATCGAATAGATCAGCGAAACCGTCATGCGGTCGCGGTCAACGACGGTGATATAGATTGTGTCCTTGTGCACCGCCTCGGTCAGCAGTGCGGCAGCGGCCATGGCGCGTTTCGGGTCGATCAATGCCGCCAGCCGCGCTGCCGTTTTCGGGGCCAGCATGTGATTCAGCCGGTCGGTATGGTCGGGATCGGCTAGGAACCGGTTGCGCGCGTCATAGGCCAGCTTGGCCGCCTCGGCCTCGATATGGATGCGCTCGGCGCCCAGCGGATCCATCGTAGCGATGTTGAAATGCGACAGGATGTTGAGCAGCAGGATCGCCGTGGCACCCTGTCCGTTGGGCGGATGTTCTACTAGATCGGCGGATTTGTAGGGTCCTGAGATAGGTTCGGTCGGGGTGCAGGCGGTGGCGTCGAAATCCTCGGCGCGGTGCGGGCCGCCCAGAGCGTTCAGCGCTTCCAGCATGTCCTCGGCCACTTCTCCGGTATAGAACCCGTCGCGCCCGAGGTGGGCGATGCGGCGCAGAACCTCGGCCTGTCCGGGGGCGGCGAAGACCTGGCCGGTCTTCGGCACGCGCCCTTCCAGTAGATAGTGGCGCCGCGCCGCGCCCTTGAGTGTGCCCGCCTCTCGCGCCCAGTCGAAAGCCACGCGTGGGGCCACCGGAACTCCGTGCTCGGCATAATGGATCGCGGGTTGCAGTAGCGTGTCGAGACCCAATCGCCCCTCGGCTTCGGCCAGATGGCAAAAGGCGTCGATGGCGCCGGGCATGGTGACCGCATGGGGGCTGCCAAGCGGAACGCGCTCCAGCCCTTGCGCGCGCAGGGCAGCAGCAGAGGCAGAGGCGCCAGCGGCGGCACGGCCCGAGCCGTTCAGGGCGCGGATGTGGTCTTCACCGGGTCTGGTATAAAGCACGAAACAGTCTCCACCGATCCCGGTCATCTGCGGCTCGCAGATGCCCAGAACCAGACCGGCGGCCAATGCCGCATCCATCGCGTTGCCGCCACGTTTGAGCAGATCGATCGCAACCTGCGCCGCAAGCGGGTGCGAGGTGGCGCACATCCCCTCGGTGGCATAGGCCGGCGAACGTCCGGGCAGGTGAAAATCGCGCATATCGATGTCTCCCTCGTGGTACCGCGACACTAGGGGGCGGGCGCGGGAAATCAATCCAGCGATCTCGCGAACACGAGGTTTTCAGGAGGGAATGTCAGGGAGGTAGTCCTCGGCGCCGCGCACTGGGTGGGGGCTGTAACGCGCAACGCCGAGGGAAGCCATATGCAGCTACAGGTTCGTTTCTGACCGTTCATTGCGGCATGAGTTCGGAGCGATTGTGGCGAGATTGTGGCGCACTCGATTTTGATCACGATACCTTTGGCAGATCGAACCGCAGCGACAGCAAATTGCTGTTCTGTCGCCGTTCATAGCGGATTTCGCTGACCAGTTGCCGGATCAGGAACCAGCCGAACCCCCCTTCGGGCAGGTCAGCCAGATTGGTATCGACACTGGCCGGTTCGCCCTTGGGCAATTGCCCATCGGGCAGCGGGCGTCCCTGGTCAGAGATTCGGATCAGCAGCTTATTGCTACGCATCTGGCACCGGATGCGGACCTGACCCGGTTCGATGTCGGCATAGGCATGTTCGACCACATTGTTGATCGCTTCGGCCAAAGCGATTTCGACATCGCCGGCCCGGTCCTCGGACAGGCCGCGCTGGCGCAACTGGGTCGCAACCGCGCGAATCCCCTCTCGCGCCTCCATCTCTGTGGCTCGGAAATTCAGGGTAAAGCCTTGCCGATCCGCGTTGAACTGCACCGTGCCAGCCTCCCCGGTGGGTTAATTCGGGTGTACCGCAAGCGCGTCGTCGAGCGTTGCGAACAGATTGAACACGGTATCCATGCGGGTTAGGCGAAACACCTTGTCCACGATCGGGGTAAGTCCGGCGAGGTCCAGCCGTCGGTTGCCGCCGAGTTGCTTCATCGAAGCGACAATCGCGCCCAGCCCGCTCGAATCGATGAACGTGACCTGCGACAGGTCGAGAATCACGCGATCGGGTCCCGCTTCGGTTTCACTGCGCATGTCTTCCTTGAACTGGATCGCCATGGCGGCGTCTATTCGTTCTACATTCACGGTGATCACCCTTGTGTCACCGGCCATGGTGCTGGTCAGACTCATACTCCCACTCCTCGGGTGGCTACTTTTCGCCGCACGAGGGTAGACGGCAATTCTTACCATTCGGTATTCAGGCGCAGAGCTTTCCTCAGGAGGACAGGATGAAAGAAGTTGTCATCGCCGGTGCCGCGCGCACACCGATGGGCGGGTTCCAGGGCATGTATGACGGCGTCAGCGCCGCCGAACTGGGCGGCGCCGCGATTCGCGCCGCGCTGGCCGGGGCAGGGGCCGCCACCGTGGACGAGGTGCTGATGGGTTGCGTCCTGCCCGCCGGTCAGGGTCAGGCCCCCGCGCGCCAGGCGGGCTTCGCCGGCGGTCTGGGCGAAGAGGTGCCCGCCACCACGCTCAACAAGATGTGCGGCTCGGGCATGAAGGCGGCGATGATCGCCTTTGATCAGATCGCGCTGGGCCATACCGACACCATGATCGCGGGCGGGATGGAGAGCATGACCAACGCCCCCTACCTCTTGCCCAAGATGCGCGGCGGCGCCCGTATCGGCCATGGCCAGGTGATCGACCACATGTTCCTCGACGGGTTGGAGGACGCCTATGACAAGGGCCGCCTGATGGGCACCTTTGCCGAGGATTGCGCCGAGCATTACCAGTTCACCCGCGAGGCGCAGGACGACTATGCGCTGCGCTCGCTGCAAAACGCGCTCGATGCGCAGGCCTCGGGCGCCTTTGACGGCGAGATTGCCGCCGTCACCGTCAAGACCCGCAAGGGCGAGGTGGTGACCGATGCTGACGAACAACCCAAAAGCGCCCGGCCCGACAAGATCCCGACGCTGAAACCCGCCTTCCGCAAGGATGGCACCGTGACCGCGGCCAATGCCTCGTCGATCTCGGACGGTGCCGCAGCCTTGGTGCTGGCCTCGGCCGAGGCCGCAGCTGCCCAGGGCCTGACCGTGCGCGCCCGCATCCTAGGCCACGCCAGCCATGCCCAGGCGCCGGGCTGGTTCACTACCGCCCCGGTTCCGGCCGCTAAAAAGCTGCTCGCCAATATCGGTTGGAGCGTCGAGGATGTGGACCTTTGGGAGGTCAACGAGGCCTTTGCCGTGGTGCCGATGGCCTTCATGCATGAAATGGGCCTGTCCCGCGACAAGGTGAACGTCAATGGCGGCGCCTGCGCGCTGGGCCACCCGATTGGCGCTTCGGGCGCGCGGATCATGGTGACGCTGCTCAATGCGCTTGAAAAGCGCGGGCTGAAACGCGGCGTTGCCGCGATCTGCATCGGCGGTGGCGAAGGCACTGCCATCGCCATCGAGCGGGTCTGATCCGTTCGACAGGACACGCGCCGGAGCGATCCGGCGCGTTTCTCAGGCCCCGGCGCGGCGCATCAGGGCCAGCGACCCGGCAACCCCGATCATCGCCAGGCCGCAGAACCGGCCCAGCGACTGCCCTGCCACGCGCCCGCCCTGGTGCCGCGAACAGGCGCCGACAGCGGCATAAAGGCTCATCACCAGCAGATCGGTCGCCACGAAGAGGGCGGCCAGCACCAGATATTGCCGAGCTGCGGGCTGGGTGGGGTCGATGAACTGCGGCAAGAGGGCGGCAAAGAACAGATAACCCTTGGGGTTGGTGACTGCGACCAGAAAGCTGCGGCGAAAGACCGTCGTTGCGCGCACCTGCGGGGCGCTCTCTATCGTACCGGGATGCGTCGCCCCTCGTATCAGCCGGAACCCGAGATAGGCGAGATAGGCCACGCCCGCCCATTTCACCAACCCGAACAGCAGGGCCGAGGCACTCAGCACCGCCCCCAGGCCCAGCGCCGCCGCCGTGATCAGCAGGATGTCCGACAGGGCGGCGCCCATGATCCCCGGCACCGCGCCGCGCATGCCGCCCCGCGCTCCGTTGCCCAGCGCCAGCAAGACGGTCGGCCCGGGGGTGGCGATGGCGGCCAAGGCGGTCAGGACGAAACCGACAAGCATCAGCTCCATCAGTTCAGGCCCCTTGCCGCGACAGTGCAGGGAACAGGCGCACCAGCACCGTGATTGCGGCCAGTTGTGCCGCGATAACGGCGGGCCAGATCAGCGGAAACTGCGGGTCGAGGTATTTCTGCGGCCCGAACGAGACTAGCGCGCCCAAAACGGCGAGCACGGCCAGCACCCGCCCGGCGCGGCTCTCTCCCAGCACAATCGCCGCGATTGCCGCCGAGACCGAAGCACCTATGAACGGCCCGATGCCGAAAAGCGGCGTCGCGATGGGTGGGTGCGGGGGCACTCCGGCGTAGAGTGCGGACAGCATGATCAGCTGCAACAGGATCAGCACCACAAGTGCGGCAAGGCTGGGGCGGTCGGTCTGGGTCATGTCATTCTCCTGAAACGGTGTCATCGAAAAGCGTAATTATGATTACGGTTGCTTGTATCCGTAATGATGATTACGGTTGACGTCAAGCGAAAGGAAACCCGATGAAGGATGACAGCCGCGCCGACCGCCAACAGCAGATCGAGGAAGCCGCCTATGCGCTGCTCGAACAAAAGGGTTATGCGGGCACCTCGATGCAGGGGATCGCGCGGCTCGCGCGCGCCTCGAACGAGACGCTCTACAGCTGGTATGGTGACAAACAGGGCCTGTTCCGGGCGCTGGTCATCCGCAACGCTGCCGAGGTGCGCGCGCAACTGGAGGCCGATCTGGCCGCCGCGCGCCCGCCCCGCGACACCCTGACCGCCCTGGGGCCGCGCCTGCTGTCTCTCTTGCTGGGCGACCGGGCGGTGGCGCTGAACCGGGCCGCCGCCGCCGACCCCAGCGGCGAATTGGGCGCGCTGATCGCCCAATCGGGCCGTGACAGCGTGATGCCGCTGATCGTGCAGGTGCTAAAGGCCGCGCGGGCCGAGGGCCTGTTACGTTTCGACGATGCCGGGGCGGCGGCGGGCCTTTACCTCGATCTGCTGGTGGGCGACCAGCAGATCCGCCGGGTGATCGGGCGCCTGCCCGCACCATCAGAGGCTGCGTGCCAGGCCCGCGGGGCGGCAGCGGTCACGCATCTTTGCCGCCTTCTGGGCTGACCCGTCTCTTGTCTTTGCTCTCTGTCCGCGCGATAGGCTTGTTTCACGCCAGACCCAGCGGAGAGCCGCCATGACCGTTGACTACAACACCCTCGCCAAGACCATCGCCGCCCTGACCGAGGGCGAGACCGATCCGGTGGCGCTGATGGCGACGGTCACCTGCGAGGTGCATCATGCGGACGACCGCTTCAACTGGACCGGTTTCTACCGGGTGACCGAGCCCGGTGTGCTCAAGATCGGCCCCTATCAGGGCGGTCACGGCTGTTTGCGAATCCCGTTTGACAAGGGCGTCTGCGGTGCCGCGGCGCGGACCGGTGAGGTACAATTGGTGCCGGATGTGGATGCCTTTCCCGGCCATATCGCCTGCGCCTCTTCCACCCGGTCGGAACTGGTGTTGCCGGTGTTTGATGGCACCGGCGCGCTGATTGCGGTGTTCGATATCGACAGCGACCTGCCGGATGCCTTTACGGTCGCGGATGCCGAAGCGCTGGGGGCAATTCTAGAGCAGGTCTTTGCCCAATAGGATCACCAGGGCGGTGATCTGAAACAGCACGATGGACCAGAGCCAGCGGCCAAAGGGCTGTTTGCGGGTCTTGTGCCGGAACAGCCACCGCGACAACAGCGCCGCCGGGCTGCCGCCAAGGGCGGACAGCCAGAGCAGCAGATGCTCGGGCACCCGGCCACGGTTCCAGCGCGCCGAGAGCTTGTCCCAGGCGAACAGAGCCACCGTCAGCCCGTTGAGGACCCAGAGATAGAGGATCGCGTTCCACATGGGCGGGTCTTAGCGTTTGCCCGGTTAGATATGCAAGAACCGGCGATGGAAAAGGGGGGCGCTGCCCCCGCCGCCGCAAAGCGGCGACGCGCCCGGAGTATTTGCTGCGAAGTGAAGCGGTGTTCTGTTGGTTCGTGAAATTTGTGTTGAGAATTTCACGAGAATCGCGTCATCATGAAATTCGAGGATGATTTTTCACGAAGCTTGGGAGGCGCCGGTGAATACGCAAGCCCCGTCCAGCGCGACGCTTGGCGCCGATCTGCGCGCCCTGCGCAAGGCGCGCGGCCTGACGCTGAGCGAGATCGCGGCCCGGCTGGGGCGGTCTGTCGGCTGGCTCAGTCAGGTAGAGCGCGACATGTCCGAACCCTCGATCTCGGACCTGCGCCAGATTGCGGGTTGCCTGGGCGTGCCGATGTCGATGCTGTTTGCCCATGCCGCCGCCCCGGCCGAGGAACAGGGATACGTGGTGCGGGCGGGCGCGCGGCGGCCCATGGGCTCGGGCGAAGAAGGCCTGATCGAAGAACTGCTGTCGCCGGATTTGACCGACGATTTCGAGATGGTGCATTCCACCTTTGCCCCGCATTCGCGGATGCAGACCCCGGCCAACCGACCCACGCAAGAGGTTGGATACATGCTGTCGGGGCGGCTGGAGCTGACCATTGGCGGGCGCATCTTCTCGGTCGGGCCGGGCGACAGTTTCCGTATCCGCCATGAACCCTATCAATGGGCCAATCCTTATGACGAACCCGCCGTTGCTGTCTGGGTGATCGCGCCACCGGTATATTGAGGAGAATGCCATGATCAAAGGTTCCTGCCTGTGCGGCGATATCCGCTACGCGACCGAAGCCGAGCCCCAGGGCGCCTCGATGTGCCATTGCGGTCAGTGCCGGCGGCAATCGGGCGGCATCTGGTCCTCGGCCTTTGTGCCCGAGGCCGACCTGACCATCACCGGCACGGTCAGCTGGTTTGCCGCCAGCGACAGCGCCAAGCGGGGGTTCTGCGCTCGTTGCGGCTCTTTCCTGTTCTGGAAGGCCAATGACGAAGACACGATCAGCTTTTCGCTTGGATCCATTGATGGCCCCACCGGCCAGCGCCTGACCAAGCACATCTTTGTCGCCGACAAGGGCGACTATTACGACATCGCGGACGATGCGCCGCAAAAGGACTAGGGAGTGAACATGTCCGATTTTCCCAACAAGGCCCGCGTGGTCATCATCGGCGGCGGTGTGGTGGGGGTGTCCTCGCTCTATCACCTGGCGAAAAAGGGCTGGACCGACTGCGTTCTGCTGGAAAAGAACGAGCTGACCGCGGGCTCTACCTGGCATGCGGCTGGCAACGTGCCGACCTTTTCGACCTCGTGGTCGATCATGAACATGCAGCGGTACTCGACCGAGCTTTATGCCCGTCTGGGCGAGGAAGTCGACTACCCGATGAACTATCATCAGACTGGTTCGATCCGTCTGGCGCATACCAAGGAGCGGATGCAGGAGTTCGAGCGCGCCTGCGCCATGGGCCGCTATCAGGGCATCAAGATGGAGATGCTGACGCCCGACGAGGCCAAGGCGCGTTATCCCTTCCTGGAAACTCATGACATGGCCGGGGCGCTTTACGATCCGACAGATGGCGATATCGACCCGGCGCAGTTGACCCAGGCACTGGCCAAGGGCGCGCGCGACATGGGGGCCAAGATCATCCGCTTCTGCCCCGCGACCGGTGTCGCCCAGCAGCCCGATGGCAGCTGGATCGTTCATACCGACAAGGGCGACGTTGCCTGTGACTATGTGGTCAACGCCGCAGGCTATTATGCCCAGCGGGTTGGCGAGTGGTTCAAACCCTATGGCGGGCGCACCGTGCCGATGATGGT
Source organism: Ruegeria alba (assembly GCF_022321465.1). NCBI lineage: Bacteria > Pseudomonadati > Pseudomonadota > Alphaproteobacteria > Rhodobacterales > Roseobacteraceae > Ruegeria > Ruegeria alba. The sequence goes on along the minus strand of NZ_JAKOEM010000004.1, from coordinate 129,100 downwards.
GATGAGCCACCAGTATCTGCTGACCGAACAGATCCCCGAGCTTGAGGCTTGGTCCAAGGAGAACGGTCGCAAGCTGCCGCTCTTGCGCGATGTGGACGTGTCCTATTACCTGCGGCAGGAAAAGAACGGCATCAATATCGGCCCCTACGAGCCCAACTGCCGCGCCCATTGGGATGTGGACAGCGATCCGATGCCCGACGATTTCAGCTTCCAGCTCTGGTCGGACGATCTCGACCGGATCGCGGATATCGTCGCCGACGCAATGGAACGCGTGCCCGTTACCGCCACCGCCGGTGTCAGCCGCATCATCAACGGGCCGATCCCCTATGCCCCCGATGGATTGCCGCTGATCGGCCCGATGCCAGGCGTGAAAAACGCCTTCGAGGCCTGCGTGTTCACCTTCGGCATCGCCCAAGGGGGCGGCGCGGGCAAGGTGCTGGCGGAATGGATCGTCGATGGCCAGACCGAATGGGACATGTGGTCCTGCGATCCGCGCCGCTATACCGATTACACCGATCACGACTACTGCGTGCAAAAGGGGATGGAGGTCTATGGCAACGAATATGCCATGCACTTCCCCTGGCATCGCTGGCCTGCCGCACCCGACAAGAAGGTGTCGCCGGTGCATGACCGGGTCAAGGCGCAGGGCGGCGTCATGGGTGTCTATAACGGCTGGGAACGCGCCAACTGGTTCGCGCAGCCGGGTGATGACACCTCCGAGGGCAGCACCCACACCTGGGGCCGCTCCGGCCCGTGGGAGCAGCGGATCAAGGAGGAATGCGAGGCCGTGCGCGACCATTGCGGCGTGCTCGACCTGCCCGGTTTCTCGCGCTTTCTGGTCAAGGGCGCAGGTGCCGCCGAGGCGCTGCGCGGCCTGATCACCGGCGGTCTGCCCAAGGTGGGGCGGATGAACCTGGTCTACATCTCCGAGAAGCGCGGCCGCATCCTGACCGAAATGTCCTGTATCCGCCTGGGTGAGGACGAGTTCGTGATGATCACGGCGGCCACCGCGCAATGGCATGACCGCGATATCCTGCTGGCCGCCATGCCCGCCGGTGTCACGGTCGAGGATGTGACCACCACCCGCGACACGCTGATCGTCACCGGCCCGAAATCGCGCGAGATCCTCGCCGGGCTGTCGGACGCCGACCTGTCGCAAGGCTGGCTGACGCATCAGGCCGCCACCGTCGCGGGCCAACCCGCCTTTCTGATCCGCGTTTCTTTTGCCGGGGAACTGGGTTGGGAGGTGCACGCGCTCAACGAACATATGCCCGCGATCTATGACGCGATCCTTGGTGCCGGGGCCAAGCCCTTTGGCATGTGGGCGCTGAATTCGCTGCGCCTCGAAAAAGGCTATCGCGCATGGAAGGGCGATCTGTCGACGGATTACTCGATGCTCGAAGGCGGGTTGGAACGCTTCGTCAAGCTCGACAAGCCACAGGATTTCCCGGGCAAGGCTGCGATCCTGGCCGAGAAACAGCGCGGGGTGAAGAAAAGCTTTGTCACCCTGCTGGTCGAGGCCGGAGATTGCGACGCGCCCTATATGTCCTGCCTCTGGCATGACGGGCAGATCGTGGGCGAGACCACCTCGGGCGCCTGGGGCTATCGCATCAACGCCAGCGTGGCGCTGGGCATGGTGCGCGCCGATCTGGCGGTGCCGGGCACCGAGTTGGAGGTCGAGATCTACGGAGAGAAATGCCGCGCCGTGGTGCAGCCCGATCAACCGCTCTGGGATCCCGAAAACAAGCGGTTGCGCGCATGACCATCCCCGCCACCATGTCCGGCGTCCAACTGACCCGCCACGGCGGGCCAGAGGCACTGGCGTGGTGTGATGACATCCCCGTCCCGGCCCCCGGGCCGGGGCAGGTTCTGGTCCGGGTGCTAGCCGCCGGGGTCAACAATACCGACATCAACACCCGGATCGGCTGGTATTCCTCGGAAGTAACCGGCGCCACCGACAGCGGCGAGACGGGCGAGGCGGGCGGCTGGGCCGGGGCGCTCAACTTCCCCCGCATCCAGGGCGGCGACCTCTGCGGGCGCATCATCGCTCTGGGCGCGGGCGTGACCGGCTGGACCATCGGCCAGCGCGTCACCTGCCAGATCAACCTGCCGCGTCCGACACCCGACAACCCCTTCGGCTTCGTGGCCCTTGGCTCGGAACTGGACGGCGCCTTTGCCGAATATTGCCTGCTCGAGGCAGGTGACCTCTTCGACGTCACCGCCTCGCCGCTCTCGGACATCGAAATCGCCGCCATGCCCTGCGCCTATGGCACCGCGTGGAACCTGCTGGCGCGCTGCGGAGTGGGGCAGGGCGATATGGTGCTGATCACCGGCGCCTCGGGCGGCGTGGGGCTCGCCGCCGTACAACTGGCTGCGCATCTGGGGGCCACAGTCACCGCGATGACCGCGCCGGCCAAGGCCGAGGCCGTCACCGCCGCCGGGGCAAGAACCATCCTGAACCGCGACGACACGCCGACACCAGGCCATTTCGACCGGGTGATCGACGTTGTGGGCGGCCCGATCTGGCCCGACCTGATCCGCGCCCTGAAACCCGGTGGGCACTATGCCGTCTCGGGCGCCATCGCCGGGCCCATGGTCAGTGCCGATCTGCGCCAGATCTACCTGCCCGACATCACCCTCCACGGCGCCACCTACCAACCGCGCGCGGTCTTTGCCCGCCTCATCGACCTGATCAACACGGGCGCCATTCGCCCGCTGGTCTCGGCCACCTATCCCCTCCACCAGATCGCCGAGGCGCAGGCCGAATTCATGACCAAACGCCTGCCCGGCAAGATCGTCCTCATCCCCCCACAGGAGCACCCATGACCGACATTACCCTGCTTGATGGCTCCATCGGCCAGGAACTGGTCAAACGCGCGGGCAAGCGCCCGACGCCGCTCTGGTCCACCTCGGTCATGCTCGAGGCGCCCGATCACGTCGGCGCCGTCCATCGCGACTATTTCGAGGCGGGCGCCACTGTCGCCACCACCAACACCTATGCGGTGCTGCGCGACCGGCTTGAACCGGCCGGGATCGGTGACCAGTTCGAGGCGCTGATCGACACCGCGCTGGCCCAGGCCGAAACCGCCCGTAGCGCGCATGGTTCGGGCCGCATCGCGGGCGCGCTGGGGCCGCTCGGCGCCTCTTACCGCCCCGACATCTGCCCGCCACCAGAAGAGGCCGAGGCGCTTTATGCCGACAGCGTCCGGGCGATGAACGACCGGGTCGATCTGTTTTTGATCGAAACCGCCGCCTCGGTCGCTCAGGCCGAGGGCGCGCTCCGGGGTGCGTCCCTTGGCAGCAAACCCGTCTGGCTTTCGGTCACCGTGATGGATGACGACGGCAGCCGCCTGCGCTCGGGCGAAGGGGTGGGTGAGCTGGCCGCCATCGTCGCGCAATACCAGCCCCAGGCGGTGCTGGTGAACTGCTCCCGCCCCGAGGCCATGGCCGCCGCGCTCGACATCATCGCGGGCTTTGGCCTGCCCTTCGGCGCCTATGCCAACGGCTTCACCCGCATCACCGAAGGGTTCCTCAAGGACCGCCCCACGGTCGAGGCGCTCTCCGCCCGCGTCGACCTGACGCCCGAGGCCTATGCCGATTTTGCCATGGGCTGGGTCGGTCAGGGCGCCACCATCGTCGGCGGCTGTTGCGAGGTCGGCCCCGAGCATATCGCGCATCTTGCCCGTCGCCTGCGCGCGGCGGGGCATCGTATCGTCTGAGGAGTGCGGCACATGGGGGCCGAAACAACGCTGAAACTGGTTAAGGCCGAAACCCGGCAAACGCAGTTCGATATCATCGTCGCGCCTGGTTTCGTGCTGACCGAACTGGCCGCTTTGGTCGACGTATTGCGGATCGCCAATCGGGTCTGCCCGCACCCCCCCTTTGCCTATACTTACCGTTCCCTGCGTGGCGGTCTGATCGAAAGCAGCAGCGGCGCCGTGGTCGCGACCGAGCGGGTGCCGGCCCAACCAAGGGCGGACTACCTGTTCGTCATCGGCAATTCCGATCCCGACCAGCCCGAATTGTCGCTGGGACGCGTCGTCAAGGATTACACCTTTCGCGGGGCGCAGGTATTTTTGCTGGCCGAGGCCGCGAGCCGATATATCAACGAACGCGGCACCGCCGATCTGGCCACTCATTGGGAAAACGCCGCGTTTCTGCGCGAACGCGGCGCGCGCTTTGATGCGACCTTCTCGCTGGCGACAGAGCAGGGGCCGGTGGTGACCTGCGCGGGCATGGGGGCGACGGTCGACGTGGTTTTGTCAGTGATCGGGCGACATGTTTCGGGCCCGGCCAAGATGACGGTTGCCGATATCATGCTTCACGAACATATCCGCGACTTTGCCACGATGCAGCCGTTCTCGGGGATCAAGACCACCTCGACCGGGGACGAGGCGCTGGATCAGTGCATCAAGATGATGCAGGCCAATATCGAGGACCCTCTGCCCATTGGTGAGATCGTTGCGGCGCTCGGTCTGTCCAATCGCTCGTTGGAGCGCAAGTTCCGAACCTATATGGGGACAACGCCCAACAACTTCTATCGCGAGATGCGGCTGGCCAAGGCCAATTCTCTGCTGCTGAACACCGCGATGAGCGTACGCGAAATCGGGCTGGCCTGCGGCTTTCCGAACGGATTCTCGGCGGTCTACAAAAGCTTCTACGGGGTTACCCCCTTTGTGCTGAGGCGGCAGAAACGTGCGGCTGTGCAGCGGTGATTTTCACCGCTGCCGTGACGTTTTTGATGGATTTCCTGTCGCCCACCCGTGGCATTGTCGGGCAAATCGCAAGTTGTGGAGACATATATGGCTGATCTTCCCACCCAGGCCCGCGTGGTCATCATCGGCGGCGGCGTCGTCGGCTGCTCGGTCGCCTATCACCTGACCAAGCTCGGCTGGAAAGACATCGTTCTGCTCGAACGCAAGCAGTTGACCTCGGGCACCACCTGGCATGCCGCGGGCCTTATCGGCCAGCTGCGTGCCAGCTCGAACATGACCAAGCTCGCCCGGTACTCGGCCGAGCTCTATATGGGGCTCGAGGCCGAGACCGGCGTTGCCACCGGCATGCGGCAGGTGGGCTCCGTCTCGGTCGCGCTCACGGGCGAACGGCTGGAAGAGCTCTATCGCAACGCCGCCATGGCCCGCGCCTTTGGCGTCCCGGTCGAGGAACTGTCGCCTGCCGAGGTCAAGGAGCGCTATCAGCATATCAACCTCGATGGCGTCACCGGCGGTGTCTGGCTGCCGACCGATGGTCAGGCCGATCCGGCCAATATCGCGCTGGCGCTGGCCAAGGGCGCCCGCCAGCGCGGCGCCGTGGTCAAGGAACGGATCAAGGTGACCGGCATCGCCAAAGCGGGCCGCCGGGTCACCGGCGTCGACTGGATCAGCGACGATGGCTCTGAGCAGGGCCATATCGCCTGCGAGATGATCGTGAACTGTGCCGGTATGTGGGGCCACCAGGTGGGCCGCATGGCGGGCATCAACGTGCCTCTGCAGGCCTGCGAACATTTCTACATCGTCTCGGAACCCATCCAGGGCCTGACCCAGATGCCGGTTCTGCGAGTCCCCGACGAATGCGCCTATTACAAGGAAGACGCCGGCAAGATGATGCTGGGTGCGTTCGAGCCGAAATCGAAACCCTGGGGCATGGACGGCATTCCCGACACATTCGAATTCGACCAGCTGCCCGAGGATTTCGACCATTTCGAACCCATCCTCGAGGCCGCCGTGAACCGCATGCCGATGCTGGGCAGCGCGGGCATTCACACCTTCTTCAACGGACCCGAAAGCTTTACCCCCGACGACGCCTATCACCTTGGCCTTGCGCCCGAGATGGACAATGTCTGGGTCGCCGCCGGGTTCAACTCGATCGGCATCCAGTCGGCGGGCGGCGCGGGCCATGCGCTAAGCCAGTGGATGGACAGCGGCGAGAAACCCTTTGACCTGGGCGATGTCGACATCGCCCGCATGCAGCCCTTTCAGGGCAACAAGCGCTATCTGGTCGAACGCTCGACCGAAACGCTGGGCCTGCTCTATGCCGATCACTTTCCCTACCGGCAGAAAGCCACCTCGCGCGGGGTGCGCCGCACCCCGTTCCACGAACATCTCAAGGCGCAAGGGGCCGTGTTCGGCGAACTGGCGGGCTGGGAGCGCGCCAACTGGTACGCGCGCCCGGATCAGGAGCGCGAATATCGCTACAGCTGGCGGCGGCAGAACTTCTTCGACAACGTGGCCGAGGAGCACAAGGCGATCCGCACCGGGCTGGGCATGTATGACATGTCCTCCTTCGGCAAGATCCGGGTCGAGGGGCCGGACGCCACCGCCTATCTGAACCATATCGCGGGCGGTCAGTTCGACGTGCCCGTGGGCCGCATCGTCTATACCCAGTTTTTGAACGTGAATGGCGGGATCGAGGCCGACGTCACCGTTACCCGCCTGAGCGAGACCGCTTATCTGGTCGTCACCCCCGCCGCCACCCGCTATGCCGACCAGACCCGGATGATGCGCCTTGTGGGAGATTTCCGCGTGGTCATCACCGATGTGACCGCGGGCGAAGGCGTGCTGGCGGTGATGGGCCCCAAGGCGCGCGAGTTGATGGCGCGGGTCAGCCCGAACGACTTCTCCAACGATGTGAATCCCTTTGGCACCGCGCAGGAAATCGAACTGGGCATGGGCCTCGCCCGCGTCCACCGGGTGACCTACGTCGGTGAACTCGGGTGGGAGATCTACGTCTCCTCCGACATGGCGGGGCATGCGTTTGAAACCCTGTTCGAGGCGGGCCAGGATCTGGGCCTGAAACTCTGCGGCATGCACGTGATGGATTGCTGCCGGATCGAAAAGGCGTTCCGCCATTTCGGCCATGACATCACGCCCGAGGATCACGTGCTGGAGGCCGGGCTTGGCTTTGCGGTCAAGACCGACAAGCCCGATTTCATCGGCCGCGACGCGGTGCTGCGCAAGAAAGACGAAGGGCTTAAAACCCGCATGGTCCAGTTCCGCCTGACCGACCCCGAACCGCTGCTCTATCATAACGAGCCTCTGCTCAGGGACGGCCAGATCGTCGGCTATCTCAGCTCGGGCGCCTATGGCCACCATCTCGGCGGTGCCATCGGCATGGGCTATGTCCCCTGCGCAGGCGAAAGCGCGGCGGATGTTCTGGCTTCGACCTACGAGATCGACGTGATGGGCTCACGTGTCCGTGCAGAGGCCGCGCTTGCCCCGATGTACGACCCCAAATCCGAACGGGTGAAGGTCTAGCGTTCTGCCAAAAGGAGCGCCTGCGGCGCGCTCTGTTGGTGCCGCGCGTTCCGCGCGGGGTGCGAGGCGCTGCCTCGCGCTCCGGGATATTTCGGGCAAGAGGAAGGGGCGATATCACGGGTGTTGATGGGCCAGTTCACGGATTTGGTGCTTTTCTTTCCTGGCGTGCCTGTTCACAACGGGCGGGCAGAGGAGAATGCGAGATGAGCGATCACCGGCCCGAGAATGTGGATACGCCCAAAGGGCTGGTGCTGGCGATCACCGCCTATCTGTTGTGGGGGTTTCTGCCTCTGTACATGAAGGCGCTGGCCCATGTTCCGTCGGTCGAAGTGGTGGCGCACCGGGTGATCTGGTCGGTACCTGTCGCCGGAGCGCTGCTGGTGGCGCTGGGACGCACCCGCGATCTGCGCGCGGCATTGCGCAATCCGCGCATGCTGGGCATGGCCTGCCTGACGGCGGCGCTGATCTCGGTCAACTGGGCGATCTATGTCTGGTCGATCGCCAATGGTCGCGCACTGGACGCGGCGCTGGGCTATTACATCAATCCGCTGTTCAGCATCGCGCTGGCGGGGCTGTTCCTGGGAGAGCGGCTGAGCCGGGCGCAGATGGGTGCCATTCTGCTGGCCGCGGCAGGGGTGGCTGTTTTGATCGCTCAAGCGGGAGAATTGCCCTGGGTGGCGCTGGGCCTGACCTTCAGTTGGGGGTTTTATGCCTTGTTCAAGCGGTCGCTGCCGATCGGTCCCAATCAGGGGTTCCTGCTCGAAGTGTTGATCCTGTCGCCCTTTGCGCTGGCTTATGTGGTCTGGATCAAGGCGCAGGGGCAGGGGCATTTCGGGGACTTCGGGGCCGACAGCCTGTTGTTGGCCGGGGCCGGTGTGGTGACGGCGGTGCCGCTTCTGTTTTATGCCAACGGGGCCAAACTGGTGCGTCTGTCGACCATGGGTATCCTGCAATACATCGCGCCCACGATGATCTTTGTCACCGCCGTGGCGCTCTTTGGCGAGGAGATCGACCGCGCGCGCATGATTGCCTTTCCGATGATCTGGGCCGCGCTGGTGATCTATTCCGTCCCGATGCTGCGGCAGATGCGGCGCGCGGCCTGATCGCGGATCAGACCGGCCAGCCCCTCGGCCCACCGATCATAGGCCAGCGGGCTGGGATGATAGCCGTCGCGGGCGGCCATTGCCGGATCGGGTGGAATGACGGGATGGTGATACACCGCCTGGGGGTGATGCGCCGCGACCTGTTGCAAGGCGCGGTCGAGCCGCCGGGCCTGCGCACCCAGTATCCAGGCAAGCGGTTGCGGCAGGGCCGGAAACAAGGCCATGTCCGGTACCGCAGTGACAATGACCACCTTCGCCCCGAGCGGGCCCGTCAGATGATCCAGCAGTGCCGCCTGACGCCGGGCGAAGCTGCGCGCACTCGACCCGCGTGTGGTGTCGTTCACTCCCAGCGCCGTGACTGCGATGTCGAACGGTCCGGTCAGCCGGACCAACCGGTCCAGCGTGTCGCGGGTGGTGTGGCCTGTTGTTGCCTCGAGCCGCCAGTCGAGCGTATGTTCCAGGGCGAGCCGCGCCACCAGCCGGCCGCTCAGTGCCTCGGCCTGGGTCGTGGCGCCGACCCCGGCGGCCGAACTGTCGCCCGCGATCAGCAGCCGCAACTGGGGGCCACTGCCCGCCGTGCCGGCGCGCAAACCTGCGGGTTCGGGCAAGAGCTGCGCCTTGCGCCGTACCGCCAATCCCTGTGCGGCCAGAACCGGCAACAGGGGCAGGCGCAGAATCTGGTCGATCCCGATCAGCTGAGCGCCTCGCGATACTTGAGGAAACGTGCATCGGTCATCACCCGCGCGTTCATTGCGTCGCGCAGGGCGCCGATGGTCTTGTACGGGCGCATGACCACTTCGAATTCCTGGATCAGTCCGGCGTCGTTGAGGGTAATCAGGTCGACGCCGACCGCGTCCAGATCACCAACCTTGCACTGAAACTCCAGCGCCCAATCCTTGCCCTCACCCATGACGCGGCGATAGCGGAACTCGGAAAACACCTGTCCGACATGGCCCAGAACCGCGGCGACCGGGTCGCGACCGGTCCAGGTCTTGTAGTAGGTCGGCGGCAAGAAGCGAACATCCTCGGCCAGCAGGGCGTGGATCAGGCTCTCGTCGCCCTTGGCCACCACCTCTTGCATCCGTGCGATCGTGGGGTGCATCTGCGTTCTCCTCTCGATGGTTTGGCCGCAGCCTTGCGCCACCTGACCGGCGGCGCAAGCACGACGTTGCGAGAGGCCGTCGTCTGCGCTAGGGCATGCGGTCATGGACGACAACTACACTCCCCCACAAGACCCGCTGGACGTTATCCACGAGGATGCCGAACTGATCGTGGTGAACAAGCCCGCCGGGCTGTTGTCGGTGCCGGGGCGGGGTGCGCATCTGGCCGATTGCCTGCTGTCGCGGGTGCAGGCGGGATTTCCCGGTGCGCTGCTGGTGCACAGGCTCGACCGGGATACATCGGGGGTTATGGTCTTTGCCCAGACGCCGCATGCCCAGCGCAACCTCGGTCGTCAGTTCGAAGAACGCAAGACCCGCAAGACCTATGTGGCGCGGCTTTGGGGCAAGCTTGAACCCAAGACAGGCACCGTCGATCTGCCGCTGATCGTAGATTGGCCCAATCGCCCGCGCCAGATGGTGTGTCACGAGACAGGTAAACCCGCCGTGACCGATTGGCGGGTCCTGCGATACGAAGGCGATACCACCCGCGTGCGCCTGTTTCCGCGCACCGGGCGGTCGCATCAGCTGCGGGTGCATTGCCAGGCGCTGGGTCACCCGATCCTGGGCGATCCGTTCTATGCCACGGGCGCCGCGCAGGCGTTTCCGCGACTGATGCTGCATTCCGAGGAGTTGCGCCTCAAGCACCCGGAAAGCGGCCGTTCGATGACGTTTCGCGCACCCGCGCCCTTCTGAACGACCGTAATTCCCTTCACTTTGCCGCAAATACTCCGGGGGGTGCAGGGGGGCAGCGCCCCCCGCTGCGGCGTTTGCTATATGCTCAAACCTCGGTCTTCAGCCAGTTGGGCGGCAGGATGTCGGGATTATGCAGGTTCGGATCGCCGAACCAGCGGGCGGGGCCGGCTACCCGCTTGTCCGGGTTTGCGTTCAGCCATGCCGCCCACCACGAGAACGAGGAGTTGCCGATGATATTGTGGCGGCACAGACTCATCAGGCGCATGTCCTCGAAATCGGTCTCGGGCCCGTTGAAATCCACCACCACCTTTTGCACCGGCAGCGGCAGGTTGTCCCGCGCCCAGCCGGGATCGTCCGAAAAGACAAAGACAACCGGATTGCCCACGACCCCCTCAAGGATCCGGGTCAGCGCGGTCTCGTAGTAGCGCTGGTCGCACAGCGCATGGGCGGCCAGCGCCACGTAGTCCCCCCGCCGCACATGCAGCGAGATTGCTGGGCATTCGCCGATCCGCGCGGCCATTTCCGCGTTTTGGCTGTTGGAAAGAGCGGGAAAGGTGAAATCGGCGCGGATGCGGTCGGCGATATGAGCGAAATAACGTTCCGACTGCCAATACCCGTGCAGATAGCTGCCGTCGCCCCACCCCTCGATCGCCGGGTTGTAGCCCAGCCCGCGCTCGCGCCGAAAGCGCGGTGGCAGGCCCAGTACCCGCCAGGCGCTATAACGAAGGAAGCCGTCGCCTTTCAGCGGTGGCAGGCGGTCGGGCGTAGCGAGGTCCAGATCGAAGACGCGGGTCAGCACCCCTTCACCACGCGCCTCGGCCAACCGGGTGTCCAGCGCGACCTGCGTGCCCAGACGCAAGGCCAGACCGCGCGCGGCGGCATATTGGAACATCTGGTTGCCAAGGCGGCCGTGCAGGCGGGTGGTGATCATGATGCAAACTTCTTGGTTTCGGCACTTAGTAAAGAAACCGTGATGGATTGTGTAGGATCAAACGCTGTCCCATGGGGGCTTGTTGACAGCTCGGGGTCCCTTACCTATCTAACCGCCAGGTTCGGGTTCCCTGCCGCTCGCGGCCCTTGGCCATGGTGAAACCCGCTTGATCACGATCCTTGCCCTTTTCCGGCGCTTGGATGGCAATGCGAGCCCCGTCCGTTTTGATGCGCCCGTTTTGGAAAACGAGGCAATGATGACACATAGAATACCCACCGCGCCCATCGAGGCGTACAAGGCGCAGGCCCGTCGCCTGCGCGACGATCTGCACGCTGCGGGAACCCCGATCAGCCATTCGCGCGCGCTTGAACTCGTGGCACACCAACACGGTGTCCGCGACTGGAACACGCTGGTGGCCGAGGCTGGCAACCGGCTGCATTTCAGCGTCGGTGACCGGGTGTCCGGCGAGTATCTGGGCCAGCCCTTCACCGCCGAAGTCCGGGGCCTGTCCGTGCTGGGCGATGGTGGCCACCGCCGCATCACGCTGCATTTCGACCAACCGGTCGATGTGGTCCGGTTCGACAGTTTCTCGGCCCTGCGCCAACGGGTCAGTGGCGAGATCGGATGGGATGGCCGCTCCAGCCGGCGTACCTCGGACGGCCAGCCGCAACTGATCGTGCGCCCAATCTGATTTGGGAAACCATCTGGTCGCGCGCCGCGCTCCCGGCGCGCGCCATTCCTCTTTCAATCCGTCGCAAACTCCTGTATGGGCGCAAAATCTGAGACGTGGTGCCCGGACCCCGGCACCGTGAAGGAAATGATAACGGGGTCGGCGGCAATGGGGCCGCCATTGAAACGGGAGACCCGGGATACGCCTGGGAGTGCTCCCATCTAGGATACGCACATGTTTGATGTAACGACGAAATCGATGCAGTGGGGCGAGGAAACGCTGACACTGGAATCGGGCAAGATTGCCCGTCAGGCCGACGGTTCGGTGGTTGCCACCCTGGGCGAGACCCGCGTGATGGCCAACGTGACCTTTGCCCGTGAGCAAAAACCGGGTCAGGACTTCTTTCCCCTGACGGTCCATTATCAGGAAAAATACTATGCCGCGGGCAAGGTGCCGGGCGGTTTCTTCAAGCGCGAGGCGCGCCCGACCGAAAAGGAAACGCTGACCGCGCGCCTGATCGACCGGCCGATCCGCCCGCTGTTCGTGCCGGGCTTCAAGAACGAAGTGCTGGTGATGTGCACCGTGCTGAGCCACGATCTCGTCAACGATCCCGATATCGTTGCGATGATCGCCGCTTCGGCCGCGCTCACCATCTCGGGCGTGCCGTTCATGGGCCCGATCGCAGGCTGCCGCGTCGGCTATGTCGATGGCGAATATGTCCTGAACCCGACGGTCGACGACATGCAGGACCTGCGCCTGAACCCCGAACAGCGTCTGGACCTGGTTGTTGCCGGGACCAAGGACGCCGTGATGATGGTGGAATCCGAGGCCTATGAGCTGACCGAGGCCGAGATGCTGGGCGCCGTGACCTTTGCGCATGAGCAGATCCAGCCGGTCGTGGACCTGATCATCGGCTTTGCCGAACAGTGCGCCAAGGAACCGTTCGACTTTACCCCGCCGGATTACTCAGACCTCTACGCCGCCGTCAAAGCCGCTGGTGAAGAGCAGATGCGCGCCGCTTTCGCGATCACCGACAAACAGGAGCGCACCGCAGCCGTAGCCGCAGCGCGTGAGGCCATCAAGGCCGCTCTGACCGAGGAACAGCTGGCAGACGGCAATCTCGGCTCGGCCCTGAAGAAACTCGAAGCCGGCATTCTGCGCGGCGACGTGGTCAAGGGTGGCAAGCGGATCGACGGCCGTGACACCACCACCGTGCGCCCGATCGTGGCCGAAACCGGCCTGCTGCCGCGGACCCACGGGTCTGCCCTGTTTACCCGGGGCGAGACCCAGGGTCTGGTCGTGACCACGCTGGGCACCGGCGACGATGAACAGTTCATCGACGCGCTGCACGGCAATTTCAAATCGAACTTCCTGCTGCATTACAACTTCCCCCCCTACTCGGTGGGCGAGGTTGGCCGCGTGGGTTCGCCCGGCCGTCGTGAGATCGGTCATGGCAAACTGGCCTGGCGTGCGCTTCAGGCGGTGCTGCCGGCGCCGACCGACTTCCCCTATACCATCCGCGTGGTGTCCGAGATCACCGAGTCCAACGGCTCGTCCTCGATGGCATCGGTCTGCGGCGGGTCGCTGTCGATGATGGATGCGGGCGTGCCGCTGAAATCCGCCGTTGCCGGTGTGGCCATGGGCCTGATCCTGGAAGACGATGGATCTTATGCGGTTCTGACCGACATCCTGGGTGACGAAGACCACTTGGGCGACATGGACTTCAAGGTGGCGGGTACCGAAAACGGCATCACCTCGCTGCAGATGGACATCAAGGTTGCGGGCATCACGCCTGAGATCATGGAGAAAGCCCTGTCGCAAGCCAAGGATGGGCGGATGCACATCCTGGGCGAGATGAACAAGGCGCTGTCGGGCGCTGCCGACTTCTCGGTCCACGCACCGCGCATCGAGACCATGCAGATCCCCACCGACAAGATCCGCGAAGTGATCGGTTCGGGCGGCAAGGTGATCCGCGAGATCGTCGAAGTGTCGGGCGCCAAGGTCGATATCAACGACGATGGCATCATCAAGATCGCTTCGCCCAACGGCGACTCGATCAAGAAAGCCTATGACATGATCTGGTCCATCGTGGCCGAGCCCGAAGAGGGTCAGATCTATACCGGGAAAGTCGTGAAGATCGTCGATTTCGGCGCCTTCGTGAACTTCTTTGGCAAGCGCGACGGCCTGGTGCACGTGTCCCAGATCGAAAACCGCCGCCTGAACCATCCCTCGGACGTTCTGAAGGAAGGCCAGGAAGTGAAGGTCAAGCTCTTGGGCTTTGACGATCGCGGCAAGGTGCGCCTGTCGATGAAGGTTGTCGATCAGGAAACCGGCGAAGAGATCGTGCCGGAAAAGAAAGAGGCCTCTGAGGCGGAATAAGCCTCTGGTCTTGCACAGACGGAAAGGCCCGGACATGCTGTCTGGGCCTTTTCCATTCGGGCCGCGCGTTGGACAGGCGGCGACAGGGAGGTCCGGCATGGATCCGATCGGTTTCGTCATTCATCTGGAACGCGCCAAGGACCGGCGCGCGCAGGCCGAGGCGCTGGTGGCGGAGCTGCCCTATGCCGTGCTTCTGCCTGCGGTCGATGGTGCGGCACTGGCACCGGAGGCGCGGGACCGGGCCTTTCGACCGGGGCTGTTGAAACCCGCCTATCCCTTTGATCTGCGCCCGGGCGAGATCGGCTGTTTCCTCAGCCATCGTGCCGCCTGGGCCCGGTTGGTCGAGAGCGAAGCAGAGGCTGCACTGATCATCGAGGATGACATGGCGTTGGAGGCAGGCTTTGCTGATGCGCTGGCGCTGGCGCAGCGCCATGTGGCGCAGATGGGCTATATCCAGTTTCAAACCCGTCCGGTGACCGCGCCCGCGATAGATCAGCAAGGGCAGGCAGTGCTGATGCAGCCCGATCTGACACCGCTGCGCACCTCGGGCCAGCTGGTAGCGCGCTGGGCGGCGGAACGGCTGCTGGCCCTGACCGAACCGTTTGACCGGCCGGTCGACACGTTCCTGCAGATGCACTGGCATACCGGGTTGCGACTGGGGGTGATCAGCCCGTCGGGCCTGCGCGACCGGACCGGGGCCATCGGCGGCAGCACCATCGGTGCGAAAAAGAGCCTGACCGAGCGGCTGACCCGCGAATGGTATCGCGCACGCTATCGTGCGGCGGTGCGGCGGCTGTCACGCGGCTAAAGGCGCCTTAGCGCAGGCGCCATTCCTCCCAGATGAACGGATAGCACCAGGCGCAGTCATGGGTTTCCTCCAGCCGCGCGCAGATCGCCGCGCGGGCGTCGATCTGCGCCGGTTCGAACAGGTGAAACTGCACCTGAAGCCGCGCGATGCGGGGCATCAGCCCGCTCTCCAGCAGGGCGGGCAGCAGATCGTATTCTCCGCCTTCGATATTGACCTTCATCAGATCGACCCGGTCCAGCCCCAGCTCGGCAAAGACTGCGCCGACAGGACGCACCGGCGCCGTGAGCGCGCCACCCTGACAGCCAAAGGCCGAGGAGGCATCGCCATCGTCGCTGAGCGTCAGGGTGCCCTCGGCCCCGCCCATGGCAAAATCATGAACCGATACATTCGGCCGGTCGGCGTACTTCGCCCTCAGCGTATCGGCAAATCGGGGGTGAGGTTCGAACACATGTACCCGCGCCTTGGGCTGAACGGACAGGATCAGATCGGCCCAGCCACCCTCGAACCCGCCGACATCCAGAACCACCGCTTCGGAGGCAAGATCGTCATATGTGTGAAACCGCGTCTTCAGCGCATTGTCGGCGCGCCAGGCCTTGAGCCCGGCATAATGCTCGGCCTTCCAGGGGTTGCGGCGCAGGTCGAGCCAGCGTTTCAAAGAGGCCATGGCAAAGGTCTTTCTATCGTTGACGGGCGCGGGTCGCCCCGCGCCCGCGATGGGCTTAGCCCGGGTTCTTTGCAAACCGCAGATAAGGCAGTTTGATGTCCAGCGCACCGTATTTTTCTTCGGCAGCGGCATTGTCCAGCGCCAGCGCGACGATCACGTCCTGCCCGGTTTCCCAGTTGGCGGGGGTGGCCAGCGGCTGCTGATAGGTGCGCTGAAGCCCGTCAAGCGCGCGCAGCACCTCGGCAAAGTTGCGCCCGACCGACATCGGGTAAGTCATCGACAGTTGCAGCTTCTTGTCGGGGCTGATGATGAAGACCGAGCGCACCGTGGCGCTGTCGGCGGGGGTGCGGCCATCGGGCAGATAGGCGTCGGCGGGCAGCATGTCAAAGGCCTTGGAGACCGCCAGACCTTCGTCGGCGATGATCGGAAAGCCGGCGGTGGCGCCGGCAAAGCTCTCGATATCACCCTTCCACTTCTTGTGATCCTCGACCCCGTCGACCGAAACGCCGATCACCTTGGTGTTGCGCTTGGCCCATTCATCAGCCAGTTGCGCCACGGCGCCGAATTCGGTGGTGCAGACCGGGGTAAAATCCTTGGGATGCGAGAACAGGATGGCCCAGCTGTCGCCGATCCAGTCATGGAACGCGATGCGCCCCTTGTCGGTATCGGCCTCGAAATTGGGAACGATATCGTTGATGCGCAAACCCATGGGGGATCTCCTTTGCTGTGAGTGCGAGTCAGTCGCGCCCAATCTAGCGATTGGTCCGCCCGGATACACCACCCGCGACAAGGTGCCGCCACAAGAAATCTGCGGGACGGCAAAATTTGATCAAATTTTGCGACCACCCCTTGCCGCGCGCTGTCTTGGGTGACACAGTGACCCCGATTCCCGACCGCCCGGTCGAAAACCGTCTGATCAGGAGAGGCAGACATGATCGAAAAGCGTGATTTCTACATCAACGGCGCCTGGGTTGCGCCTGCCGTCAGCAATGATTTCCAGGTCATCAACCCGTCGACCGAAGAGCCCTGTGCCGTCATCTCCCTCGGCTCCGAGGCCGATACCAATGCCGCCGTCGCCGCCGCCAAGGCGGCGCTGCCGGGATGGATGGCAACCCCCGTCGCCAAGCGGATCGCCCTGGTTGAAAAGCTGATCGAGATCTACCAGTCCCGTGGCGAGGATCTGGCGCAGGCGATGTCGCTGGAAATGGGCGCGCCCATCGACATGTCGCGCAGCCAGCAGGTGGGCGCGGGCACGTGGCACCTGAAGAACTTCATCCGTGCCGCCAAGGCGTTTCAGTTCGAGCGCCCGTTGGGCGATCATGCTCCCAATGACCGTATCATCTACGAGGCGGTGGGCGTCGCGGCGCTGATCACGCCCTGGAACTGGCCGATGAACCAGGTCACGCTCAAGGTCGGCGCCGCCGCCATCGCGGGCTGCACCATGGTTCTGAAACCCTCCGAGCAAAGCCCGCTCAACGCGATGATCTTTGCCGAGATGATGGACGAGGCCGGTTTCCCGCCGGGTGTGTTCAACCTCGTGAACGGCGATGGCGTGGGTGTCGGCTCGCAGCTTTCGTCGCATCCCGATATCGACATGGTCAGCTTCACCGGCTCGACGCGCGCGGGCACCGCGATTTCCAAGGCGGCAGCCGATACGCTCAAGAAAGTGCATCTGGAACTGGGCGGCAAGGGCGCCAACGTGATCTTTGCCGATGCCGATGACAAGGCGGTCAAGCGCGGCGTGCTGCACATGATGAACAATACCGGCCAGAGCTGTAACGCGCCCAGCCGCATGCTGGTGCAACGCCCGATCTACGACCAGGCGGTCGAAACTGCCGCCGAAGTGGCCAGCAAGGTCACCGTGGGCAACGCGCTGGACGAAGGCCGCCATATCGGCCCGGTGGTGAACGAGTTGCAATGGTCCAAGATCCAGGACCTGATCCAGAAGGGCATCGACGAAGGCGCCCGCCTGGTCGCGGGCGGTACCGGTCGGCCCGAGGGGCTGAACAAGGGCTATTACGTGCGCCCCACCGTGTTCGCCGATGCCAATAACCAGATGACCATCGCACGAGAGGAGATCTTTGGCCCGGTTCTGACCATGATCCCCTTCGATACCGAGGAAGAGGCGATCGAGATCGCCAATGACACGCCCTATGGGTTGACCAACTATGTCCAGACGCAGGACGCCGCCCGCGCAAACCGCATGGCGCGCGCGCTGCGTTCGGGCATGGTCGAGATGAATGGCCAATCCCGCTCTGCCGGCTCGCCCTTTGGCGGCATGAAACAATCCGGCAACGGGCGCGAGGGTGGCGTCTGGGGGTTGGAAGACTTCCTTGAGGTCAAGGCGGTCGGCGGCTGGGCCGCAGAGTAGACCGCAGCACAACATGCCTTCGCCCGCGCGGGTCTTTGCCGTGCGGGCGGGAGCCTCCGGCGGGAGTATTTGCAAACCAGAAAGAAGCAGGAGCGTTTTTGCTTCTTTCTGGTCGGAAATACTCCGGGGGTCTGGGGGCTGGCCCCCAGCTCCGCCCTATGATCCCGGCAGATGCCGGTCGACCATACGCTGAACCATCGGCGCGAAATGGTCGAAATCGGGGGTTTCCATATCGGCTCGCTTGCCGGCCTCGTCCAGATAGCGGACCTGAATGATTGCTTCGATGTTCGGGTTCCTTTCGAACTCGGCCACCTCTTCGGCAGTCATCGGCCCGCCCTGCAACTCCAGCGTATGGACCGAGGCGGGCGACAGGCGCGCGAAATACGCGGGCCTGGTGGCGCAGAGATAGCGTTTCGCGGCCACATGGTACTTCACGCAATCGGTGATCACCGGGGGGAAGAATGGTGCCAGCACCGCCTCGCCCGCATCCTCGTGATGGCGGTCCTCGGTGTCGTCGGGATGATAGGTGCCGAATTCCGATGTGAAATGCCCGATATCATGCAAGAGCGCGCCGACGATGATCTCCTCGGGCAGGCCGTTCTGTTCGGCGATGGTGGCGCCTTGCAGCATGTGCTGGGCCATGGTCACCGGCTCTCCCAGATATTCCTCGCCGCCGCGGCGGGCGAAGATATCACCAAGGAACGCGACGATGTTGTCGCGGTTGAGAGTTGTGAAATCAGGGTTCATTCCGCGGCCTCCGGCGCGGTGGCCTCCATTGCGGCGAGGGTCGAGAGGAGCCCGTCCTTGTCGGCGTAACACCCTTGCAACCAGCGCGACCCGGCGCCCGAATAGCCGGTGCGCGCATGCAGGACACGGGTGTTGTCGACGATGAAGCTCTCGCCCGGTTCCAGCTTGAATGCGACCCCCATCGCCGGGTCGTCGATGAACTCGGCCAATTGACGATAGGCGGCGTAATAGGCCTCCATCTTGTCAAAGGGGATATCCACGAAGGGGGCAGAGGAGCGGTTGTTGAACCGGATCGCCACCAGTTGACCGTCGGGGGACAGTTCGATCATCGGACGGCGCGCCCGCAGGCAGACCCCGTCCGAACCCCGGTATTCGAACCGGGCCGGATAACCTGCAAGCAGCGCGAACCCCTCGGGGTTTGCATCCCGCAACCGTTCGGCCGCGCGAAAGCCGTCAACCACGATACTGTCGCCGCCCTCGGCGCTGTTCTCCAGGCAGTAGAGGATTTGCAGCGTCGGCACCGGGTCGCGATAGGGGTTGTCGGTATGAGCCTGAAGGCCCAGCCCGGTATAGGCGAGGTTGGTGGGGTTCACCTCGGTCCGCACCTCGAAATAGCGGCCATAATTGGTCTCGCGCACATAACCGAAGAGATCGGCCACCTTGAGCAGCGCGCCGGGTTCGGCGGGGCCGCCGGTCAGCCGGGCAAAGCCGAATTCGGCCACTGCCGCCAGCCAGTCGCGCTTGGCCGCTGGATTGGTGTGCACGGCGGTCCAGTCGCCGCCGGGCGCGGCGATAGCGCTCTCCCAGGTGGTGATGCCGGGAGCGGTCCATCCGATCGGGTGGTCGTGATCCCGGTCATAGGCATGGGCGGCCAGCCAATCCGCCGGAAATGTGACGGTCTTGTTCTCGGGCAAGAAGGTGACCGACAGCGCGTCCCCAGCAAGCGCGGCCGCGCCGATACTCAGACCGGCGGGGATGTCGCCGATGGTGATCAGGCGCTGGCCATTGCCGGGCGCGCGGGTCGTTGGGTCCAGTGCGTTGTCGCGCAGCCAGACGGCGTGAAACCGTGCGGTGGCGCCATTGGCATAATCAAGGGTGACGATCCGGTCGGTATGGGTGACCTGGCGCAGCATGAGGCCTCTCCTTTGTCGCATATTTGCTGGCTTGAGAGATAGCGCGCCAAATGGCATCAAGATAGTTATCCCTTCTTTTGGCTTAGGGTTAGAAATATCTATGGGAAAAACACGCATCGGCTTGCCACCGCTCGACTGGTTGCGGGTATTCGAAGCTGCCGGCAGGCTGGGCGGGTTCTCGGCGGCGGCGCGGGAATTTGGGTTGACCCAGGCGGCGGTCAGCCAGCGGATCGGCAATCTCGAGGCCTGGCTGGGCCGGGCGCTGTTTGTGCGCGGACCGCGGGGCGTGACACTGACGGTTGAGGGCGAAAGCTATCTGCCGCTGGTACAGGAAAGCCTGTCGGCGCTGGCCCGCAGCACCGAGGACCTGTTCGGCACCGCGCCGACCGAGTTGCGGGTGGCGGGCCTTGCCTCGCATATCGAGGCGCTGGTGTTGCCGCGCGCGGCGGCATTTCTGACGGCGCATCCCGGAGTGCGGTTGATGAGTGATTCCGCCGCCCGCCGCGCCGGTCTGGACGAAGAACGGACCTGGTTGCAAATCCGGTTCGGACGTGGTGCCTGGCCCGGGCGCGAGGCGCTGCTGATCGCGCCCGAGATACTGGCGCCGATGGCGGCGCCGGGGCAGGGCTGGGATGCGGGTATCATCGACCTGCGCGGAGAGCGGCCCGGCTGGCGCGACTGGGCGCGCCTGACCGGAGCCATGCCCGAGGCACAGGCGCGGTTGAGCGTCGATTCCATGGGACATGCGCTGGCGGCCGCCGAACAGGGGATCGGGGTGGCTTTGGGCTCGCTACCTCTGGCGCGCGCGGCGCTGGGTGCAGGCCGACTATGCCTGCTGGACGCGCCTCGGCTACCGACGCGTGACGGGTATTGGCTGACCTGGCCCAGCGATCGCCTGACCGCGCGGCGTCAGCGCGCCCTGGTCGAGGGGCTTCTTGCTGTTCTGAGCGGAGAGGGCGGCTAGACACGCATGCGCCGCAACCGGTCCGATATCGCCTGCATCAAACCGCCGATCACCAAGCCCCAGACGGCGGCGTTGAGCCCTAGGATGGTGATGCCCGACGCGGTGATCAGAAAGGTGGCGGCGGCGGCCTGCCGATAATCGGGCTCTTCCAGCGCCGCCAGCGTCGAGCCGGCAAAGACACCCAGCAGCGCCACGCCCGCAACGGTTCCCAGAACCAGCGCAGGGGCCAGTGCCGCAAATCCGGCGATGACCCCGGCAAAGAGGCCCAGCACGCAATAGAACAGCCCGCCCATGACAGCCGACCAATAGCGCTCGGTCGGGTCCGGGTGGCTCTCTTCGTTGGCGCACATGGCGGCGGTGATTGCTGCCAGACAGGTGGCCGGAGACCCGAAGGGCGCCGACAGCACGCTGGCGAGACCGACCCCGGTTACCAGAGGCGCCGGGCGCGGCTGATAGCCATAGGCGCGCAGCACCGCCAGGCCGGGCACGTTCTGGGTCGCCATGGTGACGATGAAAAGCGGCAGCGCGATATTGGTCAGCGCCTCCAGCGAAAAGACCGGGGTGACCCAGACCGGCGCGGCAATCAGCGTTTCTGGCGCCGGAATGTCAAAGCCCGCGTTGACGGTGACGACCAGCGCCCCGGCGACCACAGCGGCGGGCACTGCAAAGGGGCGGCTGATCTGGCTGATGATGAACCAGGTCAGCAGGATCGGCAGGGCGAGAAAAGGTATCTCTGCCAATGCCTGAAACGGGCGCAGGCAAAGCGAGAACAGCACCCCCGCCAGCATCGCCTGGGCGATCGGACCGGGGATTGCGGCGGTCAACCGGCTGAGCGGGCGCCACCAGGCCGCGATCACGGTCAATGCGCCCGCCAATATGAACCCGGCCACAGCTCCGCCGAACCCATCCTCGGGCATCGCCGACACCGCCAGCAACGCGGCGCCCGGCGTGGACCACGCGACCGAGACGGGCGACTTGGTCCAAAGGCTCAACACTATCCCGGTGAGGCCCATCGAGAGCGCCGCGAACATCAGACCCGAGGCCGCTTGCGCAGTATCCGCGCCAACCCCTGCCAGACCCTGCAAGACGATCGGAAACGAACTGAAAAAACCGACGATAGCCACGACGAGGCCGGTCGAGACGGTTTGCATCGGAGGTCTGGAGGTCATGGAAACTCTCTGTCGCCCTTTGGGCCAATCTTGCCTTGCGTCAGAGAGTGCGGTCTGGGTCGCCGGGTTGCAACCCGGAACGCGCTGGTCAGAAGTCGATGGCGATGCCCTTCTTCTCCCAGTCGCCGTAACGGGCCGGGTCCGGTCCGTCGCGCCCTCCCAGCTCCTTGGGCAGCGGCTTGGCCTCGGCCTCGGCCTTGCGGCGGCGTTCCTCGGCCTCGGCAAGGGCGCGTTGGGCGGCGGGGGGCAGGTCTGTGCGCGGCTCGCTCATGGCTTTGCTGTTCCTTTCGGTCTGGTATCCTGATACACGCCCGCGTCCGCCCTTGGCAATGCGGGCGGATGGTCACAACCGGACGAGGCACCCCATGGCGGACAGCGCGACCCAGGCGCGACAGAGCGCGATCTATCTGCTCGACCAGATTTTGGGCGAGGGGCGGCTGTTGTCCGAATGCCTCGGCGCCGGGGCGCTGGACCGGTTGCCGCCCGAGGAACGCGCCCGCGCCCAGCGGCTGACGCTTGACACCTTGCGTGGGTTGGAACGTGCCGACCGGCTGCTGAAACCGCATCTGCAAAAGGCGCCGCCGCTGAGCGTGCGCAATGCGCTGCGATTGGGGACGGTCGAGCTGGCCCATGGCGAAGCCGCCCATGGTGTGGTGCATTCCATGGTCGAGATTGTCGGCCGCTCGCGCCGGCACGGGCGGCTCAAGGGGCTCGTCAACGCGGTACTGCGCAAGGTGGCCGCTGATGCGCCAGCTAACTGGGCGCGGCTCCGGGTGCCGCGCCTGCCGCGCTGGTTGCGCGATCCGCTGGTTCAGGCCTGGGGCGCACCTGCCGTCGCGGCGATGGAGGCGGCGCATTTCGCGGGCGCTCCACTTGACCTGACGTTGAAACCCGGAGCATCCGCGCCAGGCGGAGAGGTGCTGCCTACAGGGTCGGTCCGTTTGCATGATGCGGGGCAGGTCTCGGCCCTGCCGGGCTTTGCCGCCGGAGACTGGTGGGTGCAAGATGCCGCCGCCGCGCTGCCGGTGCGGCTGCTCGATCCGCAACCGGGCGAGACCGTGCTGGACCTGTGTGCCGCGCCGGGGGGCAAGACGATGCAACTGGCCGCCGCGGGGGGGCGGGTCACCGCTCTCGATATCTCCGAAGGGCGGATGGCCCGCGTGCGCGAAAACCTTGCCCGCACTGGCCTGAGTGCCGAAACGGTGGTGGGTGATGCGTTGGAACAGGGCGGTCAATATGATGCGGTGCTGCTAGATGCGCCCTGTTCGGCCACCGGCACCATCCGCCGTCACCCCGATCTGCCGCTGGCCAAGGACGGTTCCGAATTCGGCGCGCTGATCGAGTTGCAGGCGCAGATGATCGCCCATGCCTGGACCCTGGTCAAACCCGGCGGGCGCATGGTGTTCTGTACCTGCTCGCTGTTGCCGGACGAGGGCGAGGTGCAGGTTGAAGAGGCACTGACGCTTTATCCCGATATGACCGTTGACCGCGCCGCGCTGGACCTGCCGGGCATCGACCCCGCCTGGATCACCGAAGAGGGCGGTCTGCGCCTGCGCCCCGATTATTGGTCCGAAAGGGGCGGTATGGACGGGTTCTACATGGCGGTTCTGCGCAAGGCGGCCGACGGTCCGGAATAACCGGTGACTTGCGGCGCCGGTGCCGCTATCCTCCGCCACAAACGCCAAAGAGCGTGAGAGGCAGAGCGTATGTCCGGTTCGCATAACATGGTCAGCAGATGGGCGCGGTTCCAGAACCGTCTTTACGCGCGTCTCAGCCAGCGGCACAAATCGGTGCGCGCCTTTGTCTCGCAGCCCGAACCGCGCACCATCGGTTCATATGCGCGCGGGCGACAGCTGGTGGCGGGCAATCTGCTGTTTGCCGGCTATCTGGTCGAATCCCAAAGCAGCGGCCTGTGGGAGGTCGAGGCGCCCAATGGGGCCTTTGACGACGAACGGCAGGGCTTTGCCTGGCTCGACGATCTGGCCGCCGTGGGCGACGTGCGTGCGCGCGAAAAGGCGCAGCGCTGGCTGTGGGGCTGGATCGAGGCGCATGGGCGCGGGCGCGGTTCGGGCTGGACACCCGAGCTGACCGGGCGCCGCGTCATCCGCTGGATCAACCACGCTCCGTTCCTGCTGCGCGGCGTCGAGCCCGAGCAAAGCCATGCTTTCTTTCGCTCGCTGGGACAGCAGACCTGGTTCCTGTCGAAACGCTGGCCCGGCGCCAAGCCGGGTCTGGGCCGGTTCGAGGCGCTGACAGGGGTCATCTATGCCGGTCTGGCGCTGGAAGGGTTGGAGGAACTGGCCGACCCGGCGGTGCGGGCGCTGGCGCGCGATTGCAACAACCAGATCGACAAGGAAGGTGGGCTGCCCACCCGCAACCCCGAGGAGTTGCTGGAGGTGTTTACCCTGCTCAACTGGGCCACCGCAGCGCTGCACGAGGCGGGGCGCGGCGCGCCGCATGCGCAGACCGAGGCAATCGAGCGGATCGCACCGACCTTGCGCGCCCTGCGCCACGCGGATGGGCAACTGGGTCGTTTTCACGGCGGCGGGCGCGGGCTTGAAGGGCGGTTGGATCACGCACTGGCGGCCAGCGGCGTGAAGCCGGTCCATGCCGAGGGGCTGTCGATGGGCTATGCGCGCCTGTCGGGTGGGCGTACCAGTGTCATCGTCGATGCCAGCGTGCCGCCGCGCGGCGCCGCCTCCTATAACGCGCATGCCTCGACCCTGGCGTTCGAGCTGACCTCGGGGCGCCGCCCGCTGATCGTCAATTGCGGCTCGGGCATCAGTTTCGGGGTGGAATGGCGCCGGGCCGGACGGGCCACGCCGTCCCATTCCACCCTCTGCCTCGACGGGTTCTCGAGCGCGCGCCTGGCCGACCCCGAGCGCGGCACCGGGCTGGAGGCACTTATCGAAGGCCCGACACAAGTGCCGGTCGAGATCTCGGAGATGACGGATGGCATCCGCTTTCAGGGCGGTCACGATGGTTATGCCAAGGTGTTCGGCCTGACCCATGCCCGAACGCTGGAGTTGAGCCATGACGGGCGCGGACTGGCAGGCGAGGACATGCTGCTGGCGATGGACGATGGCGCCAAGCGCCGGTTTGACAAGGCGATGGATGCTTCGGTGCTGGCAGGGGTCGGATTCGACCTGCGCCTGCATCTGCACCCTGAGGTGGACGCGGCGGTCGATCTGGGCGGCGCGGCGGTGTCGATGGCCCTCAAAAGCGGCGAGATCTGGGTTTTCCGCCATGATGGCAAATATAAATTGTCATTGGAGCCAAGCGTTTATCTTGAAAAGACCCGCCTGAAGCCGCGCGCGACAAAACAGATCGTTCTATCCGGGCGCGCAATGGAGTATGCGACCCGCATCCGGTGGACGCTGAGCAAGGCGCAGGACACCGCGATTGCCATTCGCGACCTGAACCGGGACGAACCCGAATTCGACTGATCCGCATAAGGACCCCGAGCAAATGACCGACCTTTCCCCCGTGCGCCGCGCGCTTCTTTCCGTTTCCGACAAGACCGGACTGATCGAGCTGGGCCAGGCCCTCGCCGCGCGCGGGGTCGAGCTGTTGTCGACGGGCGGCACCGCCAAGGCGCTGCGCGATGCGGGTCTGACGGTGCGCGACGTGGCCGAGGTGACCGGTTTCCCCGAGATGATGGATGGCCGGGTCAAGACCTTGCACCCGATGGTGCATGGCGGCCTGCTGGCGCTGCGCGACAATGCCGAGCACGTAGCGGCGATGGAGCAGCACGGTATCGCGGGCATCGACCTGCTGGTCGTCAACCTCTATCCGTTCGAGGCGACCGTGGCCAAGGGTGCCGCCTATGACGACTGTATCGAGAATATCGACATTGGCGGCCCGGCGATGATCCGAGCGGCGTCCAAGAACCACGCCTTTGTCAACGTGGTGGTGGATGTCGCGGATTATGACGCATTGCTGGCCGAGATGGCGGCCAATGACGGCCAGACTTCCTATGCCTTCCGCCAGCGGTTGGCTCAAACGGCCTATGCCCGCACCGCCGCCTATGACGCCGCCGTCAGCAACTGGATGGCCGGTCAACTGGCACTGGAGGCCCCCCGCCGCCGCGCCTTTGCCGGTGAGCTGAAACAGACCCTGCGTTATGGCGAGAACAGCCACCAGCAGGCGGCGTTCTATATCGATGGTTCGAACCGTCCGGGCGTGGCCACCGCGCGGCAGTTGCAAGGTAAGGAGCTGAGCTACAACAACATCAACGATACCGATGCCGCGTTTGAGCTGGTGGCCGAATTCGCGCCCGAAAACGGCCCGGCCTGTGCGATCATCAAACACGCCAACCCCTGCGGTGTGGCGCTGGGCGCGACCCTGTCCGAGGCCTATCAGAAAGCGTTCGACTGCGACCGCACCAGCGCCTTTGGCGGGATCGTGGCGCTGAACCAGCCGCTGGATGCCGAGACCGCGGGCAAGATCGTCGAGATCTTTACCGAGGTGGTGATTGCTCCTGGTGCCAGCGAAGAGGCGATCGCGATCTTTGCCGCCAAGAAGAACCTGCGCCTGCTGCTGACCGACGGTCTGCCCGATCCGCGCCAGCCCATCGTGGCGATGAAACAGGTGGCCGGCGGCATGCTGGTGCAGGACAAGGATGTGGGCCATGTCGATCTCGCCGACCTCAAGGTGGTGACCAGGAAGGCCCCGTCTGATGCGCAGATGGCCGATCTGCTGTTTGCCTGGAAGGTCGGCAAGCATGTCAAGTCGAACGCCATCGTCTATGTCAAGGACGGCGCCACCGTGGGTGTCGGCGCGGGTCAGATGAGCCGTCTCGACAGTGCCAATGTCGCTGCCGCCAAGGCGCAGCGCATGGCGACCGAACTGGGCCTGCCCGAAAGCCCGGCCAAGGGCTGCGCCGTGGCCTCGGACGCGTTTTTCCCGTTCCCCGACGGTTTGCTTGAGGCGGCTGCGGCAGGGGGCGCTTGCGTGATCCAGCCCGGCGGCTCGATGCGCGACGACGAGGTGATCAAGGCCGCGGACGAGGCGGGTCTGGCCATGGTCTTCACCGGCATGCGCCATTTCCGGCACTGATGCGCGCCCGGCTCCTCTTCTGGTCCGCCTTCTGGGCCTTTCTGATCGACCAGATCAGCAAATACCTGGTCGTGCACGTGATGGACGTGGCCCATCGCGGCAGCATCGAGGTGCTGCCGCCGTTCCTGACATTTCGCTATGGCGAGAATCGCGGCATCAACTTTGGCCTGTTCCAGGGTGAGGGCGATGCCGCGCGCTGGATACTGATTGGCCTGTCGCTGGCGATCTGTGCGGTCGTACTGTTCTGGTTGTCGCGGGGACGCCCGTCGCGGTGGATGCTGATCGGAGGCGGGTTGCTGATCGGCGGTGCGCTCGGAAACGTGATCGACCGGCTGATCTATGGCTATGTCCTCGATTTCCTCAACATGTCCTGCTGTGGTATCGACAACCCCTATGTGTTCAACGTGGCCGATATCTTTATCTTTGCCGGTGCGGCGGCGCTGATCCTGATGGATGGCAAAAAGCCCTCGTGACGGGCGCGCGGATATGCGATAAAACCCGACGAAACAGGCAGGAGATGACCATGCGCGCGCCGCTGGCTTTGATCGTGATCGCGACCGCCCTGGCGGTATCGGGCTGCTCCAGCAAGGGGCTGCGCGATATCCGTTCGCAGGGGACCGGACCCGACGAGTTCGCCATCATGCCGGTGAAGCCCTTGACCCAGCCCAAGGATTTCAACGTGTTGCCCGCGCCGACACCGGGTGGCGCCAACCTGACCGATCCGACGCCCGCCGCCGATGCGGTGGTGGCGCTGGGCGGCAAGGAGACCGCGCTGCAACCGGGTGGCGGCATTCCTGCCTCGGATCAGGCGCTGGTCAGTGCCTCCAGCCGCTATGGCGTCCCCGCCAATACGCGCACCGCGCTGGCCACCGAAGACGCCGAATTCCGCAAGCGTCAGGGGCGCTGGACCCGTATCCGGCTGTTCCCGGTCGATCGCTATGAGCAGGCCTATCGCAAGGAAGCGATCAACCCGTTCAACCAGAACGAGCGCTTCCGTCGGGCCGGGGCCGCGACGCCCTCGGCGCCGCCGGAAAGTGAATAATCCTTAATTTTACGTCAGCGCGTCTTGAACCTTGCCGGGCCTGCCGTAGGTTGTCGGCTAGCGATACGGAGGATGCGCATGGTCCGGGCTTTTGCTCTTGTTGCCGCTCTTGTCTCGGCTGCGCCGCTCTGGGCGGCGCCCGAGGGACAAGAGGCGGTCACCACCTTTACCCTGCAAAACGGTATGGATGTCGTCGTGATCGAAGATCACCGCGCCCCCGTGGTACAGCAGATGGTCTGGTACCGGGCCGGATCGGCGGACGAGCCGGTCGGTTCCTCTGGGGTGGCACATTTCCTCGAACACCTGCTGTTCAAGGCGACCGAAACGATGGAGGCGGGTGAACTCTCGGCCACCGTGGCGGCCAATGGCGGCACCGACAACGCCTTCACCTCTTATGACTATACCGCCTATTTCCAGCGGGTGGCGTCCGATCGACTGGAACTGATGATGCGGATGGAGTCGGATCGGATGCGCAACATCCGCCTGACCGAACGCGATATCGAGACCGAGCGCGATGTGATCCTGGAGGAACGCAACCAGCGCACCGAGAACAACCCGCGCGCCTTGTTCGGCGAACAGATGGACGCGGCCCAGTTCCTCAACCACCGCTATGGTGTCCCGGTGATCGGCTGGAAACACGAGATGGAAACGTTGGACATGCAGGATGCGCTGTCCTTCTACCGCACCTATTACGCGCCCAACAACGCCATCTTGATCGTGACCGGCGATGTAGAGCCCGAGGCGGTGCGCACCCTGGCCGAGACCTACTACGGCGTGATCCCAGCTAACCCGGACCTGCCCGAGAGGTTCCGCAGCCAGGAACCGCCGCAAACCGCCGCGCGGCGCTTGACGTTCAAAGATGCGCGGGTGGCGCAACCCTATGTTCACCGGTCTTATCTCGCGCCCGAGCGTGATGCTGGCGCTCAGGAGACGGCCGCCGCACTTTATCTGTTGGCCGAACTGCTGGGCGGGGGCACCACGTCCTACATGAACGAAAAACTTCAATTCGACAGTCAGACGGCGATCTATACTGGTGCGTTCTATAATGGGTTGTCACTGGACGACACGACATTTGACATGATCGTGGTGCCGGCACAGGGCGTGTCCCTGACACAGGCCGAAGCGGCTATGGACAAGGTATTGGTGGATTTTATCTCAGAAGGGGTAGATGCCGATGACCTCGAACGGATCAAGATGCAGTTGCGCGCGGCTTTGATCTATGAGCGCGACAATGTCGACGGGATCGGAAATCGCTATGGCGCGGCGCTGGCCAGCGGCCTGACCATCGCCGATGTGCAGGCCTGGCCCGATGTTTTGCAGGCCGTGACTGGTGACGACATCATCGCCGCCGCGCGCGCGGTGCTGCGGCCCGAGGCATCGGTGACGGGTTGGTTGACCAATGTCGAGGAGGTGACCCAATGAGGGCGTTTGTTGCAGCATTGACGGTGCTGGTCTTGGCATTGCCGGCCTGGGCCGAAGTCAAGATCCAGGAGGTGACGTCACCTCAGGGTCATAACGCCTGGCTGGTCGAGGATCACTCTATCCCGTTCACCGCACTCGAGATCTGGTTTCGCGGCGGTACCTCTCTAGATGCGCCGAGCAAGCGGGGCGCGACCTATCTGATGACCGGCCTGATAGAGGAAGGGGCGGGTGATCTGGACGCGCGCGCCTATGCTCGGCGCCTAGAGGAGCTGGCGGCGTCGTTCGGCTTCGACGTCAGCGATGATACGCTCACCATTTCAACTCAGTTCCTAACAGAAAACCGAGATCAGGTAATTGACCTGCTGCGGACAACCTTGCATGCGCCCCGATTTGATCCGGACGCTATAAACCGGGTGCGCGCCCAGGTATTGTCCGGACTGCGCTCGGATCAGACCGACCCGCACCGCATCGCAGGCGCGTCGATGTCCGAAGCTGTCTATGGTGAGCATCCTTACGCAACCGAAGGCAAGGGTACGATCGATAGTGTCTCGGCGCTGACGCGGGACGATATTGTAACGGCCTTCAGAGGCGCGATTGCCCGTGATAGGGTCTATGTCGGCGCGGTCGGCGACATCTCGGCGGAGGAGCTGAGTGTGCTGCTTGACCAGTTGCTGTCCGACCTGCCGGAAAAAGGGGTTCCGATCCCGAACCGAGCGCAGGTGACTATTCCCGGACCGGTACGGGTGGTCGATTTCGATACACCGCAGTCGGTGGCACTGTTCGTCCAGCAGGGGATCGACCGTAGCGATCCCGATTTCTTTACCGCCTACATCCTGAATCATATTATTGGTGGAGGCGGTTTTGAGAGCCGACTGATGCAGGAGGTGCGCGAGAAGCGTGGTCTGACTTACGGTGTATACTCGTATCTGCTGCCCAGAGAGTTGGCTTCGGTCTATATGGGGTCTGTGGCCTCGGCCAATGACAAGATCGCCGAGGCGGTGTCCGTCATACGCGATGTCTGGCGGGATGTGGCGGTTAATGGTGTGACGGCCAAGGAACTGGAGGATGCCAAGACGTATCTGACAGGTGCTTATCCGCTGCGTTTTGACGGCAATGGACGGATCGCCAATATCCTGGCCGGGATGCAGATACAGGGTCTGCCGATTGACTATATCGCCACCCGCAACGACCAGGTGAATGCGGTGACGCTGGAAGAGATCAACGCATTTGCCGCCGGTTTCCTCGACCCAGAGGGATTGAGCTTCACCGTCGTGGGCAAGCCCGTGGGGCTGGAAGGAACCAACTGACCTCTGGCGCATCGGGCGCGGCGGGGCCGTTTTCCGGCTCGGAAAACGGGCCGGAAAACACATGTTTTCCGGCGCCTACCTTGCGGGAGACGCGCCCGCTCAACAGCGCTTTGGCATCGTGCGCAGCATCTGGCCGATCATCTGACCCGCCCGGCCCGAGCCACGCTGATAAAGTGCGCCGTCGACCGACAGCACCGTGCCGCTGATATAGGCGGCCATGTCCGAGCCTAGGAACAGGCAGGCATTTGCCACATCCTGCGGCTGCCCCCAGCGACCCAGCGGAACATCCGCCTTGAAGGTCTTCTCCGCCTCGGGGCTTGGTGCCAACCGTCTGGCGCCCTCTGTTCCCTCGATAAAGCCGGGCACGACCGAGTTCACGCGGATCCCCTCGGGCCCCCATTCCAGGCTCAGCGTGCGGGTGATCTGGTCGACGCCCGCCTTGGCGGCGCAGACATGCGCCTGCCCCTCGTAGGGCAGCCAGGATTGCGGCGCCGAGATGTTGATGATGCTGGCGCCGGGGCGTTTCAGATGCGGATAGGCGCCCTTCATCACATGCACGGTGCCCATCAGGTCGATGTCGATCACCGTCTTGAAGGCGTTGATCGACATGTCCGCCGTAAGCGCAGGAAAGTTGCCCGCCGCGCCCGAAACCAGCACATCGAATTCACCCAGTTGATCGCGGAACCCTTGCAGACCCTTGGCCACCGCCTCGGCATCGCGCACATCGAAGGATGCGCCGAGGGCCTCTTGCGCCCCTGCGGCGCGCAGCTCGGTCACGGTGTCGTCCACCTTGTCCTGACTGCGACTGGCCACGGCCAGCCGCGCGCCGGCCCGGGCAAAGGCTAGCGCTATGCCGCGGTTGATGCCGCTGGTGCCGCCGATCACCACGACGGTCTTGCCGGTGAAATCCATGTAGAGCCTCCCTTGGACAGGGATGCCCTATTCTCCGTAGGGCACCCAGATGTTCTTGATCTCGGTCGCAGCCTGAAGGAACCGCTTGCTGTGGTCCACGCCCCAGTCAAGGGACGTTGCGTTATTGACCCAGGTCCGTTTCAGGTTCCCTGCCGCCGCCTTTTCGATCTCGGCCGACAGGTCGGTCGAGGAAAAGGACCAGACCGCATCCACGTTCAGGTGCGACGCCAGCGGTTTGGCCAGCTCCGCATGGCAGCCGGTCAGGATGTTGATCACGCCTGCCGGCACGTCCGAAGTGTCGAGGATCTGGTAGAAATCGGTGGCCGCCAGCGGATAGGGCTCGCTTGCCGCCAGCACAACGCGGTTGCCCATCGCGATGGCGGGCGCCATGACCGAGACAAGGCCCAAGAGCGGCGCCTCGTCCGCGCAAAGCGCGCCGATCACGCCAACCGGTTCCTTCATCGCCAGCGCCACGCCCCGGATCGGCACTCCATGCACCTGCCCGTCATATTTGTCGGCCCAGGCGGCGGCAGTGAACAGGCGCTGGATGCTGGCCTCGACCTCTTGCGCCCCGCCGCGCTTGCCGGTCATCGCGTCGATCCGATGGGCGAATTCGGCGGCCCGAGCCGACAGGTTTTCGCCGATGTAATAGAGGATTTGCGCGCGCAGATGGCCTGTGGCCTTTGCCCACCCAGTTGCGCCTGCGGCCGCCTCGACCGCGTTGCGCACATCCTTGCGGTTGGCAAGGCCGACATGGCCCAACAGGCCGGATTTGCCCCAGACGGGTCGGGAATAGCCACCATCGGGCCGCGCCTGCCTACCCCCGACATAGAGTTTCGCCGTGCGGTCGATCGGGTCAACCGGTGTACCGTGACCGGTGGCGGGCTCGATCCGGGCCAGCGCCTTGCGCTTGCCCTTAGGCCGGGTATAGGCGGTCAGCCCCTCCCACCCGCCTTCGCGGCCAAAGCCGCTTTCGCGGACACCGCCAAAACCGGCGGCGGCGTCAAACAGGTTGGTGGCATTCACCCAGACCACGCCCGCCACCAGTTTCGGCGCGATGTCGAGCGCCAGATTCACATTCTCGGTCCAGACCGTGGCGGCCAGCCCATAGCGGGTGTTGTTGGCCAGCTCCACTGCCTCGGCGGGGGTGCGGAAGGTGGTCGAGACGAGGACGGGGCCAAAGATCTCCTCCTGCATCAGCGGGTCGCTGGTCGAAAGCCCGGTGATCAGGGTCGGTGGGTAATAGCAGCCGTTTTCGGGCAGGGTACAGGCGGCATGGTGCACCTGTCCGACCGTGTTGCTGGCGACCATCCGCTCTATGGTCTGCAACTGCACCGGATCGACCACCGCGCCGACGTCGATGCATTTGTCGAGCGGATTGCCGAGGCGCAGCCCGTCCATCCGGGCGCGCAGCTTGGTGTGGAAGCGGTCGGCGATGCCCTCTTGCACCAAGAGGCGCGACCCGGCGCAGCAGACCTGGCCCTGGTTGAACCAGATCGCATCGACCAGCCCCTCGATGGCGCTGTCAATATCGGCATCGTCAAACACGATATAGGCGGACTTGCCCCCCAGTTCGAGCGTCAGTTCCAGCCCCCGCCCGGCAGTGGCCTCGCGGATGCGGCGCCCCACGGCGGTGGAGCCGGTAAAGGCGATCTTGTCCACATCCGACGCCACGATCATCTCGCCCACGGCGCCGTCGCCGGTGACGATGTTGACGACGCCCTTGGGCAGACCCGCCTGCTGGCAGATATCGGCAAACAAGAGCGCGGTGAGCGAGGTGTACTCGGCGGGTTTCAGCACCACGGTGTTGCCCATGGCCAGCGCCGGGGCAACCTTCCACGCCAGCATCAACAGGGGGAAGTTCCACGGGATGATCTGACCGCAGACGCCCAGTGGCTCGGCTTCGGGCAGCTCACTTTCCATCAACTGCGCCATGCCCGCGTGATAGTAGAAATGCCGCTGCGCCAGGGGGATGTCGATGTCACGGCTCTCGCGAATGGGCTTGCCGTTATCCAGCGTTTCCAGCACGGCAAACAGGCGGCTGTGTTTCTGCATCAGCCGCGCAATGGCATAGAGGTACCGCGCCCGGCCCGCGCCACCGAGTGCGGCCCACTTGGGCTGCGCTTTGTGGGCGGCGGCAACGGCGGCATCGACATCGGCCTGGTTCGCCTGGGTCAGGGTGGCCAGGACCTCGCCGGTGGCGGGATTGCGGCTGTCGAACCCGTCGCCCGGCGCGGTAAAGGCGCCGTCGATGAAATGGCCGAACCGGTCGCCCTGATCGACCAGCCAGGCCAGCGCCTCGGCGGCGCTTTCGGGGGCGGGACCGTATTCCATGGTGTCGAAGAGTTCCTTTATGGTCATAGCGGTGTCCTCGGTATCCGGGGGCCGTTTTCCGTCACGGAAAACGGGCCGGAATTTTTCAAAATTCCGGCGCCTGTCGCGCCGGTCAGCCCATGGCATGGCGGTAGCCCGCCGAATAGGCGCCGGTCACGTGATGTTCCAGTTGCCGTTCGATATCGCCCAGCAGCGACGAGGCGCCAAAGCGGAACAGGTCCGGTTGCAGCCAGCGGTCGCCCAGTTCGTCCTTCATGAGCGACAGATAGACCAGCGCGTCTTTGGCCTTGGAAATCCCGCCCGCGGGTTTGTAGCCGACCCGGTATCCGGTGCGATCGTAATAGTCGCGGATGGCGCGGATCATCACCAACGAGACGGGCAGGGTGGCGTTGACGCTTTCCTTGCCGGTCGAGGTCTTGATGAAATCCGCCCCCGCCATCATGCAGACCAGCGAGGCGCGCGCCACGTTGCGCAGGCTTCCCAGCTCTCCGGTTGCCAGGATCGCCTTGACATGGGCATGCCCGCAGGCCTCGCGAAAGGCCTTCATCTCGTCATAAAGCGCCTGCCAGTCACCGGTCAGCACATGCCGGCGCGAGATCACGATGTCGATCTCTTCGGCGCCCGCCGCGACGCTTTCGCCGATCTCGGCCACCCGCAGATGAAAGGGCGACAGACCCGCCGGGAACCCGGTGCTGACGGCGGCCACCGGAATGCCGGTGCCCTTGAGCGCCTCGACCGCCGTTGCGACCATGTCGTGATAGACACAGACCGCGCCGGTGGTGATCGGCCCCATGCCCATCGCCTCCAGCAGCGCGGGCGCAACCGGTTGCCGCGCCTTGGCGCAGAGGCGCCGCACCCGGCCCGCCGTGTCGTCGCCCGACAACGTGGTCAGGTCGATCATCGTGATCGCTTTCAACAACCAAGCAGCCTGATAATCCTTTTTCACCGAGCGCCTGCCGGGCAGCGTTGCCGCCCGCCGTTCGATCGCCGAGGTATTGGCCTGCACCGCGCGAACCCAGTCGAGGTCCAACTCCATGCCGGGGTTTCGCGGCTCGGTTACTTGCGGCAGATGCGCGGTGCGCTCAAGGCTCTGCGTTTCCATCTTCACATCCTTTGGGAGGTTCCCGGCCAAGGTCGCATGACCTGCGACAGAATGGCAAGCGGAGGCAGGTGGGTCGCGGCGTCAAAATTTTACCTTTCGGACAAAACCTTCCTTTCTTGCGAGTAATTCTCAATTGCGTTGACTTAGTTGCGAATGGTTCTCATATTCATCCGTAAGAGAGTTGGATTTCGAGGTACGCGATGATTCGCCGTGGGTTCCTTGCCGCACTTGCCCTGACATGCAGCCTGCCGCTCGCGGCCTGGGCCGAGGCGCCGCTGCGTGTGGTGGCAACCACCGGCATGATCGCGGATGCCGCCCGCCAGGTTGGCGGCGATCTGGTCGAGGTCACCGGCCTGATGGGGCCGGGCATCGACCCGCATGCCTATCGCCAGACCCGCAGCGATATCGTCGCCATGACCCGCGCCGATCTGGTGTTGTGGCATGGGCTCTACCTCGAAGCGCAGATGGAAAGCTTCTTTCACGATCTGGGCCGTAAGCGTCAGGTGGTTGCGGTGGCCGAGGGGATCGAGCCGTCGCGCCTGCGCGCCCATGACGACTATGCCGACAAGTTCGACCCGCATGTGTGGATGACCCCGGAACTGTGGCGCGAGGTGGTCGCCGAGGTCGCGCGTGCCCTGACCGAGACCCGCCCCGAGGCCGCCGAGACATTTGCCGCCAATGCCGCCCGCCATATCACCGATCTGGACCGGTTGTCGGGTTATGCCGAAACGGTTCTGGCCACGGTGCCCGAGGGTAACCGGGTGCTGGTCACCGCGCATGACGCATTCGGCTATTTCGGGCAGGCCTATGGTTTCGAGGTTCTGGGCGTGCAAGGTATCTCGACCCAGTCCGAGGCGGGGCTGAACCGGATCGCGGAACTGGTCGATACGCTGGTGTCGCGCAAGATCACGGCGGTCTTTGTCGAAAGCTCGGTCTCGGACCGATCGGTCCGGGCCCTGATCGAAGGCGCCGCAGCGCAGGGGCATCAGGTAAAGGTGGGGGGCGAGCTTTTCTCTGATGCGATGGGGCCTGACGGCTCTTACGAGGGGACCTATCTGGGCATGCTTGATCACAACATCACCACGATCGCCGCCGCGCTGGGCGGACAGGTGCCGCCCCGTGGCATGGATGGCAAATTATCGGCAGGGCTCTGAGCGATGATCGAACTGGCGGCGCGTGAAGGCAGGCGACTCGAGAATGACGCCATCGGCGACAGCCCGCTGGCGGTGCGTGGGCTGACCGTGTCTTATGGGCAGAAACCGGCCGTGTTCTCGGTGGATATGACGGTGCAGCCGGGCGCGATGACGGCGATCATCGGGCCGAACGGGGCGGGTAAATCCACCCTGCTCAAGGCGGCGCTGGGCATCGTCAAGCCGCTGTCGGGGCAGGTCACCGTGTTTGGCCGCCCGCTCGAGGAACAGCGTGCCCGCATCGCCTATGTGCCGCAGCGCGCCAGTGTCGACTGGGATTTCCCGACCCGGGTGATCGATGTTGTTCTGATGGGGCTTTATCGCGAGCTTGGCTTGCTGGGCCGCCTGCGCGCCCGGCACAAGGCGCGGGCGCTCGATTGCCTTGCCCGTGTCGGCATGCGCGATTTCGCCGACCGGCAGATCGGCCAATTGTCGGGAGGCCAGCAACAGCGGGTGTTCCTGGCCCGCGCCCTGGCGCAAGAGGCCGATCTCTATCTGCTGGACGAACCTTTCGCCGGGGTCGATGCAGCGACAGAGAAGGCGATTATCGCGGTTCTCAAGGCGTTGAAACAGGCCGGCCGCACCGTGGTCGTGGTGCATCACGATCTGGCCACGGTGACCGACTATTTCGACAACGTGTTCCTGATCAACACCCGCCGCGTGGCCGAAGGGCCGGTGATCGAGACCTTTACCGCCGATAATCTGCAGGCGGCCTATGGCGGGCGACTGGCAACGGCGCAGGTCGACCAGTTGGCGCGCGTGCTGGGCTGATCCGATGCTGCGCGACGCGCTTTTGCTGCAATTGGGCTATAACGCCACGCTTGTCGCGGTTGGCGCGACGCTGTTGGGTATATCCGCCGGAGCGACCGGCACGTTCCTTTTCCTGCGCAAGCGGGCGCTGGTCAGCGACGCGATCAGCCATGCGACGTTGCCGGGCATCTGTCTGGCCTTTCTGTTGATGGTGGCGCTGGGCGGCGATGGACGCAACCTGCCCGGCCTCTTGGCCGGTTCCGCACTGTCGGCCTGGGTGGGGCTTTTGTGCCTCAACTGGCTGACCCGCAGCACAAGGCTGGCCGAGGACGCGGCGATCGGCGCGGTGCTGTCGGTGTTCTTCGGCTTCGGCATCGTCCTGCTGACCGTGATCCAGACGTTGGGGGCCGGGCGTCAGGCCGGGCTGGAGGGGTTCCTGCTGGGATCGACTGCCGGGATGCTGTGGAACGATGCGCTTGTGATCGCGCTCGGCGGGGCGGGGGCGCTGGCGCTGATCCTGCTGATCCGCCGTCCGATGACGCTGGTCGCCTTCGATCCCGAATATGCCGCCGCGCGCGGGGTGCCCGTGCATCGGATCGATCTGGCGATGATGGGGCTGGTGATGGCGGTTACCGTGGTCGGGCTGAAGATCGTTGGCCTCATCCTGATCGTGGCGCTCTTGATCATCCCGCCGGTTACCGCCCGGTTCTGGACCGAGCGGTCGGATCGCGTGGTGCTGCTGAGTGGCTTGACCGGGGGGCTCGCGGGGTATCTTGGCGCCGCGATCTCGGCCTCGGCCCCCAACCTGCCCACCGGGCCGATCATCGTGCTGGTGTCCTTTGCCTTTTTCGCCTTGTCGCTGCTGGTGGCGCCGGGGCGCGGCGTGCTGGCGGCGTTCCTGCGCCATACGCAATTCCAGCGCCGGGTGCATCTGAGGCAAGGGCTGCTGGCGCTGGCACAAGGGCAACGGATCTACGAGCCACTGACATTGCGACTTTTGCGTCAGGCAGAACTGGTGCGCGCGGACGGGGTCGCAACCGATATTGGCCGGGCACGCGCCGCCAAAGCGCTACGGGACGAGAAGCGATGGGAAATCGTGCGCGCCGATCAGACGCAAGAAGCCGCCGCCGCCCTCTATGACGGGTTGCGCGATATCGAAACCGTGCTCACCCACGACCAGATTGCCGAGATTGACCGCCGTATCGGCAGCCCCCAGGAGGTCCCGGCATGAGCGGTTCCGAATTTGTCCCCCTGTCGCTGACGCCGCTCTTGATCGGCGTCCTCTCTGCCGTGGCCTGTGCGCTGCCCGGCAACTTCCTGGTGCTGCGCCGGCAGGCGCTGATCGGCGATGCCATCAGCCATGTGGTGTTGCCGGGGATCGTGGTTGCGTTCCTCCTGACCGGCGTCATCGCCGCATGGCCGATGATGCTGGGCGCGGCCGGGGCTGCCATTGTCGCGGTGGTTCTGATCGAGGCGATCCGTCGTCTGGGCCGGATCGAACCGGGGGCGGCGATGGGTGTCGTCTTTACCACCATGTTTGCTGCCGGGGTGCTGCTCTTGGAGCAGACCGACACCTCGACCGTGCATCTGGATGTGGAACACGCGCTTTATGGCAATCTGGAAAGCCTGATCTGGCTTGATGCCACCGGCTGGGCCTCGCTGGTTGATCCGGTGGCTTTGGCCGGGTTGCCGGTGGAACTGCCGCGTATCCTGGTCACGCTGGCCGGGGTGTCCGGGTTCATCTGGCTGTTCTGGCGGCCCCTGAAGCTGTCGACCTTCGACGAGGGGTTTGCCCGCACTCTTGGTATTCGCACCGGCCATTTGGGCCTTGCACTGGTCATCGTCGCTGCGGTGGCCGCGGTTGCGGCCTTTGACGCGGTCGGCTCGATCATCGTCATCGCGATGTTCATCTGTCCGCCCGCCGCCGCACGGATGATGACCAACACGCTTGAAGGGCAGGTTGGCTGGAGCGTCGTCTTCGCCATCCTCTCGGCGGTGCTGGGTTATGTGTTGGCGGGCTATGGCCCGCTGTGGCTGGGCGCGCACGACGCGGTCAGCGCTGCGGGGATGATCGCCACGATGTCGGGCCTCATCCTGGCACTCGCCGCCCGGTTCGGTCCCTGCCGCAGTCGGACCGGATCGCCCGTTCAGTCTTGACTTGGCGGGAATTCGCCGGGGTCTGGTGCTGGTGCTGGCTTATCGGCGCCCAACTTGCGGCTCTGCGAACCTCCGTCTTGGCAGTGCGGTCTGATAGTGCTGAGGTGAAAGGGCCGGATAGAATCCGGTGCCGACCACCACTCACCCGCCGCCCGGTTTTCGCGGCAGACCAACCCGCGCCGCACATGTGTCGAGGGGAGGGAGACCGGGCGGTGAATGCGATCAAACCGGTGGCAGAATCGCCGGGCCTCATGCTAGGTCTAGGGGTATGGCATCGACAGACCCCAATATCATCCCCACGCAGCCGGAAATCCGCCAGCTGGACGAAACCGCGATCAACCGGATCGCGGCGGGCGAAGTGGTGGAGCGTCCGGCCTCGGCGGTCAAGGAACTGGTCGAAAACGCGATTGATGCCGGGGCGACGCGAGTTTCCATCGACCTGGCGGATGGCGGCAAAACGCTGATCCGGGTCACCGATGACGGTTGCGGGATGACACCCGATCAGTTGCCATTGGCATTGGCGCGTCATGCGACGTCCAAGATCGACGGGTCGGACCTGCTCAACATACACACTTTCGGGTTCCGGGGTGAGGCGCTGCCTTCGCTGGGCTCGGTCGGGCGGCTGACCATCACCAGCCGCGCCCGGGGCGCCGAGGCGGCCAGTATCCGGGTCTCAGGTGGCCGGGTCGATCCGGTGAAACCCGCCGCCCTGCGCGCGGGCACGGTGGTGGAATTGCGCGATCTCTTCTTTGCCACGCCCGCGCGGCTGAAATTCATGCGTACCGACCGGGCCGAGGCGCAGGCGGTGACCGATACGGTCAAGCGGCTTGCCATGGCCGAACCCTCGGTGGCTTTCACATTGCGCGATGTCTCCGAGGGTGGCGAGGGACGGCTGGTGTTCCGCGCCGATGCGGAAACCGGCGACCTGTTCGACGCGCTGCGCGACCGGCTGGGTCGCGTCATGGGGCGTGAGTTCACCGACAACGCCTTGCGGATCGACACCATGCGCGAGGGGCTGCGGCTCTATGGCTATGCGGCGCTGCCCACCTATTCGCGCGGTGCGGCGGTGGCGCAATACCTCTTCGTCAACGGGCGCCCGGTGCGGGACAAGATGCTGACCGGGGCGTTGCGCGCCGCCTATTTCGACTTTCTCAGCCGCGACCGGCACCCGGCGGCGGCCTTGTTCATCGACTGCGATCCGATGCTGGTCGACGTGAACGTGCATCCGGCAAAATCCGAGGTGCGGTTTCGCGATCCCGGTGTGGCGCGCGGGCTGATCGTTTCGGCCCTGCGGCACGCACTGGCCGAGGCGGGTCACCGCGCCTCGACCACCGTGGCCGGTGCGACGCTGGGGGCGATGCGGCCCGAACAGACCGGGGCGCGCATCTACCAGATGGACCGCCCCTCACCCGCCGCACGCATGGCCTCCTATCAGGCGCAGGCGCCCGGATTTGCCGAACTCTCCGGCAGCTATAGCGGCCGCATGGTCGAGCCGGAACCGGGCGAGGACGCCCGCAGGGCGGAGGAGCCAGCCGCCGAAACCCCGCCCGAAGCCCTGCCGCTGGGCGCGGCGCGCGGGCAGGTGCATGAAAACTACATCATCGCCCAGACCGCCGATGGCATGGTCATCGTCGACCAGCACGCCGCGCATGAACGGCTGGTTTATGAAAAGCTCAAGCGTCAGATGGCCGAGAACGGCGTCGCGGCGCAGGCGCTTCTGATCCCCGAGATCGTGGAACTCTCCAACGCAGATTGCGCGCGCCTGCTTGATCTCTCCGACGATCTGGCGCGTCTTGGCCTGACGATCGAGCCCTTTGGAGGCGGTGCCGTCGCGGTGCGCGAGACCCCGGCGATCCTGGGGCCGGTGGATGCGGGCGCGATGCTCCGCGATATCCTCGACGAACTGGCCGATCAGGGCGAAAGCGCCACGCTGCAGGCCCGGATCGAGGCGATCCTGAGCCGGGTCGCCTGTCACGGATCGATCCGGTCGGGCCGCCGCATGCGGGGCGAAGAGATGAACGCGCTCTTGCGCGAAATGGAGGCGACGCCCCATTCCGGCCAATGCAACCACGGGCGCCCCACCTATGTGGAACTGAAACTCAGCGATATCGAGCGGCTGTTCGGACGCAGTTGATCCGGGTGGCGATCCCGGATAGGAGTTGAAAACAAAACAAGAACAGGCAGGCGAACCATGATTCAGATCGGCGATCAGAGCTATTCCATGCAGGACCCCATCATGATGGCGGTTCTGGGCGGCGGCGCTGTATTGCTGCTGATCCTGCTGATGCTGTTTCTGTCCCTGCGTGCCGCTAACCGCTCGGCCCGGACGACCGAACCCATGGCGCAGCAACTCGCCTTTCTGGGCCAGAACGTGCAGCAGCTGAGCATGGGGCAGGAACAGTTGCGGGGCGGGCTGGCGCATGTCTCGGACGCGCAGGCCAACGCGCAGGTACAGATGATCCAGACGGTCGAGGCGCGGTTGTCCGCTGTGCAGCAGCATATGAACGACCGGCTGGCCGACAACGCCATGCGCGCGCAGCGGGCGCTGGCCGAGATGCAGGAAAAGATGAGCACCACCCTGCACGGCAGCTCGAAACAGACCGCGACCTCGCTGACGCAATTGCAGGAACGGCTGGCCGCCATCGACAAGGCACAGGACAATATCACCAAGCTGTCGGGCGATGTTCTGTCGCTTCAGGACATTCTGTCCAACAAGCAGACGCGCGGCGCGTTTGGCGAAATCCAGCTTAACGATATCGTGTCCAAGGCGCTGCCCAGTGACAGCTACTCCTTGCAACATACCCTGTCGAACGGGCGGCGGGCCGATTGCCTGATCCATCTGCCCAATCCGCCGGGGCCGATCGTGATTGACAGCAAGTTTCCGCTGGAGGCCTATGAGGCACTGCGCCGGGCCGAGACTCCGCCGCAACTGGCCGAAGCCGCGCGCCAGATGAAAACCGCCGTGCGGGCGCATATCAAGGCGATCTCGGAGCGCTACATCATCGAGGGCGAAACTGCCGATGGCGCCCTGCTGTTCCTGCCGTCCGAGGCGGTCTATGCCGAGTTGCACGCCAATTTTGCCGATATCGTGCGCGAAGGCTTTGCCGCGCGGGTCTGGATCGTGTCGCCCACCACCTGCATGGCCACGCTCAACACCATGCGCGCCATCCTCAAGGACGCGCGGATGCGCGAACAGGCCGGCGCCATCCGCAAGGAGTTGAGCCTGCTGCATAAGGATGTGGAACGGCTGGGCGACCGGGTCGAGAACCTGGACCGCCATTTCGGGCAAGCGGCTAAGGATATCTCGGAGATCAAGATCAGCGCCGACAAGGCCGGGCGGCGGGCGCAACGGCTGGACAATTTCGATTTCGAAGAACTGGCCCCCGATCCGGTGCCCAATGTGGTACCCTTGGGCAAGCAGGAGCGCTAATGTCCAGTTTCACGGATTTTTGTCCAACATAGCGAATTCCCCTATTTCGGAATCGTATCCGTTATGATAGACATTGCGCCAAATCGGAGGTCGCAATGTCCCAATCCTTTCTGTCCCATCTCACCGACACGCTTGCCCAGATCGAGGCCGAGGGGCTTTACAAGCGCGAGCGGCTGATTACCTCGCCCCAAGGGGGCGAAATCACCGTTGGTGACCGGCAGGTGATCAACCTGTGTGCCAACAACTATCTGGGTCTGGCCGATCACCCGGCGCTGATCGCCGCCGCGCGTGACGCGCTGGAGCCCAAGGGGTTCGGCATGGCCTCGGTCCGCTTCATCTGTGGCACGCAGGATATTCACCGCGAATTGGAGCAGCGGCTGGCGCGGTTCCTGAACAAGGATGACGCGATCCTGTTCGCCGCCTGTTTCGACGCCAATGGCGGGCTGTTCGAACCGCTCTTGGGGCCGGAGGACGCGATTGTTTCGGACGCGCTCAACCATGCCTCGATCATCGACGGGATCCGCCTTTGCAAGGCGAAACGCTATCGCTATGCCAACAGCGACATGGGTGATCTGGAGGCGCAGCTGAAACAGGCCCGCGCCGATGGCGCGCGGCATGTGATGATTGCCACCGACGGCGTTTTCTCGATGGATGGCTACCTGGCCAACTTGCCCGAGATCACCCGGCTGGCCCACGCGTATGACGCGGTGGTGATGGTCGATGACTGTCACGCCACCGGGTTCATGGGGCCGCACGGCGCGGGCACGCCCGACCATTTCGGGCTGGACGTGGATATCCTGACCGGCACGCTGGGTAAGGCGCTGGGCGGGGCCATCGGCGGCTATATCGCCGGCCCGCAACCGGTCATCGATCTGCTGCGTCAGCGGGCGCGGCCCTATCTGTTCTCGAACTCGCTGCCGCCCGCCATCGTGATGGCCGGGATTGAGGCGATCCGGCTGGTCGAGGAGGGCGCTGATCTGCGCGCGCGGCTGTTCGACAACGCCCGTTATTGGCGGGCCGGGTTGACCGACCTCGGCTTTGACCTCTTGCCCGGCGAGCATCCGATCATCCCGGTGATGCTGGGCGAGGCCAAGTTGGCGCAGGACATGGCGGCGCGGCTCTTTGACGAGGGCGTCTATGTCTCGGGCTTCTTCTTTCCGGTGGTGCCGCGCGGGCAGGCGCGTATCCGCACCCAGATGAATGCCGCCCTGACACGAGAGGAACTGGACCGCGCGCTGGCCGCATTTGCCACGGCAGGCAAGGCACTGGGAGTGATCTGATGCGACCCAATACAATGAAAGCACTGGAGAAATCCAAACCTGAAGAGGGGCTGTGGATGGTTCAGGCGCCGGTTCCCGAGATCGGCCCCGATGATGTGCTGATCAGGATCAACAAGACCGGTATCTGCGGCACCGATATCCATATCTGGAACTGGGACGAATGGGCCGCGCACACGGTGCCGGTGCCAATGATCACCGGTCATGAATTCGCCGGCGAGATCGTCGAACTGGGCCGCGATGTGACCGGCCTCAGTATCGGTCAGCGGGTCTCGGGCGAGGGGCACCTGATCGGCACCGATAGCCGTCAGAGCCGGGCGGGCAAGTTCCACCTGGACCCGGGCACGCGCGGGATCGGCGTCAACGTGCAGGGGGCCTTCGCGCAATACCTGCGTCTGCCGGCCTTTAACGTGGTACCGCTGCCCGACGATATCCCCGACGAGATCGGCGCCATCCTCGACCCGCTGGGCAACGCGGTGCACACGGCGCTGAGCTTCGACCTGTTGGGCGAGGATGTGCTGATCACCGGCGCGGGCCCCATTGGTATCATGGCGGCGGCGGTGGCCAAGCATGCGGGCGCTCGCCATGTGGTGATCACCGATATCAATGCGGATCGGCTGAAACTGGCGCAGCATGTGGTGCCCAAGGCGCGCACGGTGGACGTGACACGCGAAGAGCTGGCTGATGTGAAGCACGAACTGGGCCTGAAACAGGGGTTCGATGTCGGGCTGGAAATGTCGGGATCGCAAGCGGCGCTTGACCAGATGGTCGAGGCATTGGTGATGGGCGGCAAGATTGCCTTGCTTGGCATTCCGCCGGGCAAGTCGCCGGTGGACTGGTCGCGCATCGTGTTCAAGGCGATCACCATCAAGGGCGTCTATGGGCGCGAGATGTTC
This sequence comes from Ruegeria alba, assembly GCF_022321465.1. Lineage (NCBI taxonomy): Bacteria > Pseudomonadati > Pseudomonadota > Alphaproteobacteria > Rhodobacterales > Roseobacteraceae > Ruegeria > Ruegeria alba. The sequence continues at coordinate 84,178 of NZ_JAKOEM010000004.1, read as the reverse complement.
GAGACCTGGTACAAGATGATCGCGATGTTGCAGAACGGTCTGGACGTCAGCCGGGTGATCACCCACCGCTTTGGCGTCGATGAATTCCGCGAGGGCTTTGCGGCCATGAAGTCGGGCCTCAGCGGCAAGGTGGTGCTGGACTGGACCTGAGGGATGGGGGCGCTGCCCCCGCCGCCCTGCGGGCGACTCCCCCGAGGTATTTCGGAACAGAAGATGGTGGGGGCTCAGGCCCGAGGGGCGAGCAGCTGGCGGCCGGTTTCGGTCAGCAGCCAGCATTGGTTGTTTTCGAACACCGCGGCGGCGAGCGGACGGCCATAACCGGCGCCTGCATCCAGATTGACGCGATTGCCGTGATGCTCGGCCCGTTTGCCGGGCGTGTGGCCATGTACCACCAGCCAGGGATGCGGGCGCGGATCATCCAGGAATACTTGGCGAATCCAGATCAGATCATTTTCCACCTGACGTTCAAGCGGCAGGCCGGGACGGATACCGGCGTGCACGAAGAGCAGCGCACCCTCCTGATGGTAGTTGGGTAACCCGGCAAGAAAGTTCCGGTGTTCGGCGGGCACTGCCGCGCGCGCCTGGGCATGAACCTGATAGGTGCGAACGCCTTCGGGCACCGGGACGCCGTACGAAGCGAGGGTTTCGACGCCGCCGATGCGATCGTGCAGCCAGTGATAGCCGATCAGCAGCCGGTCATCCTGGGCGGGATGGTCGCGCAGGAACATTTCGAACATGCGGTCGTGATTGCCCTTGAGCGTGATCCAGTCGCGCCCCTGCGCCTGTCCCGCGATCAACCGGTCCAGCACCGCGCGACTGTCCGGCCCCCGGTCGGCATAATCGCCCAGAAAGACAATGCGGGCATCAGGGCCGCCATCGGCCTCGATCCGGGCCAGAGCGGTTTCCAGTTGCTCTGCCTGACCGTGTATGTCGCCGACCGCGTATATGGGGGTGCTCATGTCGCCTGCTCCGCTGTTTGCATGCCCGGTTCTGCCGCAGCCCCGCATCCGATGGAAGGGATCGTGTCGAGCTCGGCCATCAGCATGGCAATCTGGTCACGCAGCCAGCGATGGGCCGGCGCGCTGCTGGCGCGTTTGTGCCAGACGAGAATGATTTCGACCGGGCCAACCGGGATCGGCGGATGGTAGAGCGACAGGCCAAGGCGTGGCGCGACGCTTTCGGCCAGTTGATGCGGGATGAGGGCGATCAGGTCGCTTTGCGACACGGCGTTCAGCACACCGGAAAACACTGGCAACGTCATGCTGACCTGCCGCGCGCGGCCAATGCGGGCGAGGGCGGTGTCGCCGAGCCCGTGCAATTTGCCCTCGGGTGAGAACAGCGCGTGCTGGAGACCGCAGAAGAGATCGAGCGGCAGGACCTCGCCCGGGGCGTGCCCTGCCTTGGCGATCTCCGGATGGTCGGCGCGTGCGACAGTAAGGAAATGCGAGCCGTGCAAGCGCTGCTGTTCGACCCAGTCGGGCGTTCCAGTCGCGGGCACGATCGCCATGTCGACCCCGGACTCGCCAACCGACTGGACATAATTGTCCGGCACCAGATCGACGAGCTGCACGCGCATGCCCGGCGCCAGGCGGGACAGGTGGCGGGCCAGCCGGGGCATCAGCAGCTCGGCATAGAAATCGCTGCCCGACAGGGTCAGGCAGTCGGTCGAGGCTCCGGGGTCGAAATCGGGCTGCCCCGCCAGCATGGATTCTGTCTGTTCCAGCAGCGATCGCAGCGGAGCCTGCAGGCTGGTGGCGTAATCGCTGGGAACCAACTGCCGTCCCTGACGGATGAAGAGCGGATCACCCAGTGCATGCCGTAACCGCGCAAGCGCGGCCGAGACCGCCGGCTGTGACAGGGCGAGCCTCTGACCTGCCAGCGTGGTGGATCGGGTGGCAAGCAGCGCATCGAGAACACGCAAAAGGTTCAGATCGAAGGTTTTGAAATTCATCAAACTGATAGATATCATAATATCTATTGATTTCACATATTTTTATGATGTCCTCACACTTGACACAGGTGGCGATACGGCCACGAACAGGGAGAGGAAAGAAACATGAACGGTGTGGCGAGAGCGTTTTTACTGGTGGCGATTCTGGCGGGCTTGTGCGGCATGGTCTGGGGTATCCAGATGTCGGCCAGCCACGATCACACACTGTCGCCGGCGCATGGGCATTTGAACCTGCTGGGCTGGGTCAGCTGCTCGATCTTTGCATTCTACTATCATCTTGTGCCGGACGCCGCCGAGAACCCGCTGGCGCGGGTGCATTTCGGCCTTGTGGTTGCGGCGGTGATCCTGCTGGCGCCCGGCGTCGCACTGGCCATTCAGGGCAAGACCGAGCTTCTGGCCAAGCTCGGCTCGGTTATCATGCTGGTTTCCATGCTGCTGTTCGGATGGATCGTGTTGAAAGCGCCAAGGCGCGTGGCTGCAAGGGCCTGAACGCGAAAACGCCGCCTTGCGAGGCGGCGTTTTCCATTGAAAGGGGCGCTGGTCAGGCGACGTCGAACTCAAGCGGTTTGATCTGGTTGAAGAGGCCCGTTTCGGCAAGCTTCGCGCGGGCTTCGGCCGGGACCGGCTCGTCCACATAGAGCAGCGCGATTGCCTCACCCCCGGCTGCGGCGCGGCCAAGCGTGAAGTTCGCGATGTTGACGCCGTTCTCACCCATTGTCTGGCCCAGCGTACCGATGATGCCTGGCACGTCCTCGTTGGTGGTATAGAGCATATGCGCGCCGATTTCGGCATCGACATTGATGCCCTTGATCTGGATGAAACGCGGCTTGCCATCGCTGAACACGGTACCCGCGACCGAGCGTTCGCGCTTCGCCGTCACCACGGTCACCTTGATATAACCGTCAAAAGCGCCCGATTTGTCCTGATTGGTGGTCGAGATCTGGATGCCGCGCTCTTTGGCGACAACAGGGGCAGAGACCATGTTCACCTCGGGGTTCGACTTTTTCATGATACCGGCCACGGTGGCGCAATTCAGGGCCGCCAGGTTCATGGTCGAAGCGGTCCCGTCATAGAGGATGTTGATGGCCTTGATCGGCTCGTCGGTCATCTGGCCGACGAAGCTGCCCAGATGGCCGGCCAGCTTGATCCAGGGGCCCATCACCTTGGCCTCTTCGGCGGTGACCGACGGCATGTTGAGCGCATTTTCCACCGCGCCGGTAAGCAGATAGTTCGACATCTGCTCGGCCACTTGCAGGGCGACGTTTTCCTGTGCCTCGGTGGTGGCGGCGCCCAGATGCGGGGTGCAGACCACGTTGGGCAGGCCGAACAGCGGGTTTTCCTTGGCCGGTTCGACGCTGAACACGTCAAAGGCGGCGCCTGCCACATGGCCCGATTGCAGCATCTCGGCCAGCGCTTCCTCGTCCACCAGGCCGCCACGGGCGCAGTTGATGATACGGACACCCTTCTTGGTCTTGGCCAGGTTTTCGCGGCCCAGAATGTTGCGGGTCTGATCGGTCAGCGGCACATGCAGGGTGATGAAATCGGCGCGTTTCAGCAGCTCGTCCAGTTCGACCTTTTCAACGCCCATCTTGTTGGCCTTCTCCTCGCCCAGGAAGGGGTCATAGGCGATGACCTTCATCTTGAGTCCGCGCGCGCGGTCACAGACGATGCCGCCGATATTGCCGGCACCGATCACGCCCAGGGTCTTGTTCGTCAGTTCGACGCCCATGAACTTGGACTTTTCCCACTTGCCCGCATGGGTCGAGGCGCTGGCCTCGGGGATCTGGCGGGCCACGGCGAACATCATGGCAATGGCGTGTTCAGCGGTGGTGATCATGTTGCCAAAGGGCGTGTTCATGACGATCACGCCCTTTTTCGAGGCGGCGTCCTTGTCCACGTTGTCGGTGCCGATGCCGGCGCGGCCGATCACCTTGAGGTTGGTGGCGTTTTCCAGGATCTTCTCGGTCACCTTGGTGGCCGAGCGGATGGCAAGGCCGTCATACTGGCCGATGACCTCGGCCAGCTTGTCCTTGTCCTTGCCCAGGTCGGGTTGGAAATCGACCTCGATCCCGCGATCCTTGAAGATCTGGACTGCGGCGTCGGAGAGCTTGTCGGAGATGAGTACTTTGGGGGCCATGTCTGCTGGTCCTTTGCAGGGGAATACAATGCTCTGCCCACCCTTGGGGACCCTCTTGACGAGGACACCTGCAAGGGTGGGGGCGATTATGCGGCTTGCGCTTGCGCGACGATTTCGACCTTGAAGGCCCAGGCGAGCCAGGGCAACATCGCCGCCACATCCGAGGTTTCGACCGTGCCACCGCACCAGATGCGCAAGCCTGCAGGCGCGTCGCGATAGGCGCCGATATCCAGCGCCACACCTTCGGCCTCCAGCCGTTTGGCAACCGCCTTGGCAAACGCTGCGCCATCCTGAATGCGGGCATCGGTGAATTTCAGGCAGACGCTGGTATTGGATCGCGTGGCTGCATCCTCGGCCAGGTTGGCGATCCAGTCATGTGCCTCGCAGAAATCGAAGATCGCCTGCGCGTTGGCGTCGGCCCGTGCGATCAGCCCGTCAAGACCGCCGACGGAACGGGCCCAGTCGAGCGCAAAGAGATAGTCCTCGACCGCCAGCATGGAAGGCGTGTTGATCGTCTCGCCCTTGAAGATGCCTTCGATCAGCTTGCCACCCTTGGTCATGCGGAAGATCTTGGGCAGCGGCCAGGCCGGGGTGTAGCTTTCCAGCCGTTCCACCGCGCGGGGGCTCAGCACGATCATGCCATGCGCGGCCTCGCCGCCCAGCACCTTCTGCCAGGAGAAGGTGGTGACATCCAGCTTGTCCCAGGGCAGGTCCATGGCAAAGGCGGCGCTGGTGGCGTCGCAGATGGTCAGGCCCTGACGGTCGGCGGCGATCCAGTCGCCATTCGGCACGCGCACGCCCGAGGTGGTGCCGTTCCAGGTGAACACGACGTCCTTGTCGAAATCCACCGACGCCAGATCGACGATCTGGCCGTATTCGGCGGTCTTGACCTCGGCATCCAGTTTCAGCTGCTTCACCACATCGGTGACCCAGCCGGCGCCAAAGCTTTCCCAGGCCAGCATCTCGACCTTGCGGGCACCCAAGAGCGACCAGAGTGCCATCTCCACGGCGCCGGTATCCGAGGCGGGAACGATGCCGATGCGATAGTCGGCGGGGATGCCCAGAATCTCGCGCGTGCCTTCGATGGCGGCCTTCAGCTTGTCCTTGCCGATGGCGGCACGATGCGAGCGGCCCAGCGCGGCACCGGCAAGCTTGGAGACATCAAAAACGGGGGGTTTGGCACAGGGGCCAGAGGAGAACCGCGGATTGACCGGCCGCGTTGCCGGTTGGTCGATAGTCATTGGTGTTACCCTTACAGATATACGCCCCTCGTTGGGGAGGGGTGTCCCACCGCAACAGCTAGTCCGCCGCAGTGCGGCACGCAAGCGAAATAGATGTCGAAAATCGCCGCTTTGGCATTTGATTGCGACCCTTTCGACTACGATCGGAAACTTGCGTTTCGTCTTGAGGAAATCGCGGGCTAGGGTACGGCGCCTGGATGTGACATTCAGGGCGGGGTGAGATATTCAATTCTTTACAGAGGGTTAATGGGTGCGAGCGCGTCGGGTAAGGGACGGGCTGTGGCGCGGGGCGTTAGCTTGGGTGGGGCTGGCAGAGATTTCGCACCTGCGCTATGGCGGTTCCGACCCAAAGGAGATGCCCCATGTATGTCGCCACGCTGTTGACCAACCCCTCCATTGCCCGTCTCGACCCGGCGCTGGTCGATGCGCTGCGCAACGCCTGGGGCGGTGGCGATGCGGTCTGGCTGAGCCCCGATGAAGCAGCCGAATTCACGCTTTCAGCCCTTCCCGACAATCGCTGGCAGGTCTGGGGCGATCTACAGGCGTTGGGCGTAGATCTGGTGGTGCAGCCTGCCGAGGGTCGCAGAAAGCGGATGCTGCTGGCGGATATGGACAGCACCATGATTCAGCAGGAATGCATCGACGAACTGGCCGACGAGGCCGGTGTTGGCGAGCGGGTCAAGGAGATCACCGCCCGCGCGATGAACGGCGAATTGGATTTCGAGGGCGCGCTGCTCGAGCGTGTGGGCCTGTTGCGCGGGCTGGACGAGGCGGTGATCGGCCATGTGCTCGACACGCGCATCAGCCTGATGCCGGGCGGGCGGGCACTGGTGGCGACGATGCGTGCCAATGGTGGTTATGCGGCGCTGGTCTCGGGCGGGTTCACCGCCTTTACCGCGCAGGTGGCGGCGCAGCTGGGCTTTGACGAGAACCGCGCCAATACGCTGTTGGCGGCTGATGGCAAGCTGACCGGCGATGTGGGCCGTCCGATCCTGGGCCGTCAGGCCAAGGTCGACGCGCTGGAGCAGATCACGGCACGTTTGGGCCTGTCCGAACAGGATGTGATCGCGGTGGGCGACGGCGCCAATGATCTGGGCATGCTGGGCCGTGCTGGCACCGGCGTTGCCCTGCACGCCAAACCTTCGGTCGCGGCTCAATGCGAGGTACGCATCAACCACGGCGACCTGACGGCGCTGCTTTTTGTTCAGGGCTATGCGCGGGCGGATTTCGTGACGGGCTGATCTTCCGCTTGCATTATTAACCTAATAGTTAAATAATGCGACCATGACCCAGCTTCTGGCCGCCTTCTCGGCTTTGTCCGACCCGACCCGTTTCGCCATCGTCGAACAGCTGATGGCCGAGGGCGAAATGCCCGCCGGTGATCTGGTCGAGGGTAAGGGCATGTCGGGCGCTGCCATCTCGCGCCATCTGAAGTTGCTGCGCGAGGCCGGGCTGGTTCGCCAGCGTATCAATGGCACCCAGCGGCTATACTCGGTGGCGCCCGAGGGGCTGCGCGCGATTGCCGACTGGACGATCTCGAAACGCACCTTCTGGGAGGGCAGCCTGGACAGGCTGGCCGCCGCAATTGAAAGCGACAAGACATGGCCGACCTGAGACTGGAACGCGAATTCGCCGTCACGCCCGAGGCCCTGTTCGCCTGGGTCAGTGATGGCGCGAAACTGCTGCAATGGTGGGGGCCCGAGGGCCTGCATGTGCCCGCCGATCAGCATGACCTCGATTTCACCCGGCTGGGGCCGTGGTTCTCGGTCATGGTGAATGGCGCGGGCGACCGCTACAAGGTTTCGGGCCATGTTACCCATGTGAAACCGCCGCAATCCGTGGGCTTCACCTGGGGCTGGCATGACGATGACGACCGGCGCGGGACGGAAAGCCATGTGATGTTTATCGTCGAACCCTGCGCCAAGGGTGCGCGATTGATCCTGGACCACCGCGAACTGGGCGATGACGAGATGAGTCTGCGTCACGAGGCGGGCTGGACCTCGTCGTTGCGCAAGCTTGCGGCGGAACTCGCCTGATCCTGATGTTTTTCAACCAAAGGAAAGGAACGCGACATGCCTGATTTCATCTTTGCCTATCATGGCGGCAAGACGCCCGAAACGCCCGAGGAAGGCGCCGAGGTCATGGCCGCATGGCAGGCCTGGTTCGGCGCCATGGGTGATGCGGTCGTGATCCCGGGCAACCCGGTTGGCCTGTCCAAGACGGTCAGCGCCGCAGGCGTGGCCGACAATGGTGGCGCCAATCCGCTGTCGGGCTATACCGTGGTACGCGCCGCCGATATCGGCGCCGCGACCGACATGGCCAAGGGTTGCCCGATGGTGATGTCGGGCAACGGCACCGTCGAGGTGGCCGAGATCATCGAGATGTGATCGGCGTCAGAACCGCAGCTCGGCCGTTGCGCGGATGCTGCCGCAGTCGATGCCGCGCCGGTTCAGGATCGGCGCACCCAGCCGCTTGCGGGTGGCCGGGTGCGCGGGGTCCAGCACGCCGAGACCGACAAGTATGGCCGCAATCGCGCATTCGCTGGCCCTTGTGGCGCCGTCGGTGATCTTCAACGCCACGCCCAGACGCTGTTCGGGCAGGATGGCGACGAACACCGCCTCGGCCCCGGTCTTGATCGCCACGCGGCCACCCATGGCACGCATCAGCTCGGTACAGGCGCGGCCTTCGCCTGCGACCAGTTCGGGGTGTTTCATCATGGCTTCGGTCAGCTGAGCGGCCGCCTGGCTTTGCCGGTCAGAGCGGTCGCGGGCCGAGGCGAACCAAGCCATGGCGCGCGCCAGTCCCGTCAGGCTGGTGGCAAAGTTGGGGGCGGAACAGCCGTCGATCCCATAGCCCGGGCTGGCTTCGCCTGTGACCTCTTCAAAAGCGGCCAAGGCGGCCTGCTGCACCGGGTGGTCGATCTCGTGGTACTCGGGTCCGGCCTCCAGATGGCGCCCCAGCGTCAGAAAGCCCGCATGTTTGCCGGAGCAATTGTTATGCACCTGACAGGGGCTCTCATAGGCGCGGATCAGCCGCTCATGCTCGGGCCGGTCATCGGGATCCTGCGGGCCACAGCGCAGGTCGCCGTCGCCCAACCCCAGCTGTCCAAGCCAATCATTCACCCGATGGGTATGGATCGCCGCCCCGTTATGCGAGGCGCAGGCCAGCGCCATCTGCTCGGTGCCCAGCCCGTATTTGGCCGCCGCTCCCGAGGACAGCAGCGGCAGCGCCTGGATCATCTTCGAGGACGAGCGCGGATACATCACCAGACCGGGATCGCCCCAGCTGCGCACCACCTGGCCGCTGCTGTCGCAAACCACCCCATGCCCCATATGTACGCTTTCAAGCAGCGCACCGCGCCAGAGTTCGGCCATCGGTACCGGTCGCGTCATCCTGTCCCCCAATAGAAATCTGCGCGAATTCTCGCCAATCGCCCTTTCGTCCGTGGCGAAATCTGCGTTAATGTGTCTATGTCGGCAATCGACAGGATGCGCAAGCCAGACGGATCGGCAAAACTCCGCGAATGCATCCTGTGATGGAATTGAGGTAGAGGTCAGCTGGAGGGCTGAACAGATGGGATCGAAACTTGTCCGCGCGATTGCGGGCCTGTGTCTGGCCACAACGGCCGCCACCACCAGCGTATCGGCGCAGCAAAGCGAAAGCACAAACCGGGTCGCGTCCAAGACCGATTGGAGCGTCTTCGTCGAGGACAACCCGACCGAATGCTGGAGCGTTTCGGCGCCGAAGGAAACCGTGAACACCCGCGGTGGCAGCGTCGTTTCGGTGCGCCGCAGCGATATCCTGCTGATGGTGTTCTTCCGGCCCAAGGCCGGGGTCAAGGGGCAAGTCACCTTTACCGGCGGCTATCCTTTCGCGCCCGGATCGACCGTCAATCTCAACGTGGGCGGCACCGAGTTCGAGCTGATCACCGAGGGCGAATGGGCCTGGCCGGCAACCGCCGCCGACGACGCCAAGATCGTGGCGGTGTTGAAGCGCGGCACCGACGCGGTGCTGACTGCCCGTTCGGCGCGCGGCACCCAGACCAAGGATACCTTCTCGCTGCTGGGCTTTACAGCAGCTGTCGAAGATGCCGAGAAACGCTGCGGCGGGTAAGTGGCCCGCCGTCGGTTGGTGTACGAGGATGTGATATGCGACGGGTTCAATTCGCGTTTGTGCTTGCGCTGACACCGCTGGCGTCCGCCGCCGATCCTGCGCTCGAATGCAGCGATGCGGGCAGCCAGGTCGAGATCGGCGCCTGCGTTTCCGAAATGAGAGATCGTGTCGAGGGTGCGCTGGCCGTCGCGCTCGACATTGCCCGCGGTTCGGCGGGTGAACTCGACGAGGTCACAGGGCGCAAGGTGGCACTTCCCGCGCTCGACGCCGCGCAATCGGCTTGGGCCGTCTATCGTGACGCCCATTGCGATGCGGTCGGTGTCAGCTTTGGCGGCGGATCGGGTACCGGCATCGCGATCACCTCGTGTCATATCGAACTGGGCCGTGCCCGGACCCGCGACCTGATGGCGATGGCGCGGTAACTCAACTCTTCATTTCGCCAAAAATACTCCGGGGGGAGCGGCTCTGCCGCGATGGGGGCAGCGCCCCCTGCCGCACCATCCCAAACGACCGGCGGCAAAGACGGCGCGAAATCTTTTGATCTTCGCGCGCTTTCCTATATAGAGGCGCATCCATCGCCTCAGACCCCATCAGCCGCCGAGTGCACCCATGTCCGTCAAAGCACCGATCACCCAGGATGTCGTGACCATCCCCCGCAAGCTGCCCGAAGGCAGGATCAACCTGGTCGGGCTGACCCGCGACCGGATGCGCGAGGTGTTGATCGAACACGGTACGCCCGAGAAACAAGCCAAGATGCGGGTGGGCCAGATCTGGCAGTGGATCTATCAATGGGGCGTGCGCGATTTCGACGCGATGACCAACCTCGCTAAGGCCTATCGCGCGCAACTGGCCGAGCATTTCACCATCGAGATCCCCGAAGTCGTGACCCGGCAGGTGTCCGAAGACGGCACCCGCAAGTACCTGGTCCGCATTGCCGGCGGGCATGAGGTCGAGGTGGTCTATATCCCCGAAGAGGATCGTGGCACGCTTTGCATCTCGTCGCAGGTGGGTTGCACACTGACCTGCTCGTTCTGCCATACCGGCACCCAGAAACTGGTGCGCAACCTGACCGCCGCCGAGATCGTGGGCCAGGTGATGATGGCGCGCGACGACCTGGGCGAATGGCCGGTGCCGGGCGCTCCAAAGGACGAAACCCGCCTGCTCAGCAACATCGTGCTGATGGGCATGGGCGAGCCGCTCTACAATTTCGACAACGTGCGCGATGCGATGAAGATTGCGATGGACCCCGAAGGTATCCAGCTGTCGCGCCGCCGGATCACGCTGTCGACCAGCGGCGTGGTGCCCGAAATCGCGCGTACGGCCGAAGAAATCGGCTGTCTGCTGGCGATCTCGTTCCATGCCACCACCGACGAGACCCGCGATGTGCTGGTGCCGATCAACAAGCGTTGGAACATCGAGGAACTGCTCTCTGCGCTGGCCGCCTATCCCAAAGCCTCGAATTCCGAGCGGATCACGTTCGAATACGTGATGCTGGACGGCGTGAATGACAGCGACGCGGATGCCCATCGCCTGCTCGACCATATCAAGCGGCACAAGATCCCGGCCAAGATCAACCTGATCCCGTTCAACGAATGGCCTGGCGCACCCTACAAGCGGTCGTCAAACAACCGGATCCGGGCATTTGCCAACATCATCTATCAGGCGGGCTATGCCGCGCCGATCCGCAAGACGCGCGGTGACGATATCATGGCCGCCTGCGGGCAGCTCAAATCGGCCACCGAACGGGCGCGCAAGTCGAAAAAGCAGATCGAGGCCGAGACGGGGCTTTGATTCCCGTGGTGATTTCACGCGGGTGATAGGCTAGGCTCGGGTGAATAGCTTCAAGAGGTTCGCCATGTCTCGACGCCTGCTTTCGATCGCCGCGCTTCTGGCCGGCAATGCCATTGGACTGCTGCTTGCCGCGCTGCTGCTCGACGGATTCTCCATCGCGCCGCTGTCGCTGATTGTCGTGGTCATCGTCTTCAGTCTGATCCAGGCCCTGGCCGAACCGCTGATCCGCCGCCTGAGCGCGCGCAACCTGCCCGCGCTTCAGGGCGGGATCTCGCTGGTGGTCATCTTCGTCGGTCTTCTGGTCACCGAACTGGTAACCTCGGGCCTGATCGTGGGCGGGATCTCGAACCTGCTGGCCGCGACCCTGCTTGTCTGGCTCGGTGCGCTCATCGCCGGCATCCTGCTGCCGATCTATGTGTTCAAGAGCCTGCGAGAGCCGAAAGCCTGATTTCAGAGCGTATCGAGCGCATCGCGCAGGGCCTGCCATAGCTCCTCGACCGGCTCGCAGCCGACTGACAGGCGCACGAATCCCGGCGCCACCGCGTCGCCCCAGCGCGCGCGCCGCTCGGCCGAACTGTGCACGCCGCCAAACGAGGTCGCCGGACGCAAAAGCGGGCAGTCGTTGATGAAGCGTTCCGCCTTCTCCTCGCTGCCCAGATCCAGCGAGAGCAGGAAGCCGAACCGCTGCATCTGCGCCCGCGCCAGGTTATGCGCCGGATCACCCTGCAGACCGGGATAACGAAGGGCGCTCACCGCCCGATGTTCGGCCAGTCTCGGCGCCAGGGCTTCGGCGTTTCGGCACATGCGGTCGAACCTCACCTCCAGCGTCTCCAGCCCGCGATGCAGCAGCCAGGCCTCGTGCGGGCCCGGAATCGCGCCAGAGATGCGGCGCCAATCCTCCACTGCCTGAACCAGCCCGGCATCGCGGCTGGCCACATGCCCCAGCAGCAGGTCGGAATGGCCGCCCATCGCCTTGGTGTCCGAGGCGACCACGATGTCGATGCCCAGATCCAGCGGCCGCTGTCCCAGCGGTGTCATCGTGGTATTGTCACAGATGGTGATGCCACCGGCTGCCCGCACCGCGCCCGCGACGGCGGCAAGGTCGATCAGGTCCAGCCCCGGATTGGACGGCGTCTCCAGAAACACCACGTCAATGCCGCTAAACCCGCCCTCGGCAAAGCCGGTGGTGGGCCGCTCCTCGACAATCACCCCCAAAGGCCGCAGGTAACGGTCGGCCAGCAGCCGGGTGACATAATAGCCATCCGCGGGGATCAAAAGGCGCTGTCCGGCCTTGAGCGTGGCAAACAGCGCGGCCGAAATCGCGCCCATGCCCGAGGGAAACACCCGGCAGGGCGCCCCCTCAAGATGCTCGAGCGCATGTTCAAGCGCCACCCAGGTAGGATTGTCCGCCCGGCCATAGCTGTTGCTGCCATCGGGCGCGCCCGGCAGGTGATACATCGAGCTTTGCACCAGCGGCAGCGCCACCGGATCGCCCTTGTCGATCCCGTTGCCGCGCAGATGCAGAAAGGCACCCATCCGAGGTGTCCCGTGATCGCCATGTTCCATTGTCGCCCTCCCGCGTGCCTGTCAATCCGCGATCTAGCACCCGGTTGCGCGACGGCAAAGCAAAGAGATGGCCACACCTTCATTTCGCCGGAAATACTCCGGGGGAGTCACCGCAGGTGACGGGGGCAGCGCCCCCTTTTCCGTATCCACAAAAGGCCTGCGCCCTGAATTTTCCTTATTCGCGATGAATTTCCGCCCCGATCAACAGTCAGTTTCGAAATCAGCAACAAAGCCATGGAGGACAGGAAATGGCACAGGCAGATATCGGTGGCGCAATAATCGAGGCGGGGGTTCTGGACCTGCTGTACCGCGAACGCGCCAAGGCGCTCAGCGCGCGGGAATGGAAGTTCCGGCTGATGGGTTATGGCTATGCCATCAAGGACGTGCAGGGTGCCCAAGTGGTAACCCGGTTGCCGCAGGGCGTCGAACTGGGCGTGTTGCCTGCTGAATTCGCCTGAACCGACCCGACCGCCTCAGCGCCCCGGGATCGCATCGCGGGGTGGCGCGGGCTCCCAGTTGTCGATAATTTCGACCGCCTCCTGAGCGGTGTCGACAAAGCGGAACAGGTCCAGATCCTCGGCCGAGATGGTGCCGGCATCCGCCAGCGCCCGCCAGTTGATCACCCGTTCCCAGAAATCGCGCCCGAACAGCAGGAACGGCACCCGCTCCATGCGCCCGGTCTGGATCAGGGTCAGCGATTCAAACAGTTCGTCCAGCGTGCCGAAGCCGCCTGGGAAGATGGTGATCGCCCGTGCGCGCATCAGGAAATGCATCTTGCGGACTGCAAAATAGTGAAAGTTGAAGCTGAGCTCGGGCGTCACGAACAGGTTTGGCGCCTGTTCATGCGGCAACACGATATTCAGCCCGATCGAGCAGCCGCCCGCGTCCTTGGCGCCGCGATTGCCGGCCTCCATCACGCCGGGGCCGCCGCCGGTGACGATCACCAGCTCCTTGCAGCCTGACTCCTTCGACTTCTCGGTGATCAGCCGGGCAAACTCGCGCGCCTCGTCGTAATACTCCGACAGCTCCGCCAGGGTCTGGGTGCGCGCGGTGTGCTTTTTCGCCGGTTCCGGGATCCGTGCCCCGCCGAACATCACCACGGTCGAGGTGATGCCGCGCTCGGCCATCATCATCTCGGGCTTGAGCAATTCCAGTTGCAACCGCACCGGGCGCAGCTCGTCCCGGCAAAGGAAATCCTCGTCGGCAAAGGCCAGTTTATAGGCGGGCGAGCGCGTCTGCGGCGTATCGGGCACATGGCTGGCCGTCGAGCGGTCGGTATGGGCGTCACGAAACGGGCTTTGACGATCGTCTCTCATCTGCGGGCTTCCCTGCTTGCGTCTTTGCCCCACAGCTATAGGGTTCGCGGGGCAAGCGCCAGAGGCGGGTGGTGAAGAGGGTATGAGAATGGATTGGAAAGCAGAGATCACAGCGGCGGCGGCACGAATTGACGGGCATGTGCAAGTGACCCCGGTGATGCAGACGCGCGGATTTGGCTTGTCATATCCGCTCAGCCTGAAGCTGGAACAGATGCAGCATACCGGCAGTTTCAAGGCGCGCGGGGCCTTCAATACCCTGCTGTCCAGTGATGTGCCCGCTGCCGGAGTGGTGGCCGCCTCGGGTGGCAATCATGGTGCTGCGGTGGCCTATGCCGCCCGCGCGCTGGGCCATCAGGCCAAGATTTTCGTGCCGGAAATGGCAGGCCCGGCCAAGATCGCGCTGATCCGGGATACCGGCGCCGATCTTGAGGTCGTGCCGGGCGAGTATGCAAATGCGCTAGCCCTTGCGCAGGCGCATGAGGCCGCGACCGGCGCGATGCAGATCCATGCCTATGACGCGCCCGCGACCGTGGCGGGGCAGGGCACCTGTTTCGCCGAATGGGACGCGCAGGCGCTAGAGGCCGATACGGTGGTGATCGCGGTCGGCGGTGGTGGGCTGGTGGCTGGTGCACTGGCCTGGTGGCAGGGCGCACGCAAGGTGGTTGCGGTCGAGCCGGAAACCTCCTGCGCACTGAATGCGGCGCTCGCTGCCGGCGGGCCGGTCGATGTCGAGGTCTCGGGCATCGCCGCCAATGCGCTGGGGGCGCGGCGGATCGGCGAAATCTGTTTCGGTCTGGCGCAACGCGGGGCACAGTCGGTTCTGGTTCCGGACGCGGCGATTGCAGCGGCCCAGCGCGCGCTCTGGGCCGAGCGGCGGGTTCTGGTCGAGCCGGCGGGCGCAACCGCGCTGGCGGCGCTGATGTGTGGCGCCTATCGGCCCGAACCAGACGAGCGGGTGGCGGTGCTGGTCTGCGGCGGCAATATCGCCCCGGATCCCTTTGCCGGGTGACGATTGCAGCTTGGGCTGGTTGACCCGGGATCTTTATTAAAATTCCTGACAGCAACCATCGCCGACACGTTCTAAGCGCGGCTCAGCCAGCGGACGATAAGCTGCGTCAGGACCATATCTTGCGTGCCTTTGATACCAGCCACCTGCCGGCGCGCGAGGGGCTGCTGATGTTCGAGGCGCCGCCGAGCAAGCGCTGTGCTTTCTGGCCGGGGCAAATTCGGTGTTCTATGGCGACGTGCTGCTGCCCGCGCCCAATGCCGGAACCGACGCCGATACCGAGATGTTCGCCGCGCTGGGGGCGCTGGAAGACGCATAAGGCCGCAATCGGGTCGGGGCGCGTCGCATTGCGCCTTGGTCCGCGCTTGCGTATAGGCGAAACCAACGTGACGCATTCATCAGGGAGCAAGACCTCATGTCCAACCGAGAGCTGGAAGTCGCCATCGAGGCCGCGTGGGACGCGCGCGACAGCATCACACCCGCCACCACAGGCGCCACCCGCGAGGCGATCGAGGACACGCTGGCCGCGCTGGACAGCGGCGCGCTGCGGGTGGCCGAGAAACAGGCCGATGGCAGCTGGCACGTGAACCAATGGGCCAAGAAGGCGGTGCTGCTGGGCTTCCGCATCAAGGATATGGAAATCCAGTCGGGCGGCCCGCAGGGCGGCGGCTGGTGGGACAAGGTCGACAGCAAGTTTGCAGGCTGGGGCGAGAACCAGTGGAAGGCCGCCGGGTTCCGTGCCGTGCCCAACTGCGTGGTGCGCAAGTCGGCCTATATCGCACCGGGCGTGGTGCTGATGCCGTCCTTCGTCAACCTAGGGGCCTATGTGGACAGCGGCACCATGGTCGATACCTGGGCCACCGTGGGCAGCTGTGCCCAGATCGGAAAGAACGTGCACCTGTCGGGCGGCGTCGGCATTGGCGGCGTGCTGGAGCCGATGCAGGCCGGTCCCACCATCATCGAGGACAATTGCTTCATCGGCGCCCGCTCCGAGGTGGTCGAGGGCGTGATCGTGCGCGAAGGCTCTGTGCTGGGCATGGGCGTCTATATCGGCCAGTCCACCAAGATCGTCGACCGCGAGACTGGCGAGGTCATGTATGGCGAGGTGCCGCCATATTCGGTGGTGGTCTCGGGTTCGATGCCGTCGACCGGCGGTGTCAGCCTCTATTGCGCGGTGATCGTCAAGCGGGTGGATGAACGGACCCGGTCGAAAACCGGCATCAACGAGTTGCTGCGGGATTGACCTGCCGGCAAGTCGCATCAGGTTGGGCCGTGGCGCAAAGGTGCCGCGGCCTTTTTGTTTCCCTTCAGGCCCGCATCAGCGCGCGCACTTCATAGCTGCGCAAGGCCGGGCGCACGGCGGGCCCGTAGCCGTAATCTGGCGCGGACAAATCGGGCATCAATCGCAGGATTTCGCTGCGTGTGGCGGTATCGAAGGCCCCGATGGACATGTCGCCGGGATGATAGCTTTCGCTTTCCAGCCCGTTGGCCCAGATCACTTCATGCCGGTCGAACAGGAGATGCACATAGGTCACCGGCAACCCGTCCGTGCACCGTTTGATATCTCGTCCGTTCACCAGGTCCTTGGCCTTGACCAGAACCTCGCGAGACCCGAACAGCAGCTCGGAGCGCGACATTTCCAGCATCACGCGGTGGTTGGGTGAGACGGCGACCGGGCCATGCCGCCCCAACGCATTGCGCTGGATCAGAACCGGTGCGTCGATCCCCTTGGACAGGCGGGTCGTGCGACCGATCCAGCGCAATGGCTGGGGACCGTTGTCGCGGGTCATCACAAGATCGCCGATCTCAAGCGTCTCGACCGGAACACGGCCATTCGGCACCCGGATCGGGGTGCCCGCGACGAAACAGGGTGTGGTCTTGACCGTGACGAAACCGGTATCTGTGTTCCCGGCTGAATCGGTCACCTCGTAGGAAAAGGAATTGCTGCTTTCCTCGGACCCATCGGAATCGATGGTGAATGTCCCGTCGGGGTTCAGCAGGACCGTCTCTCCCGTCGGCAGGGTCACGGTATCCCCCGCCGATACCGGCTGCCCGTTGATCTTGGTAATGGTCAGCGTGCCGCCCGCGGAAGAGCTGTCGTTGGCCAGAACGTCCACGGTTTCCGCATTGCCACCGGTGATTTCGACACTGTCATCCTCGGCGATCAGGGCAGTCTGGATCGAGTCGCCGGCAATGAGCAGGTTCGAATCATAGGCGCCGTCGCCGCTGTCCGCGATGGCGATCTTGATCGTGTTGACCTCGCCGGGATTGACCGGCGCCTTGAGCGTCAGGGTCACGGTGAACCCGTCCATCTCGGTATTGGCGATCTCGCCCGAAGCCGGATTGTCGACATAGAGATTCGAGTTCGACTGATCGTTGATACTGTCGATCGTGATGTCACCGTCACCGACCGTCAGTTCGGCCTTCACGCCGTTCACCCAGATGCCGACCGCATCGTTGAAACCGGACCCTACGTATTCGAGATACTCTTCGGACGAGAACACCACCTGCATGGTCAGGGTCGATCCCTCGGGGATGAAGCTGGCCTCGAACACGGACGCGTCATAGGTCTGCGCGCCCGCCATCTCGGACAATTGCGCGTCACCTGCAAGGCCGTGATTGGTACTGGTGCCCGCCGACACATTCGCGTCGCCCGAACTGTTGGTGATCGAGGTCGCGTTGCCGGTGGACAGGATAACCCCGCTGTCTGACGGTGTGATGTCGGGGGCGACGGTATCTCCGTTCGAATAAATACCTGAAGCCGACGTGGCGCCCGAATAGCTGGCTGTTACCACCTCTATCCCCGAGCCGAACATGGCATCCGCCATGTCCAGGGCAGATGCCGAAGTATCGATGGGAAGTTCACTGGCTGTGGGCATGTCGGGCGGGCCTTGCTGATTGTCGTATCCCCGGCCTATCCCGTTGACCCTTTCCGTGTTCTTACCAACCGCTGGCGCGATGTCTGGTATTCTTGGCAAAATGTCCGCATCTGTCGGGCGTTGACCTGTCGATTGGCGCAGGCTAAGGCGGCAGCATGGAAAAGCCCGCCAAACAGTCCCGCCAGCAAGTCTATACCCTTGTCGTCCAGATCGGGCGCAAGTCCGGTGACGGCCTGCCCGACGGGGCAACCGGCGCGGCGTTGATGTGTTATGCCAGCGGCGTCGACGAGGCCGAGGCGGTACGCGAAACGGTGGCGATTCTGAAACAGGCTGACACCGCGCCGCTGGATGTCACCGGATACGGCACGCTCGAAGAGCGCGAGGCGCAGGGTCACGAGATCGATACGGAAGAGCGCGCGCTGATGCAGCGGGCGCTGGACGAAAACGCCGTCATCGTGGCCCAGATGACACCGTTTTTCGACGACGACGAGGCGGCGGGCTGAGGCGGATCAGTTCCGGCGACCGAACCACTTGCGGTAAAGTTGGTCATACGTGCCGTCCTCGCGCAGGGCGAGCAGCGCCTGGTTGACGTCTTCAACCCGGCTTGATCCGGTTGGAAATGCGATCCCGTAGTTCTCGCGCAGAAACACCGAACCGGTGGTGACAGCCTTTCCCTTGCCCTGATGCGAAGCGTAATAGGACAGGATCGGCGCGTCGAACACCACCGCGTCGAGTGCGCCTTGTTCAAAGGCAGTCAGCATCTCGTCAAGGTTCGAGAAAGCGGCAAATCCTATGTCACGACGATTGAGGAAGCCGGCGGCGGTGGAGCCTTCGATGGTTCCGACCTCTTGCCCGTAGAGATCGTTGACCGAATTTACCGAGCCGCTGATCGCCTCGACCGTCATGACCGAGGTGATGCGCGCGGTGAAGACCGAAACCACGAAAAGCGAGGAGATCACCAGCACAACGCCGAACAGCCGGCCAAAGGCGGTGCGCGGCACCCGTTCCTCGAACCCGCCATTGACGACGAGGTTCAGTGCCCACCAGAAAGAGGGAAACCAGGCTTCGTGCAGTTTGCGATCGAAATAGGGCTGCGCGCGCCGCTCGAAATACCACATCAACATGCCGCCGGTCAGCAGGATGAAGAAGGCGGCGCCGATGGCCATGAACAGGTCTCGGGACAGCAGCGCCCTCAGAAGCGATGAACCGGCATTGCTCTCGGACGGCACCAGAATCTGGAGCCCGGATTCAAAGATCGGCTGGCTGAAATCCATCTCGGTCTCGCGCGCGGCGGTGATCGAGATATTGGCGATTGCCATATCCGCCTCTCCGTCGATAACGGCGGTCAGCATGTCCGAGAACCTGTCCTTGCGGTCCAGCGAGTAGGTCCAGCCAAGCTTGTCGGCCAACGCCGAGAGCAGATCGATCGAAAAACCGGTCTCTGTCCCATCCTCGACAAAAGAGAAGGGAGGACGCGTGACCGTGGCGACGTTCAGCGACTGCGCCAACAGCACTTGCGGCCACAATCCCAGGGCCAGGCAGACAGAGATGAGGAGCTTGTGCATCGGCAAAGTGTTTTCCGGTTTTTTGCCCCATACCCCAGCCGGGGCGTTCAAACAAGGCGACCCCAGGGTCAGCTTTGCTCATGGCAAGGGGAAAAGCCGGGCTTGCTTCCCGTCGGGCGTTCTAACTGTCGAGACCACCCGCGCCCGTCATGCGCACGGGCCGGACCCTGAGCACCATCCGGTTCGGATCAGGCGACGCGTGCCTCAGCCAGGATACGAGCGTCGAACGCGCGCAGAACATGATGGCTCGGGCGGCCATGATCGGGCAGGCGGCTGCGCTCGATCCCGGCGAGCACGCTGGCGGCCAGATGAACAGGCTTGCGGTGCAGACGGCCGATGAACAGGCTTTCGGCCAGCGCCCCGGCGGTGACCATTGCCTCGTTGGTGGGCAGCAGCAGTTGCGCATAGGTCGCCGTCAGCCCGGCGCGCGCGGGCAGGACCGAGTGCCCGCCGGTCAGATGGCGGGCGGGGACCAACACCGATTCTCGGCCAAACAGGTATTCCACCTCGGTTCCCGAGAGCAAAAGGCGCTGCGCGGGCGCGGCCTGGATGTCCTGTCTCAGACCGAAATAGGGCCGGCGGATCGTCAGGGGCCGGGTGCTGCCGAAGGCTGGCATCGTGCGGCTGACCCGATGCAGGACCGGAACCGCCTCGCCGCTGGCGACGACCACCGTGTCGCCGCGCCGGATCTGCGACAGGGGCCGGTAGCCTTCTGGTGTGGCGATCGGCGTTTCCGGGTGCAGCGAGGGCATCGGGCCCACGGGTTCTATTTCGCTCGACAGCGCGAAATAGACCAGTTCGGGGGCGGTGAAACGGTGCGGGCCGTCCCGAAACAGCATCCGCAGATCACCGATGCGCAGCGGGCTGGGGGCCTCGACCTCGATCAGATGCGCATATTCGCGTTCGTCATGTTCCAGGGCCAGCCAGCCGGCACGGGCCGGCGCATCCCAGGCATAGCTGAGCCGCAAGGTGTCGATGCGCCCGGTATCGGCCACGTTCAGAACCTGATGCAGGACCGAGCCGCCCTGATTGACGATCAGTATCAGCCCGCCGCCCGGAATCGCCTGCAACGACAGGTGGAAGGGCCAGGCGCCGCCGCGGTCGAACTGCAACAGGATGCGCGGACGCTGGGCGTTGGGAAGTCGGGTTTCAAACACAAGGGTACCGCGAACCATGAGGTCGTCTTCATGGGTGCCGACCAGGCAAGGCGCATTTGTCGAGGCGCCAAGCCCCTCAGGGCGGAAATGCTCGTTCTCGGGGGCGGAAACGGCGATCCATCCCATGTCAGGCCACCTTTGCCGATGTGAGCAGCAGCTCGGTTTCGTATTTGCGCAGGATCCGACGGGCGGCAGGGCCATAGCCTTTGCCGGTGTCGGTGTCGAGTTCGGGGAAAACCGCCCGGATCTCGTTCAAGGTCTCGGGCTCGAACAGATGCGTGGTTTGCGGGCCGGGCAGGAAGCTTTCGCTCGCCAGTCCCTCGGAGTAAATCACCTCGTGATTGTCGAACATCACGTGGACATAGGTGACGCGCCCGCCGGGCATGAAACGGATCCTGCGCCCATCTACCAGATCCTTGGCGGCGACCAGAACCTCGCGTTCGCCGAACAGCAGCTCGCTCAGGCTGTCGTGGATGAGGATGCGGTGCTGTGGCGAGACCAGAAGGTCGCGTTGGGCGCCATAGGTTCCGGCGCGGATCAGGACGGGGGCGAAATCGCCCTCGGCGTCAACTGTGCGCTCGCCCACCCAGCGCACCTCTTGCGAACCGTTGTCGCGGGTGATCACCAGGTCGCCCGGCGTCAGCCGCTCGACCTGGCGTTCGCCATAGGGCGTGTCGATCAGGGTGCCCGCCACGAAACAGGGGATCGCATTGACGTTGACGATGCCGGTATCGGTCTGTGCGCCGTTGGTCACCGTGTAGGTGAAATTGAAATGCTCGACATCGCCATCGCCCGTCACGGTGATGGTGCCATCGGCGTTGAGCATTACGGTCTGCCCGGTGGCCAGCGTGATCGTGCTGCCCGCGGTGACGGGAATGCCGTTCAGGTGGGTGATGGTCAGGGTGGCGCCCGAGTGGTTGATATCGTTGTCCAGGATATCCATCGTGACGCTGCCGTCGGGATAGATCGTGCTGTGATCGGCGACCGCGACCAGCCGGGTTTGCACGCTGTTGGCGGCAATCAGCAGGTTCGAGTCGTAATTGCTGTCGGACACGTCGGCGACCCCGATACGGATCGTGTTCACCTGTCCGGGGATTACGTTCATCGTCAGGGTCATGGTGACGGTCAGACCGTCCATCTCGGTATTGAACGCGTCGCCCGTGTTGTCCAGGAACAGGTTCTGGTTGTTGACCGAGTTGATGTTGCCGGGATCGGAATCGCCGTTGCCGACCGCTAATTGGGCCTGTTGCCCGTTGACCCAGACGCCGACGAAATCCTGATAGACCGAGTTCTGGAACTCGGGATACTCCTCGGACGAGAACACGAATTGCATCGTCATGACGCCGTGTTCCGGGATGAAGCTGACATCCAGATACGAGGCGTCATAGGTATTTGTGCCGGCTGCGGCGTTGAAATCGGGGTTGTTGTTTTCGCCCGATGTGTTGGTCGACGTATTGGTGGACCGGTTCGGGTCGCCGCCGCTGCGGGTAAAATGGCTGGCCCGCCCGGTGGACAGGATCACACCGGTATCGCCCGGGGTGGCCCCCGGCGCCAGCGCGTCACCGTTGGAATAGATTGCCGAAGACTGGCTCCAGCCGGAATAGGAAGCACCGACAACGGTGACCCCATCGCCAAAGATCGTCTGCGCCATCTGCATTGCAGAGGCACCCTGATTATAGTTCAGCTCGGCGCCTGTTGCCATCTCCTGCCCCACGGTCTCACGATCCTGGGCAGGGAGGACGGAGCGGGCATTCGCCACGCACCACGTAAAACCGATCGCATCTGTCGTGCGGTTGCCGGTTTGGTTCAGCCGTCTTTGCGATTGTTACTGCTCGCTTCGCGGCCTTGCTGCTCGTAACCCTGCCTCGGGTCTTTTGTTTTCTACCTATAGGCTAGCATGGGAGTTCTGTCGCTGTTAAGTGAAAACGGGCAATTCAGAGGTGGCAACGCGACGTTTTCGTCACATTTCCCGTTCCGGACGATGCCCAAACCGCAAAGGAGGCCTGAATGACACTCGACGCCGCCCGCCTGACCGCCGACCTGATCCGCTGCGCCTCGGTCACGCCCGCCGATGACGGCGCGCTTGACGTGCTCGAGCGGGTGCTGTCGCAGGCGGGCTTTACGTGTTCCCGGGTTGACCGGGGCGGTATCTGCAACCTGTTTGCGCGCTGGGGTGACAAGGGACACGCACGCAGCTTTGGGTTCAACGGCCATACGGATGTGGTGCCGGTGGGCGACACAGCGGCCTGGACCGTGGCGCCATTCGGGGCCGAGGAAAGGGATGGTTTTCTTTACGGACGCGGTGCCACAGACATGAAATCGGGCGTTGCGGCCTTTGTCGCGGCAGCGGTGGACCTGGTCACCAGCACCCCGCCCGAGGGCGCGGTGATCATCACCATCACGGGGGATGAGGAGGGCGAAGCGCTGGACGGTACCACCGCGCTCCTCGACTACATGGCTGCTTCGGGCGAGCGGATGTCGGTCTGCCTCGTGGGAGAGCCGACCTGCCCCGACCGCATGGGCGAGATGATGAAGATCGGGCGGCGCGGGTCGATGACCGCGTGGTTCACGGTGACGGGCGTGCAGGGGCATTCGGCCTATCCGCACCGGGCAAAGAACCCGTTGCCTGCGATGGCACGGCTGATGGACCGGTTGGCCAGTCACGAGCTGGATCAGGGCACCGACCATTTTGACGCGTCTACGCTTGCGGTGGTCACCATCGACACCGGCAATACCGCGACCAATGTGATCCCGGCGCAATGCCGCGCGGCGGTCAACACCCGGTTCAACGACCTGCATTCGGGTGCCAGCCTGACCAAATGGATGCAGCGCGAGGCCGACCGGGTGGCCGAGGAATTCGGTGTCGCGGTCGAGATGAAGGTGAAGATTTCCGGCGAAAGCTTTCTCACCCCGCCCGGTGCGCTGTCCGATCTGGTGGCGGCCGCGGTCGAGGCGGAAACCGGGGTGGTGCCGGTGCTGTCCACCTCGGGCGGGACCTCGGATGCGCGGTTCGTCAAGGATCATTGCCCGGTGGTGGAGTTCGGGCTGGTGGGCCGCACCATGCATCAGGTGGACGAGCGGGTGGAAATCGCCCAGATCCATCAGCTCAAGGCGATCTATGGCCGGATTCTGCGGGACTATTTCTCCTGAGCCAGAGCAATGCGGCGTACGCTGGTCATCATGGTCAAGGAACCGCATCCGGGCCGGGTGAAAACCCGGCTGGGGCGCGATATCGGCATGGTGGGCGCGGCCTGGTGGTTTCGCCATCAGACGCGGGCGCTGATCCGGCGGTTGCGCGATCCGCGCTGGCGCATCGTGCTGGCGGTGTCGCCGGATGCCGAGGGGATGGCCAGCCGGGTCTGGCCCGCCGATCTGGCGCGCCGCCCGCAGGGGCGCGGCGATCTGGGCCAGCGCATGGCGCGGCAGTTGCGGGCCGCGTCAAAGGGGCCGGTCTGCCTGATCGGTGCCGATATTCCCGGCGTCACCCGCGCCCATATCGCCCGCGCCTTTGCGGCGCTTGGGGGCGCTGAGTTCGTGTTCGGACCGGCACCCGATGGGGGCTATTGGTTGGTGGGCGCGGCGCGGCGTTATGCCTTGCCGCCGGGCCTGTTCGGAGATGTGCGCTGGTCCAGCGAACACGCGCTGGGCGACACGCTGGCCGGGGTGCGCGGGCATCGGGTTGCCCTGGTCGACATGCTGAAAGATGTCGATACCGCCGCCGACCTGCGCGATGCCCGCCTGCCGTCGCTTTTGCGGTGACGCGAACCGCGCCGCGTGCTACGGCGGAGATATGACTCGCATCCCTACCAAGCAGGAAATCCTCGACTGGATTTCCGCGCATCCCACACTCACCTCGAAACGCGATATCGCCAAGGCCTTTGGCATCAAGGGCTCGGACCGGATCGACCTGAAACGGGTCCTCAAGGAGCTCGAGGCCGAGGGCCATCTGGAGAAGCGCAAGCGCAGCTATGCCGACCCGGACCGGCTGCCGCCGGTCAGCGTGTTGCAGGTCAAGGAACCCGACGAGAACGGTGATCTCTTCGCGCGCCCGCTGGAATGGCATGGCGAGGGGGTGGAACCCATCGTGCTGGTCCTGCCGCGCGCCAGCGATCCGGCGTTGGGGGCGGGGGATCGCATCCTTGCGCGCCTGACCGTGGTGCATGAAGAGGATCACAATTACGAGGCGCGGCTGATCCGTCGGATCGGCACCAACCCGCACAAGATCCTGGGCATCTTTCGCAAGGGGGCCGAGGGCGGGCGCATCGTGCCCATCGACAAGGCGGGCCAGAACGAATGGCTGGTGGCCGAGGGCGCGGTGCATGGCGCCAAGGACGGCGAACTGGTCGAGGCCGAACAGGCCGGGCCCAAGGGCCGCATGGGCCTGCCGCGCGCCCGCATCATCGAGCGGCTGGGCGACCCAAGCGCACCAAAGGCGGTGTCGCTTATCGCCATTCACCAGCACGGCATCCCCGACGATTTTCCCGACAAGGTGATCGAGGAGGCGGACCGGACAAAACCTTTGGGCCTGTCGGGGCGGACGGATCTGCGTGACATGCCGCTGATCACCATCGACCCCTCGGATGCGCGCGACCATGACGACGCCTGTTATGCTCATGCCGATGACGACCCCAAGAACCCCGGCGGCCATGTGGTCTGGGTCGCAATTGCCGATGTGGCGGCCTATGTCCGCGCGGGCAGCGCACTGGACCGCGAGGCGCGCAAGCGCGGCAACTCGACCTATTTCCCCGACCGGGTGGTGCCGATGCTGCCCGACCGGTTGTCGGGCGATCTGTGCTCGCTTCACGAAGGCGTGCCGCGTGCCTGTATCGCGGTGCGGATGCAGATCGACGCGCAGGGCAACAAGATCGGGCACCGGTTCGTGCGGGGGTTGATGCGTTCGGTCGCCTCGCTGAACTATCAGGAGGTGCAGGACGCCATCGACGGCAGCCCCAACGACAAGACCGGGCCGCTTCTGGATGAGGTGCTGAAGCCGCTTTACGCTGCCTACAAGGCGCTGGATGCGGAACGCAACCGGCGCCAGCCGCTCGACCTTGATCTGCCGGAACGCAAGATCGTGCTGAACGACAAGGGCCATGTGGAAAGCGTCGCCTTCCGCGACCGGCTGGACGCGCACAAGCTGATCGAGGAGTTCATGATCCTCGCCAATGTGGCCGCCGCCGAGACGCTGATCGCCAAACGCGTGCCGCTGTTGTTCCGGGTGCACGAGGAACCCGCCCCCGAAAAGCTGGAGGCGCTGCGCGAAACGGCGCAGGCCTCCGGGCTGACGCTGGCCAAGGGGCAGGTGCTGCAAACCCGCCACCTGAACGCGCTCTTGCATCAGGCGGCGGGCACCGACGAGGCTGAGCTGATCAACATGTCGACCCTGCGGTCGATGGCGCAGGCCTATTACAACCCCGAGAATTTCGGGCATTTCGGTCTGGCGCTCAGGAAATACGCGCATTTCACTTCGCCGATCCGGCGCTATTCCGACCTGATCGTGCATCGCGGCCTGATCAAGGCGCATGGCTGGGGCGATGACGGGCTGACGGCGGACGAGATCGAGCAGCTGGACCGCATCGCCACCCATATCTCGGACACCGAGCGCCGCTCGATGATGGCCGAGCGCGACACCACCGACCGCTATCTGGCGGCCTATCTGTCGGAACGGGTGGGCAATGAATTCACCGGCCGGATCAGCGGCATCGCGCGGTTCGGCGCCTTTGTGAAACTGGACGAGACCGGGGCCGACGGGCTGGTCCCGGTGCGTTCGCTGGGGCGTGAATTCTTTCATTTCGACCGCGAGGCAGGCACGCTGATGGGGTCGGAAACCGGGCTCCTCATCTCGATCGGGCAGCGGGTGACGGTGCGGCTGGCACAGGCCTCGCCAGTAACCGGCGGGCTCGAATTCGAGATGTTGAGCCTTGAGGATAACGCGATGCCGCGCGGCGGCACCCCGTCCAAAGGCAAACGCGTGGTGCGCCGCAAGGCTGCCAAGGCCAAGCATAAGACCGACAAGATCAAGCGCAAGCTGGACCGCAAGCGCCGCTGACGCCGGACAAGCCCGAGCTCCATTTTGCCGAAACGGAAACCCGTCGTTAACCGGCGGTCTCCATACTCGCCGATGACGGGCGGTAAAGCATGGTGAGGTGGCATGACAGACGATCAGATCCGGCTGGTACATTCCAGTTTTGCCCGGGTATTCGCGCGCAAAGCGGAACTGACCGAACGGTTCTATCACCATCTTTTCCGGGAACTGCCCGACTCCCGGAGGCTGTTCAAAGGCGATTTTCCGGCGCAAAAGGAAATGTTCGCCTCGATGCTGGCCGCCACAGTTCGCGGCATGAGCGACGCGAAGAGTTTCCAGCTTCTGGGGCGCGGTCTGGCCCGGTCGCATGCGCGGTTCAATCTGAACCATGCCGACCTGAAAAAGGCGGCCCGCGCTTTGCAGACCGCCTTGTCCGATGTGATGGGGGACGCGTTGTCGCCCGAGGAAACAGCCGCCTGGAACGAGGCGGTGGCGCAGCTGATGGAGATGCTGGCCGCGCCCGCCTGACCCCGGTCAGACCGACATGCAGATGTATTTCATCTCCAGATAGTCCTCGATCCCGTGATGGCTGCCTTCGCGGCCCAGGCCCGATTGCTTGATGCCGCCAAAGGGCGCGACCTCGGTCGAGATGATGCCGGTATTGACGCCGACGATGCCATATTCCAGCGCCTCGGCCACCTTGTAGACCCGGCTCAGATCCTTGGCATAGAAATAGGCGGCAAGGCCAAAGATGGTGTCATTCGCCATATGGATCACCTCGTCCACCGTGTCGAATTTGAAGAGCGGCGCCAAGGGGCCAAAGGTCTCTTCCTTGGCGACCTTCATCTCTTGCGTGACGCCCGTTACCACGGTCGGTTCAAAGAAGGTGCCGCCCAACGCGTGCGGTTTGCCGCCGGTCAGGACCGCGCCGCCCTTGGCGGTGACATCTCCCAGATGTTCCAGCACCTTTTCAACCGCCTCGGCATTGATCAGCGGGCCGGTGGTCACCCCGTCATTCAGCCCGTCGCCGACATTCAGCTTGGCCACGGCGGCGGCGAGTTTCTCGGCAAAGGCGTCATAGACGCCCGCCTGCACATAGATCCGGTTGGCACAGACGCAGGTCTGGCCGTTGTTGCGGAACTTGCACAGCATCGCCCCTTCGACGGCAGCATCCAGATCGGCATCGTCGAACACGATGAAGGGCGCGTTGCCACCCAGTTCCATCGAGCATTTCATCACCTGGTCAGCGGCCTGTTTCAGCAGGATGCGACCCACCTCGGTCGAGCCGGTAAAGGTTAGCTTGCGCACGCCGGGGTTCTCGCAGAACTCCTTGCCGATCTCGCTGGCGCGCGACGAGGGCACCACGTTGAACACGCCCGCCGGGACGCCTGCCTGTTCGGCCAGCACCGCCAGAACCAGCGCCGACAATGGGGTTTCCGCCGCAGGCCGCGCAACAAAGGCGCAGCCCGCCGCCAGCGCCGGGCCAGCCTTGCGGGTGATCATCGCATTGGGGAAGTTCCACGGCGTGATCGACGCGGCCACCCCGATCGGCTGTTTCAGCACGGTGATCCGCTTGTCGCGCTGGTGGCCGGGAATGGTTTCGCCATAGATGCGCTTGGCCTCTTCGGCAAAGAACTCGATGAAGGATGCACCATAGGCGATCTCACCCACCGCCTCGGTCAGGGGCTTGCCCTGTTCGGCGGTCAGGATGCGGCCCAGATCCTCGGCATTGGCCATCATCAGGTCGTACCAGCGCCGCAGGATCGCGGCGCGTTCCTTGCCCGTGTATTTGGCCCATTCCTTTTGCGCCGCCTCTGCCTGGACGATGGCGCCTGCCACCTGGGCCCGGCTCAGGTCCGCGACCTCGGCGATCACGTCGCCGCGCGCGGGGTTGGTCACGGCAAAGGTGCCGTTGTCGCCATCGACCCATTGGCCGCCGATATAGGCCTTGGTCGCCAGCAGCTCCGGGTTCTTGAGGAGCGATTTCAGATCGGTCATTGCGTCCAGCATGGCTGAGTCTCCGCCTAGAATGTCTCGGGTGCACCCAATCAGGTGTGTCGCCTCTTGTCTATGTCCACTCGTGGGGCGGAATCAATCCAGATTTGATCAAATTATCGGTCAAGACTTGGGAAAACTCCCACTTGATCGACTCGGGGGCTTGCGCCAATGTCCGCGCGGGCTCTGGCGATGGCGTCGCCTCATGCCGCGCGGCATGCGCCCACTCCCCGTCCTGAACGCCGGGACCTTTCTGCAAAGGAGGGTCAACCATGACCGCTGATTTGTCGCGTCCGGAATTCTATCGCTATCACAACGGAACCGAAGCCAAGCTGCCTTTCGAGGCCGCGGAATACGAGGCGCGTCTGGCCGGGTTGCGCGCCCGGATGGAGGCGCTGGGCGCCGAGGCCGCCGTGTTCACCTCGATGCACAACATCGCCTATTACTCGGGCTTTCTCTATTGCGCCTTCGGGCGGCCCTATGCACTGGTGGTCACCCCGAGCGAAAGCGTGACGATCAGTGCGGGTATCGACGCGGGCCAGCCCTGGCGCCGCTGCCATGGCGACAACATCACCTATACCGACTGGCAGCGCGACAACTACTGGCGCGCGATCCGTTCGGTGACCGGAGAGGGACGGGTGATCGGCTATGAAAGCGACCACCTGAGCCTGTTGCAGAAGGGCAAGCTCGACAGCTTCCTGGCGCCGTCGAAAACCGTCGACCTTTTCGACACCACCATGCGCCAGCGGATGATGAAATCGCCGGCCGAGATCGCATTGATCCGGCAAGGCGCGCAGGTGGCCGATGTGGGCGGCTATGCCATCCGCGAGGCGGTCAAGGCCGGGGTGCGCGAGATCGACGTGGCCATGGCCGGGCGCGACGCGATGGAACTGGAGATTGCCAAGCGGTTCCCCGATGCCGAATACCGCGACACCTGGGTCTGGTTCCAGTCGGGGCTCAACACCGATGGTGCGCATAACCCGGTGACGGGCCGGGTGCTGGAACGGGGCGATATCCTGTCGCTCAACACCTTTCCGATGATCTCGGGTTATTACACGGCGCTGGAACGCACCATGTTCGTGCAGGAAGTGGACCCGGCGAGCCTCAAGATCTGGGAGGCCAATGTCGCAGCTCATGAATATGGCATGTCGCTGCTGAAACCGGGGGCGAGCTGTGCCGAGGTCACCCACAAGATCAACGATTTCTTTGCCGAGCGTGACCTGCTGCAATACCGCACCTTTGGCTATGGTCACAGCTTTGGCGTGCTCAGCCATTACTATGGGCGCGAGGCGGGTCTGGAGCTGCGCGAGGATATCGACACTGTGCTTGAGCCGGGCATGGTGATCTCGATGGAACCGATGCTGACCATCGCCAATGACCAGCCCGGCGCAGGCGGATATCGTGAACACGATATCCTTGTGATCACCGAGGACGGCAACGAGAACATCACCGGCTATCCCTACGGGCCGGAATTCAACGTCGTCGGCTGAGGCAGGCGAGATTTTTCGCCGAAAAATCTTCGCCCCCTGACGGGGGCGGGGTATCGCGCGTCACAACCGGATCACGTAATCCTTGGTGGTGGTCTCGATCACCTCCCACGTACCGGAGAACCCGGGGCGCAGAATGAAACTGTCCCCGGCGCGCAGCGTGATCTCGGTGCCCTCGGCATCGGTCAGTATCGAATGGCCTGACAGGATGCGGCAATACTCCCATTCATCGTAAGAGATGCGCCATTTGCCAGGCGTCGCGCGCCAGATGCCGCAATAGAGCCCGTCACGCTCTTCGAGGTTCCAGGTGGTAAAGACCGGATCGCCCGACAGCACCTTTTCGGGTGCGGGGCGCTCGGTCTCACCCGCACCCTCGGGGGTCACCGGTTGGTAATAGCTGCTCATTGCCTGCCTTCCTCTGAATGGTTCGCAGCGGAGCATCGCCCGAGGTGCGGCCGTCGACAAGGCAGATTCAACCGGCTTTCTTTTTGCGTCCGAGTTTGCCACAGTTTTTCCAATCCCGGCCTATAGGGGGATGTAAATCCTCATTACATAGCCTATCTATCAGATGTATTTGACCTAAAAGGATAAAGCCATGTCCGATACCGCATTCGAGGCAATGATCCTGGAAACGCAGCGCAAGGTGCGCGAGAGCCAGGCCCAGATCGAAGGTGTCACCAGCCGGATCGAGGCGGCGCGCGCCAAGATCGGCACCGCCGAGGCCGATATCGACATCGAGAACGCCACCCTTGAGGATGTGCACGCCCATACCGAGGTGATGAATGCCAATATCGCCGAGCTGATCATGGGGCTCGATGATGTGACATCGGCCTTTTCCAAGGATTTCGACGAGATGCGCTCGAAAACCGGGTGGGAGAGCTTTGTCGGCATCTTCTCCAGCGGCAAATCGGAATCGATGCGGCAAGAGCGGATGCGCACCGCCAATATCGACGACAAGTTGCAGGATCTGATCGCCAAGTCGGATGTGATCGTCAAGCTGCTCGAAGGGCAGTTGGCGGTGCTCGAAGAGCAGCGCACCAAGGTGGAAACCAACCTGACCGGCACGCTGGACGACCGCGAATTCACCGTGCAGGAACTGGAAGCGGTGCGGGCCGAAATCCTTGCCATGGATCCGCAGATCATCGCGCTGGAAAACAAGATCAGCGTCGAACAGGACGCTGCCGCGCGCACCAAGCTGGAAACCGAACTGGCCGAGCTGAACAAGGCCTATAACGCCAAG
Source organism: Ruegeria alba (assembly GCF_022321465.1). Classification (NCBI taxonomy): domain Bacteria; kingdom Pseudomonadati; phylum Pseudomonadota; class Alphaproteobacteria; order Rhodobacterales; family Roseobacteraceae; genus Ruegeria; species Ruegeria alba. The sequence continues at coordinate 52,709 of NZ_JAKOEM010000004.1, read as the reverse complement.
GTACGCGACGAGCAGGTGAAACTGGCGAAGAGCCAGACGCTGGAGCGCTACATCGAAAAGGGCAAGACCTGGGTGGACAGTCTGCAAAATCAGGCCGCAACCCAGATGGTGCTGATCAACAAGCTGCAAACGGACACGCAACAGCGCGTGGTGCTCTATGACGCGCTGACCAAATCGCTGAAGACCGCGCAGCAGCAGGATGTGGCCCACCGTATCAACGAAATCGGCGTGCAGACCGACCAGGAGGCGCAGACCGCCATGGCCGCCATCGGCACCGCGACCAACCAGAAAATGGCCGACATGCTTGAGGCGCACGAGGATCACATGGTCTTTGCCCGCGACGTGCTGGAGAAAAAGGCCAAGGCCGATGAGCGCTTTGCCCGCCGGTTCGCCGCGATCGTCGAGAAGCACGACAAGAACCTCTACGGGGGCTGATCTTGGCCGACCCCGCCCACGATCACGTCGGCCTGACCGACACCTTCGCCTCGCGCCGGTATTTCCGCAAGTTCGAGGTGATCACCACCCATCTGCTGCGGGTGGCCGCCAACATGGAGGCCGAGGGCGTGATCAGCCGGGATGAGGTGCGGATCGTCTCGCGCTATATCTCGGGATTGCTGTTCACATTTAGGGCGCTGAGCATGAAATACCTGCTGGTCGGGCGCGACACGGGGCGGTTTTTTGGCTCGCTCAACATGGACAAGCGCGACAGCGGTTTTCCGGTGGCGGCCGAGTTGATGACCATGGCCAACGATGCCCAGCAGGCGGCCAGCCATCTGGCCAACATGCCCTCCGAGGCGGCGCTGAAGGACGAGATGGTCCAGACCATCCTCGGCAGTCGCGAGATCCCGACCAAGCTGCAATTCGCCCTGTCGCAGCGGCTCTATTACGAGGAACTGGCCAGGGGGCAGCTGTTCTGGGTGCGGAACGACCCCGAATGCCACTGGATCGCGACCGAGGGCGAGCGGCGCCGGTTCCTGCTGCATTGGGCGGTCTATGACAGCCAGATCAACCTGCCGGTGATCTATCTGATGCGGCTGGAGGATACCGGCAAACAGGCGCTGCCCAAGGACAGCCGCCGCTGGCCCGAGGTACAGGCGCATCTGATGGCGCAGTCGCTGGCCGGGCTGAAGCTGTTGACCATCGCCAAGGGGTTTGACGAGGATTTCGACGACCTGCACCCCAAGAATCTGCGCCGCATACACGTGGGGCCAATGTATTCCTCGGCCTATACCGAACAGTCCGGCCCGCTGCGTGCGGTGCTGGAGGACGCGCAGGCCCCTGCCGGGCAGGACTGGGCGCTGGCCTGGACCAGCGAGGAGCTGGAAAGCGAGGACGTACGTGAGGAACGCGCGGGCTGGTTCGGCACGGTCGAGCGCGAGGTCTTTGCCCTCGACCCGTTTGGCGGGCAGGGGGCCGAGACCGGGGCCACGCGCACCAGCCGCTCGATCATCCTGCCGCAACGCCCGTTCCAGGTGCTGGCCGAACGCAATCCGCCGGGTTTTGCCGATGTGCGCAAATTCGTGGTGAGCGAGGGTGGGCAGGTTCTGCGATATTGATTGGCCCTGCCGGGCCAAGCCTCCGGCGGGAGTATTTTGAGCAAAGTGAAGACAGGGGCACTGCGACATGAGCCTGACATCCGACCAGATGGAGCTGCGCGAAGAGACGATCCGCGCGCATTACCCGGCGGCGACCGCATTGCTGGACGGGTTCGATCATGCGCCGCGCGTGGCGCAGGCGAGGACGCCCGCCAGGGCGGAGGAGCGCTCGCCGGGCATCCCCGCGGCGCGACGGTTCCGCTCGACCACCCCCGGTCTGGTGACGCGGCGCACCACCCGACCCGACGGGGTGCATCTGCGCGAACGGATCGAGGCGGCGGATGACGGCGACACGCTGGTTTCGCCGCTACAGGCCACCGTGGAGCAGGCGATCCGCCGGGCGCTGGCGATCGCATTGGCCATGGGCGAGGGCTATGGCGAGCGCACGCCGCTGGGCGATCTGAAACGCGCCAATCTGGCGGGCGACCTGCCAGTGGCGCGCAAGGGCGAGTTCACCGAATTGCTGACCGCCGAGGCGCTGGTAGTCTCCCATGTGTTCGGCAATGCCCTGGCCTATCTGTTGTCGCCGCATCTGGGCGCCACCTCGGTCGAGGTGGGCGAGGTCGAGGAGTTTCTGACCGACAATGCGCAAGTGGCGCTGCACGGGGCGCTGTGGGATCTGGACCAGAAGCTGGAGCAGTTCGCGGGTGACGACGCACAGCTGATCGCCACCACCGCCGGTTTTGCCGAACAGCTGATGGCCAAGGCCGCCGCGCGCGCACAAGGCGCCGGGCATCTGGGGCCCTTCACCGGGGCCGCCTGGCATGTCGAGGCCGATGATCTCACCCTGCGCGGCTTTACGCCCGCGGCCAAGGCGCGCTCGACCAAACTGACCATGACGTTCAAGAAACCGAACGAGGTGGTCGGCAACCATATCGCCAAATACCAGGCCATGAAGCTGGCCAAGATGCTGATGGCCTATGATTTCGAGCGCCGCCTGAACCCCTTTGCGGAACTGGGCGGCTTCATCTTCACCTTCATGGGCGATGGCAAGCCGGGCACCGGCAAGACGACGCTGATCCAGATGATGGCGGGGCTGATCGACGAATACTGCCGCAACGCGGGCTATCCGTTCCGCTATCAGAACTTCGGCATCGACAATATCGACAGCTATCAGGGCAAGTCGGGCCAGAATGCCAAGGCCTTTGTCCAGAGCGTGCTCGACCCCGGCGTGATCGGGTTCGGCACCATCGACGATATCGACCAGATCGCGGGCAAGCGCGGCGACCGCCAGTCGAGCGCGGGCCAGCAGGAGGTGACGGCGGTGTTCATGGAGGCATTCGCTGGCGCCAATACCGTGGTGCGCGGCAATTGCACCTTTGGCATGTTCTCGAACTATCCCGAGAATGTCGACGACGCCCTGCGCCAGCGGGCGGGAGCGCGGTTCCTGGTCGACGGGCCGCAGACGCGCGAGGATTACATCGACATCCTGGCCCTGCTGCTGGGCAAGCGCCACGACATCCCGCTGGGCGCGCATGACCTATATGCCGCGCAAGAGATCAAGCGCGCGGTGGCCGCCAGTTTTGCCGCCCATGGCCGCCCGCAAGAGGCCGGTCTGGCGCAGGTGTGGGAGAGGGTGGGGGCGCAGGTCGGCCCGCTCGACACCATCGCCAAGCTGGGAACCTATCTGAAGGGGATACAGGAGGCCGACGAACGCTTCACCGGCCGGGCGATCAAGAACATCACCGACGCGGTCAAGGTGCGGGCGATGGATTTCGAATTGCCCGACGAATGGATGGAGAACCCCGACCTGTTCCTGTTTCGCGACTATGACGCAAAATTGGCGATGATCGAGGAGCTGCGCCAGCCCATCACGGTCGAGATGGTGGTGCAAGAGATCAACCGCTATGCGGATTCCGAGTTCCGTTATGCCGACAAGTCCGACGAGGTGGCCATCGACGGCATGGTGCGCGAGATGGGGCGGATGGAAGAGGCGAAGAAGCGGTATTTGGAGGGGAAGGGGTGAGCAGATTGGTGGTGATCCACGCGGCGAAGCCGCGACGCGCCCGACCCGCCCCCCAGGGCGGGCGCGTACCGCACCCACCCTCGGGCCGGGCGCATCGCTGCCGTCCTGCGGAAAGGCAAATATCATGATCCGCCTCATCCAATCCGGCCTGATGTTCGGCAATCTCGTCCATATCTCCAGCCCGGCGCTGGTGGAGCGGTATAATCGCGCGCTCCAGCATCTGGCGGGCAAGACCACGGCGCTTAGCGATTTCCATATCGACATCTCGGGCTATTCGCCTGAGATCGGGGACGAGTTGGGCGATCCGCTCTACCTCAACCCCAATGGGGTCAACCGGCAGTTCATCCTGCTGACGCCCGAGCAGAAGCGCGCGCCGCTGTTGAATGTCAAATTCTCGACCTCGCGCCCGATCCTGCGCGACTTCATCGAGGCGAACGAGGCGCAGCTGTTTGCGCTGACCGCCACCGATGCGGTGGCGGGGGAACTGGTGAACTCGGTCTTCAAGCTGCGCGCGCCCGCCGACCTTTTCACCCTGCGCAAGATCGAGATCGAGGCCGACACCGTCGGCGGCACGCTGAAAAACGCCGACAAGCTGGCGGCGATGATCGAACGGTTCAAGACCGAAAACGACGCCTGGTTCGACGATGTGCTGATTGCCGAGATGATCGGCATCTCGAAACAGACCGGCGATATCAGCCGCAATCCCGTGCATCTGAGCCACAAGGCGCATGAGCAGCGCAATTTCTGGACGGCGCATTTCGGCGGGCTCTACCTGTTCCCCGATGTGCAGCACCCGGCGATGATCTGCGCGGGGGAAAAGCCGCGCGAAGAGATGCCGGTGAAATACGTGTTCGACCTGAGCGAACGCAACCGGATTGCCAAGTTCCTTGATTACAACAAGCTGGCCGAACCCATCGTGCGGGCGCGCGGCATGGATGCGGCGGCGGTGCTGCGGCAAAAGATGGATTTCATCGTCATCGACACCGCCGCGGGCGCCGGTCTGAACCCGGCGGGGCTGGACCGGGGCGATATGCGGCGGCTGGCGCGGATGCATGCCGACCGGCTGCCGGACGAGTATCACGGGCTGGCGCAACTGGCGCGCTGGGCCGAGAATGGCGGCGACTGGCCCCGTATCTCGGCCGATCATCCGGCCTATTTCTATGGTCTGCGGGCGGCGGATACGCCCGACCGCGATCTGGTCAACATGCTGTTGGCGGAACTGGCACCGCTGGATGCCCGTCAGCTGTTCATCTGTCACAAGGAGCTGTTTTATGGGCTCTATGCCACCTGGAGCGAGGCCAAGAAGAGCTTCGTTGCCGATTTCCTCGCACGAGAGTATCAGGTGGACAAAGCGGGCGCCCGCGCGGCGCTGTTCGGGCACGAGCCCGCGATGGAGAGCGAGGACAGCCCGCCCGGGCTGGACGAGCGTCTGATTGCGCGGGTCGGCCCCTGGGGCGCGATACGGAGGAGATAGCGTGTTCGGACTTCTCAGGCTTGTCGTTGTCCTGTTGGTGGTGCAGACGGTCGCCTATATCGGCCTGTCGCTCTATTCCCGGGCGGTGCGGCGCGGCAAGCTGGCGCGCTGGTGGGAGGAAAAGGGCAAGACCGGCGACAAGGAAGCCTTTGTCGCGCGCGGTCTCAGGGCCTATGACAAATCGTTTCGGCGCAAGCTGATCCTGGGGGTCTACTTCGTGCCCTGGGTGCTGATCGCAGTGCTGATCTATATCGTGAATTTCAAGTGAGGACCTGGCCATGCGCTATGTCAAATGGGTGATCATCGGGCTGTTCTGGCTCAGCGTCGCCGCCTTCCTGCACTATACGTTGCCGCAGCGCGACATCGTGCGCATCGTCAACACTTATGAGGAACGGCAAGAGCTGAACGACTGGACCCGCATCTTCTGGTCACGGCCCGACGACCAGTCGGTGGCGATCATCAACCGTGATGTCCAGTTCATCCAGGGGGTGACACCCGAAGGCCGACCGCGTGTCTATCGCAACGAGGATACCAGCTGGAGCTGGCCGCCCTATTTCAAGTTCGACACCGCCAATCTCTATACCGAGGCGAATGACGCGATTTCGTCAAAGGACAAACCTGAATGGGTAGCGGTCACCCATTACGGCTGGCGTAATGAATTCCTGTCGATCTTTCCCAACGCGGTCGCAATCAAGCCGGTTGCGGGGCCGGATGTCCGCCTGATCCCCTGGCTGAACATCATCATCCTGATCCTGCTGGCCGCGCTGGTCTGGGCGATCTGGGTACGCTGGCGGCGGTTCCGGCAGCGGCGCATCGATCCGGTGATCGAGGATGTCGAAGACAGCCTCTATGCGGCCGGCGAGGCGATCGAAGAGCGTCGGGGGCGGTTCCGGCGCTGGTTGGACAGCTGGAAATCGAAATAGAACTTCATGCTTGACCTTTCACCGGCTGGAACCTTCAGAAGCGGGTGAAAGTTCTTGGGGAGCATGAAGTGAATCGCGCTGTCATCATCAGTCTGGCCGTGGCCGTCGCCGTGGCGGCATATGTCCTGTATCCGCGATCAAAGGCGGTCGAACCGGTCGCCTCGAATACAGGGGTGGCGTTGGTGTCTGTGACCTTGCCTCAGAGCCTGTCAGAGAATGCGCAGATCGGTGCCCGGGTGTACGAGGCAAAATGTCTTGTCTGCCACGGTCCCAACGCAGAGGGGCAGGATGGGGTCGCACCGCCCTTGGTACACAAGATTTACGAGCCGTCCCATCATGGAGACGAGGCGTTTCAGCGCGCGGTTTCTCAAGGTGTGCGCGCGCATCACTGGCGGTTTGGGGATATGCCTCCGGTTCAGGGCCTTAGCCGGGCCGATGTTGCAATGATCATCAGCTATGTCCGAGAGCTTCAGATTGCCAATAGCATCCGCTGAGATGGTTCAATCGGCAAAAAGATGGTCGGTCTGGGTGATCCGCAACGCCTGATCCCAGGGGATCGACAGGAACTCGGCAACCTTGTCGGCGTTCTCTTCCGGGGTAGAGGTCTGGTGAACCCGGCCATATCGGGCAAAGCCGGCATCGCGGATGCGGTCGGCCTCGTATGTCATCTCGTTGCGGATGGTAGGCAGCAGTCTTTCTAGAGTCGCCCGGGGCGTGCGTTCGCCCGCAAGCCCCACCCGATAGGCGTGACCGATCAGGTAGTCGTCGGTGAACTGGCAGTCGACCTCCAGCATGCGAGTCACCGAACGGTCCGAGAAGAAGTCGTGCATCAGTTCCAGGTTCGACGGGTCTAGGCAGATTACCAGCCGGTCGGTCTCGAAATATTCAAACAACATCCGCATCAGGGCGCGACGGTGGCGAGTGCGCTTTTCCAACGTCGCCTGTATGCCGCCCAGATCGGGCAGCGGAGTGCTTTCTTCGTTGAAGAGATACTCGATCGCCGGCACGTTCGTAACCTGTCGGATCTTTTCCAGCAGCCGTTTAGCCACGTGCCACTTCTTGCAAACCAAGATCATCAATTCGCGCTCGCGGCCCAGTGTGCTTTCGGTCTCCCAGAACCGCATTGCGAACCGGCGTCCGATACGACCGCGCCCTGTCAGGAACTTGTACAGGTTGCGCCCTTCGTTGGAGATCTGAAATTGAACACCATGCGTGGCATAGAGACGGCCCAACCGCGCCTTCAGCTCCTTTGCCTCGGGGCTGATTTTGCGGGCAAAGAGGAAATCCTGACTCAAGAGCAGGTCGTAATGGTCGTTATAGAAACTGACCGGCATCCCGTAATCCGAGAACATCAGAAAGGTCAGCGTGCGTGGATCGATCTCGCGTTCCGGGATCAAGTGGCGGACCAAGGTCTGGAAAAAGGTCTCATCCGGTATCCAGGTGGTAGCAAAAAACCGCATCACGTCGCTGCGCTCGCGGGTGAAATCGAGGATCCATTCGATCGTACGACGGCGTAGGCACCACCATTGACTGCCGATCATGACCTGGATGTCGCTCGGGATCTCGCGGGTCAGGCCAAATCGTTTCTGCGCCTCGAACATAGCGTAGAAAAGGCGTTTCTGGGTACGCTCGTTGAACCAGTGGCGATAGATCAACCGCTCTTCCTTCCAGCCAGTCTTGATCCAGTCGCTTTCGAAATAGTCGAAACTTTCGATGTAATCCTTGTCCTCAGCATCCAGAAAGCTGTGGGCGTATTCGGCGGTCTTGATGGCCATGCAGTCGCCCGACAGCATGTAGAAATGGGTGGCGCGCGGGAAATCCTCGACCGCGGCCTCGATCGCGTTCAACGTCGCCTGCACCAGAGACCATTCTCCCCAACCGCACTTGATGCGGCGCCGGGCAAAGGTGACGTTTGGATTGTCGGCCAACGCCGAACGGATTCGGGCAAAATCGGTCTTGCGCGCGCGGGCGTCGAAATGGATCGACATATAGTCGCCAGCGGCGGTCAGCCGCTCAGCCTGCATGATGATCGCATCCGGATCCTTGTGACACAGGAGAATATAGGCGATTTTTGCCATATCGGAAACGATCAATCCCTGTTTCTGCTCGTTGTCTACCCTGTTAACGTTGAAGGCCGATTGAATAAACAGAGTTTTTTTGATTTTTTGGTGCGCAAAGACGCCTGAAGCCAGACTAAGGCGGAACAGGCAAAGGAGGCAAGGCAGATGGGTTTTCCCGGCACTTGGATGACGGAAAGTGAAAGCGTGGTCTACCGGGTGGTGCCGAAATGCGCCTGCTCGACCATCGGACAAATCATGTACTACTCGGATCATGGCGCGTTCTTCGATGGCGACATCCACGATGCGCAGTCCGGGTTGCACAAATGGGCACTTGAGGCCAGCCAGGGGCCGATCACCCGCAATGTAAAGGCGCACAGGTCCTATTCCTTCACCTGCGTGCGCAATCCCTATACCCGTATCCTCAGTTCGTTCTTCGACAAGATCTGCGGCATCCAGCGCAACGGCAAGCGCTATCGCGGCAATCTGGTGCCGATGCTGGTCTATAAATACGGTGTCGAGGTCGGTGGCGAGGACGGCAAACAGGAGTTTGACCAGATCGCCAGTTTCCGCCGGTTCCTGCTGTTCGCACGCGACACCATCCGCTGGCGGCGGCCGATGGACCCGGATATTCACTGGTCGGCCATGTCGGGCCATATCTCGACCTTCATCTGCAACGGTGGGCGCTACGACAAGATCTTCTGGACCGAGGCGTTCAACGACGGCATGCAGGAGGTGCTCGATAATATCGAGACGCCGCACAAGGTCAGGCTCGACAAGATCCCCCGCTTCAACGAGAGTGAGGGGCACGGACCGAAACGGCTGCATCCGGTCGAGGATTACTTCGACGATCTGTCGAAACACCTGGTCTATGAAATCTACAAGCGCGATTTCGACCTGTTCAAATACGATTTCGAGAACCCGGCCAACAAGATGCCAATCGACGAGATCGACCTGGACGAGGTGCACGCCAAGCTGGGCGAATAGGGCGTCGACCACGACCCCGCCCAGTTGCGCAGGGTTCTATCCGCGGTGCAGGTTGCTGGCGCCCGATCTATTGCGTTCACGGTCTGCTGTCCTGTGACAATGGCCTCGAAGAGCTGTCCTGCGAGATAGCCAATGCGAAAAGCGAGCGGGTCGTGACCGCCTTGACGGGGCGGACACCGCTGTTCAGCCAAAGTCGGAACAGCGGTGCCCGATATGGGTCAGTTGACCCCGGCCAGCCACAAATAAAGCGGCAGGCCCAGCGTGACGTTGAAGGGAAAGGTCACCCCCAGCGAAAGCGTCAGATAGACACCGCTTTCGGCGCGGGGCAGAGCGATCCGCATCGCGGCGGGCACCGCGATATACGAGGCCGAGGCCGCCAGCACCATCAGCAGGAACAGGCCGCCCGGCGAGAGCGGGATCAGCTGCCCGAGGCCGAGTGCCAGAAGACTGGACAGGACCGGCATCAGCAGACCGAAGGCAAACAGACCCGGTGTCAGCAGCGCCCGGTTGCGCAGCAGGCTGCGTCCGGCGGACAGGCCCATGTCCAGCAGGAAAAGGCAGAGCACACCGGTGAACGGGGTGACGATGAAGGGGGCGATGGTCTCCATCCCGTCGCCGCCGGTGGCCGCGCCGATGACAAAGGCGCCCAGCAGTAGAACGATGGACCCATTGGCCAGCAGGTCGCGCCACAGGTGATCGGTGCCTTCGGTCCGGGCGCCGCCCCGATGCGCCAGCCACAGCGCCGACAGGATCGCGGGCACCTCCATCGCGGCGGCCACCGCGATCATGTAGCCCTCGTAGCTGTAGCCGCCCAGCTCCAGCAGGCTGGTGGCGGTAACAAAGGTGACGATCGAGATCGACCCGTAATGCCCCGCCACGGCGGCGGCGTTCATCGGGTCGAGCCGGGTCATCGCCCGCAACAGCAGATAGGCGGCAAAGGGCAGCGCAAAGGACAATGCGACACCGGCACCGATGGCCGCGAAGAGGTCGGCGTGAATGCCATGCTCCGCCAAGCTGGCACCGCCTTTGAAGCCGATGGCCATCAGCAGATAGATCGACATCAGCTTGGCCGCGCCTTCGGGGATCGACAGGTCGCTTCGGGCGAAGGCGGCGATCAGGCCGAGGGCGAAAAACAGGATGGTGGGGGTCATGAGATTGACGGTCAGGCTATCGAGGATCAGAGGCATGAGAAGTCCTTGGTTTCGTGCGTTCGCGTCTCATCGCTTGCCTTCACGGATAAGGCCAATACATGATGTCAGTGGTATTCATAGTTTTAGGCTATCTGTCATGCGCCCCTCTCTGCGTCAGCTCGAATACATCGTCGCCGTTGACCGGCTGGGCCGGTTCGGCCTTGCTGCGTCGGCGCTGAATGTCAGTCAGCCGAGCCTTTCGGCCCAGATCGCCGAGGTCGAGGCCGAGCTTGGCCTGCGGCTGTTCCATCGCAGCCGTACGGGCGTGGTTGCGACGGCGCAGGGGGCAGAGCTGATCCGCCGCGCCCGACGTATCCTGCGCGAGATGGAGGACCTGCGCGCCGCTGCGTCGGGTGGGGTTCCCTTTGGTGGGCGGTTGCGGCTGGGCGTGCTGCCCTCGATCGGCCCCTATCTGTTACCCGGTGTGGTCAGCGCCCTGCATCGCAACCACCCCGAATTGCGTATCCTGGTGCGTGAGGAAAGCACCCAATGGCTGGAGCAGGGGCTGAAGGCCGGGCGGTTCGATCTGATCATCTCGACGCCCGAGGATCATCCCGGCACGGTGCAGACACGGCTGTTTTCCGAGCGGCTCTGGATCGCTGTGGCCCGCGATGATGCGCTGGCGCGCGATGTGGGTCCTGTGCGCGCGAATGATCTGCGCGGGCGGATGTTCCTGACGCTTGATCGGGGTCACCGCCTGTCGCGCATCGTCTATGCGCTGGCCTCAGAGTGCGGCGGCGTGGTGTCCGAGGAATACGAGGGCACCAGCCTGGACGGTATCCGGCTGATGGCGGCCTCGGGCGCAGGGGTGGCGATCCTGCCCGAGGTCTATGTGCGCCGGCAGGGAGAGGCCGGGCATGAAACGGTGTTGCGCCCCCTGGTGGCGGCGCAGGCAAGCCGGGACATTGCGCTGCTGCAACTGGGTGGCGGCGAGGAAATGGCCGGCACCGGCCTGATCGCAGGCGCCTTGCGGCAGGGTGCAGAGGCCTTGGGGATCGCGGGGGTTCGGGCAGGGGAGGAAACCTGAGAACGGGGCCCTCCCGCCCGTCGTCGATGATTCTGGCGAAACATCTCCTCCCGTTGGGCCGGGCGCCGCGCTAGTGGCGCGGCGCCCGGATCGCCAGTTTGCGGGCGAGGATGCCCGTCAGGGCGGACCGAGCCGCCCCTTGAGCCAGATCAGACCTGACGCACCGCGCCCTTGGCGGCGCTGGTGGTCAGCTTGGCATAGGCCTTGAGCGCGGTCGACACCTTGCGCTTGCGCGGTTTGGCCGGGTGCCAGCCCTTGGCCTCTTGCGCGGCGCGGCGCGCGGCCAGAACCTCGTCCGAGACCGCCAGATGAATGCGGCGGTTGGGAATGTCGATCTCGATACGGTCACCATCTTCGACCAGACCGATGGTGCCTCCCTCGGCCGCCTCTGGCGAGACGTGGCCGATGGACAGCCCCGAGGTGCCGCCCGAGAAGCGTCCGTCGGTCAGCAGCGCGCAGGCTTTGCCCAGCCCCTTCGACTTCAGATAGGAGGTCGGATAGAGCATCTCTTGCATGCCCGGTCCGCCGCGCGGCCCCTCATAACGGATCACCACCACGTCGCCTTCCTTGACCTTGCCGGTCAGGATGTTGTTGACCGCATCATCCTGGCTCTCGCAGACATGGGCGGTGCCGGTGAATTGCAGGATCGACGCGTCCACACCGGCGGTTTTCACGATACAGCCGTCCTCGGCGATATTGCCGAACAGGACCGCAAGCCCGCCATCCTGGCTGAAGGCATGCTCTTTGGAGCGGATCACGCCGCTTTCGCGATCGGTATCCAGCTCCTTGTAACGGTTCGACTGGCTAAAGGCCTGGGTGGTACGCACGCCGCCGGGCGCGGCCTTGAACAGGCTCTCGGCCTCGGGGTTGTTGGCGACCTTGATATCCCATTTCGCAATTGCCTCGCCCATCGAGGCCGAATGTACCGTGCCGCAGCCGTCATGCAGCAGCCCGGCGCGGCTCAGCTCTCCCAGGATCGAGAAGATGCCGCCCGCGCGGTGCACATCCTCCATATGGACGTTTGCGGTATTGGGCGCGACCTTGCATAGGCAGGGCACCTTGCGGCTGAGCCGGTCCATGTCGGACATGGTGAAATCCACCTCGCCCTCATGGGCGATGGCCAGAAGGTGCAGCACGGTATTGGTCGAGCCGCCCATGGCGATATCCAGGCTCATCGCGTTTTCAAACGCCTCGAACGTCGCGATTTCGCGCGGCAGCAGGCCCTTCTCTTCGCCCTCGTAATGGCGTTTGGTGATCTCGACGATGCGGCGACCGGCTTCGAGGAACAGCGCCTTGCGGTCCGAATGGGTGGCGAGCGTCGAGCCATTGCCCGGCAGCGCCAGCCCCAGCGCCTCGGCCAGGCAGTTCATCGAGTTGGCGGTGAACATGCCCGAACAGGATCCGCAGGTGGGGCAGGCGTTTTCCTCGATATGCTGCACCTGTTCGTCGGTGAACTTGTCATTGGCGGCGGCGACCATGGCGTCGACCAGGTCGATCTTGGTCATTTCCAGATCGGCGATGTCGATCTTGCCCGCCTCCATCGGCCCGCCCGAGACAAAGATGCAGGGAATGTTGAGCCGCATCGCCGCCATCAGCATGCCGGGCGTGATCTTGTCGCAGTTCGAGATACAGACCATCGCGTCGGCGCAATGGGCGTTGACCATGTATTCGACGCTGTCGGCGATGACCTCGCGCGAAGGCAGCGAATAGAGCATGCCGTCATGACCCATGGCGATGCCATCATCCACCGCGATGGTGTTGAATTCCTTGGCGACACCGCCTGCGGCCTCGACCTCGCGGGCGACCATCTGGCCCAGGTCCTTCAGGTGCACATGTCCCGGCACGAACTGGGTGAAGGAATTGACGATGGCGATGATCGGCTTGCCGAAATCGCTGTCGGTCATGCCGGTCGCGCGCCAGAGCCCGCGCGCGCCCGCCATGTTGCGTCCATGGGTCGAGGTTCTGGATCGGTACATTGGCATCTTGCTGTTTCCCTATTGCCCGCAGCGGGCGGTTGATCTCTGAGGACGCGGTTGGAGGCGCCGGTTGGTTTTCGCCTTGTCCGGCCCCAGCCAGGCCCTTGTTTGCCAGGGGCGGACGTTATAGCGTACGCTACAGCATGGACGTTATAACGCACAAGAGAATTCGCGGGGCAAAAGGCATGCAGCCGGAAGAAATTACCCTGAAACTGCGCGAGGTGCGGGCCGCGGCGGGACTGAGCCTTGCCAAGGTGGCCGAGCTGACCGGCGTCAGCAAGGCGATGCTGGGACAGATCGAGCGTGGCGAATCGAGCCCGACCATCGCCACGCTGTGGAAGATCGCCAAAGGGTTCCAGATGCCGCTGAGCGCGCTCATCGGCCCTGCCGCGCTGCGGGATCCGAACGATGCGCGGCTCTTTCGCACCGTGACCTTTCCCGGCAGTATCGAGGTCAAGATCGTGTTTCCCTTTGACCCGCTCTTGGGGGCCGAGACCTTTCATGTCGCCTTGAAACCCGATCAATGCCACCAAAGCGCCGCCCATGCTGCCGGTGTCACCGAAGAGGTGTTCATCTTGCAGGGTACGCTGGAGGTTCTGCGCGAAGGAGATTGGGTGCCCTTGGGCGCGGGGCAAGGCCTGCGCTTTGCCGCCGACCTGCCGCATGGCTATCGGGCCGGGCCCGAGGGCGCGGCCTTTCTGAACATGCACCACTATCCGCGCGAAAGACCGGTCCCGGCTTCGGGCTGAGCCCGTTTGGCCAAGCTAGAGCGTCAAGGCGGCCTCTGCCGCGCGGGTCAGTTCTGCCATGGCCATGATCCATGGGGCGGGGCCGTGGCTGATGCGGGCCACGCCCAAGCCCGCCAGGCGGGCGTGCTCGGGGGCCTTTCCGGTCTGCATGATGTTGACGGGCAGCGAGGTAGCGGCGCAGATCTCTCCGATCAGGTCTGGCGTGACCAGTCCGGGCAGGAACAGCCCGTCCGCGCCTGCGTCGCCATAAGCGCGCGCGCGGGTCAACGCCTCTTGCACGAGGGCTGGATGATCCTCGGGCGCGCTGCCCTGAAAGAACACGTCCGAACGGGCATTGATGAAGAGCGGAACCCCGGTCGCCTCGGCGGCCTTGCGCAGGGTTGTCAGGCGCGCGACCTGCTCGGGCAAGGGCAGCAGGCCCTGTTCACCAATGACGCGATCCTCGAAATTCACCCCGACCGCGCCGGCGGCGATCACCCGTTCCGTATTGGTGGCCAGATCACCGGGGCGACTGGCAAAACCCGCCTCGAAATCGAAACTGACCGGCAATTCGACGCTTCGTGTTATCCGCGCCAGGATTTGCAGCGCGAATTCCAGCGGCATCTGCTGTCCGTCGGCATAGCCCTGAGCGGCCGCCAGTGACCAACTGCCGGTGGCAATGGCGCGCGCACCCGCCTTGGCAATGGCCCGCGCGCTGCCTGCATCCCAGGCGTTGTAGAGGATGAGCGGTTGCCCGGGCCGGTGCATCGCGGCAAAGGATTGGGCAAGGGCGATCTGGTTCATGCGCATGTCCTTTCGGTCTGGGCATAGGCCCGTTCAAGCTCGATCAGGCGCTGTTTGCGCCACAGGCCACCACCATATCCGGTAAGCGCCCCGTCCGCGCCCAGAACGCGGTGACAGGGGATCACGATAGCGATCTGGTTGGCGCCATTGGCGCGTGCCACCGCGCGAACCGCCTGGGGACGGCCCAACCGGCGGGCCAGCTCGGAATAGGAGATTGTGCTGCCGGCGGGCAGCGTCTGCAAGGCCTGCCAGACGCTGCGGGTAAAGGGCGTGCCGTGCAGGGCAAGATCCAGGGTGAACCGGGCGCGTTGCCCTGCCAGGAACTCGGTCAGTTGTGCCTGGGCCAGGTCGATGGGTGGCAATCGACCAAAGCCCAGATCGCCCTTGCAACTGGCGTGCAGGCGCTTCAGCTCGGTTGGCAGGGCCTTGCGATCGGCGAATTCCAGCAGGTGCAACCGGGTACGGTCGCTGACCGCGATCATCACGCCCAGGGGGGTGTCGAACCAGTCGGCCCGGAGCATTGCATTGGCGCGAAAGCTGCCCGGTGGCAGGCCAAGATGCCGTGCAAAGGCCGCGCGAAAGGCGGCGGGCGACTCGTATCCGGCCTCGATTTGCGCATCGATCACACGCCCCCCATCTGCCAGCGTGGTCAGCCCTGCCTGCAACCGTGCCTGCCGCGCCATGTCGAGAAAGGTCTGGCCGAACTGCCGCTTGAAACTGCGCCGAACGGTCGACGGGTCGAGGCCCATCTCGGTCAGATCCCCCTCGGTCCAGCGTCGCGTCGGGTCGGTCTCGAGCGCGGTGAGCAGGCGGGCTACCAAAGGGTCGCCCGCACCCTCGGGCCGCAGCGGGCGGCACCGCAGGCAAGGGCGGTATCCGGCGGCGAGACAGGCCGCCACCGTGGGCAGGAAGCGACAATTCTCACGCTTTGGTTTGCGCGCCGGGCAGGTCAGCCGACAGAAGATGCCGGTAGAGGTAACGCCAACATAGGCGCGACCGTCCCAGGCGGGATTGCGCGCCGTGAGCGCGGAGTAAAGCGTGTCGTCGTCGGGCAGGAGCAGATCGGTCATGTTCCGAACCTAACGCAAGAGCTGCGCCGGGGTCGCCGGAAATCGGGCGCCTATTACAATTCTCTCGTGCCATCTGGCGCGCGGCCGAGTTTGCGTAAGATCAAAGACGCGATGGCCGTTGCCTGTTTGATGGAAACAGGACACGCGAACAGGAGTTGGCAGAATGTTGGAGATTTCCGCACGCAAGGTGGCGCAGGTGGCGATGATGGCGCGCGAGCTGGATCGGGCCGAGGGCGAATTGCGCGCCTTTATCGACCGGATGAGCGAGGACGAACAGGCCGAGTTGGTCGCGATCATGTGGATCGGACGCGGCAGTTTCGAGGCCGAGGAACTGGGGGAGGCGATCGAGACCGCCAAGGCCGAGGCAACCACCCCCTGCGCCGACTATCTACTGGGCTCGCCGCATCTGTCGGATCATCTGGAAAACGGGCTGGATGCACTGGGCATCTCGGCAGAGGATGTGGAAAACGATCTGATGTAGGATTTGGCCGAGGGGGGCGGGGGCTCTGCCCCCGGCCTACAAAATTCGTCGAATTTTGTAGGCTCCCCCGGAGTATTTGCAGCGGAATGAAGGGGCAGGTTCGGTGCCCTTGTCAGTTGGTATGATCCACGATTTGCAGGTGCTGGGCCAGTTTGCCCACTTCGCCCATCCAGCGCGCCAGCAGTTTTGGATCGCTGGAGGCGGCCTGGACGCCAGCGGGGATTTCCCGGTTCAGAACCGCCTCGACCGCCAGAGAGACCGGGATCGAGACCAGCCGCGCCATGGCAGTGCCGCGCGCGTCGCCCCAGGCATCCATCACATAGGATTTGTGCCAGACCTCGCGCCCGTCCTTCTCGGCCTTGAGGCCGACGCAGAGAACGACCCGGTCCGGTTCACCCTCGTCATAGGCGTTCTCGGACCAGAACTGGTCGGACATCTGCTTGAGCCGCGCGTCGCCCTCGGGGCCTTTCAGCGTCTCGATTTCACGAAACACATCGCCCCAGGCGTCGGCCCAACCATTCAGCCGCAGGGTGCCGCGCACGAATTCCTTGACCGGCCAATGCTCCTCGAAATGGTACTGTGCCATGAATGGCAGCGAGTCGCGGTTGGGATAGACCTCGAAGCTTTCGGGCGTGGGCAGCGGCGCGGTGTAGCTGCTGATCGCATCCCAGGGCCGCGTCACATCCAGAGGGGCATAGTCGCGGATCGAGCGCGAGGGCGAGCGCAGTGCCTTCAGCACGCCAAGCGGCGACCAGCTGAACTTGTAGCGGAAGGGGTTGGGGTGTTTCGGGATACCACCGCAATAGGAGATGAAGCTGAGATCGTTCTGGGCGTCGAACGCGTCAGAGGCGCGGTAATCGGCCACCAGCTCATGCGCCATCAAATGGTCGATGCCGGGATCAAGGCCGATCTCGTTTACCAGGCTCACACCAGCGGCGCGGGCGCGGTCGTCCAGCGCGCGCATCTCGGGCGCGATGTACGACGACGAGACGAAATGCGCACCCTTGGCGATCGCAAGTTCGGCCAGTGGCACGTGCCAGTCGCCCGGCAGCATCGAGACCACAACATCGCCCTTGGCCAGCACCGCGCCCAATGCGTCGATGTCGAAGGCGCGGATGTCGTCGGTCAAGTCGCCCAGCTCGGCACGGGCTTTTTCGACGGTCCGGTTCCAGACGGTGACGGGATGGCCCGCCTCGATCAGGCGGCGCAGGCCGGGAATGGCCGACAGGCCGGTGCCACACCAATGGATGGTCATGAGGGTATCTCCCTTATCCGAATTTCAACTTGGCGGTGATGATCGACAGAACGATCACCGCGGCGCAGGCATTGGCGACGATCAACGGCAAGTCGCCGACCATCAGCCCATAGAGCAACCAAAGCGACACTGTCATCAGAAACAGCAGGTTCGACGGCAGCGACAGACCGGCGGTGTTGCGGCTGGACCAGGCTTTCCAGGCCTGCGGGATCCAGCAGATGGTGCCCAGTGTGCCGGCAAGAAAACCGAGATAGATTTCCATCACCCCTCCAGATGGTCAAGGAATGTGGCCCGTGCCCGGCCCCAGACCCCTGCATCCAGGTCAGTCAGCGTCAGTAGCGAGGGCAGGAGTTGCGCGGCATAGTCCTGGCTGCTTTCGACTGGCAGCATCGAGGGCAGGTTGTCGATCGCCATCACGTCAAGCACCGGGTCCTCGGCCACGCGCAGCACCGGCGCGTCCCAGCTGGTGGCGCGATCATAGACCGGCACCGGGTTGTAATCGCTGTCGGGGTCGCAGGCCACGTCGCCGATGGCGGTCAGGGCGCGCGGGGCGCTCAGCGCCTCGTGCGGCACAAAGACCGGCGTGCCGGGGCGGGCGAAAATGCAGTTGAGAAAGATGTCATGAGCGAGGAGCTCGGGGAACGGCCCGCCGCTGGCGGTTTCGGCCATGTCCCATTTGGTGACCTCGACCCCCATCGCGGTGCAGAGATCAGCCGCACCGGTGCCGACCCGGCCCAGCGCGCCGATCACGATGGCACGGGGACGCGGGGCGCCGGTGGCGTCGAGTTCTGCGGCAAGTGCTGCGTTCAGCGCGTCCTTGCTGGCATAGACGCCCACCGGGCCGCAGATGCCGCCCTGCTGCTGCGCGGCCCAGGCCTTGAGCGTGACCGCCGCCCCTGCATAACCCGCCCAATAGCCGAATGCCGCGACCCGGCGGCCGGTCTCGTCCACCAGGTATTCCAGGTCATAAAGCGTGCCGCCCCCGGCCTTGAACCGTTCCAGCAACCGGCGGCCGGAATGCTGCCCCTTGAAGGCATGGCCGAACATGATGTGGCGATGCGGCAGCGGCGTGCCGTCCTCGGGCAATTCCTTGAGCCCAAAGATGATGGCGTCGCTCGGGGCATCCGGCCAGCTGTTCTCGGGCGCAATTTCGCAGCCCGCGTCGCGGTAGCCGCCCAGCGGAATCGCGCGGACCGAGCTTTCCTCGACCGTGACCCGGAGACCGGCGGCGATCAGGGCGGCAGCGCCATCGGGGGTCAGGCCGACCCGTTCCTCGTTGGGGCGCTGTTCGGCCCGGACCCAGAGATGCGTCATGTCTTGTCCTTTGTTCAAAGCAGACCGGCGGCCTTGACGGCCTGGACCGAGGCGCGCGCCTCCATCGCGGCGCGGAAGGCGCGGATTGTCGGGAAGGGCTCCAGATCGACCCCGTCGCCCTCAAGCCAGCCGGTTACCACGTAGAGATAACAATCGGCGATGCTGACCGCCTCGCCCAGCACGAAAGGGCCGCGCAGCCCGTTCGTCTCGACATAGGTGGCCGAGGCGGTCATCGTCTCGGGCACCTTGGCGGTCATGTCGGCCCAGCTGTCGGCGCGGTCGGCCCAGCGCGCGCCGCGCAGCTTGTGGGCGTGGTTCACATGCATGGTGGAGGCAAGGTAATACATCACCTCGCGCATGCGGGCGCGCAACAGCTGATCGGCGGGGACCAGCCCCTTGTCGGGCGCGCTGTCGGCGATGAACTCCAGCAGCGCCCCGGTCTCGGTCAGGACGCCGCCCGGCACCACCAGAGCCGGGACCCGGCCCTTGGGGTTGATCTGGTGGTAGGCGGGTCTGGTCTGTTCGGCGGCGCGAAAGTCGAGCTGTACTTTCTCATGCTCGATCCCCGCCTCGTGAAGCGCGATGGCAACGGCCACGGAGATGGTGCCGGGAGCACAATAGAGCTGCATCGGATCCCCCTAGAGATGCGTCTGGGCAAACTGCCGCTCTGGGGCCTCCAGATGCGGGACGGCGTTGAACAGCACCGGGCTGAGATGCGTGCCGATCGGGTAGAGACGATGCATTGACGTGTTCATGATGGCAAGAGCCACCCGCGCCATGGCCGGTATATCCAGCCCCATCGCCTGACGCATCACCATCGAGATGAGCCCGCCCGAGGTGACCACGATGGCCGGGCCCGACCCTTGCGCGATTTCGGAGAGCGCGGTCTGAACACGGGTTTCGAACTGCTCGAAGCTTTCGGGCGCGTCCTGGATCCGGCCCTCGGCCCAGGCGGTGAAGGTCATCGGCAGGTGCTCGACAAAGCCTTCGCGATCCTCGGGGATGGTGACACCGTGCTGCGCCTCGAAAAGCTGGGCGAGAGTGAAATACTCGATCTCGTTCAGGCGCGGGTCCTGCACCACATCGGCCAATCCCATGCTGGCGGCGGTCTCCAGGTGGCGGGTCAGGGTGCCGCAATAGACGCGGGGATGATGGGCGCGGGTGTCGGCCAGATGCGACCCCAGCCAGCGCGCCTGCTGGTGACCCAGCTCGCTCAACCGGTCATAACTCGCCTCATCGCGGGCTGTGGTATTGGCCTGTCCGTGGCGGATCAGCGTGATGTGAGACATGTCATCCTCCGGTTCGGGCAGACTCTTAGGCAAGGATCGGGGCGGGGGCCAGAGGGGTTTGGCGCCGAGGGTGCGAATTTCGCGGGTGGCGGTGCGTGTGGTTGGTTGCGGATGCTTCCGGCGGGAGTATTTTCAGCGGAATGAAGGGATGGGAGGACAGGCGATGACGGTGAACGCGGAGCGGTTTCTGGAGGATCTGCACAGGCTGCGCAGCTTTGGTGCGGCGGGGGTCGGCAAGGGCGTGGTGCGGCCGGCCTATTCCGAGGCGGATATCGCCGCACGCCGCTGGCTGGCGGGCCGGATGGAGGAGGCGGGGTTGCACGTGCGGTTCGACCCGGTCGGCAATCTCTTTGGTCTGGCCGAGGGGCCGTCGCTGCTGATGGGGTCGCATTCCGACAGCCAGCCCGAGGGCGGCTGGCTGGACGGCGCATTGGGAGTGATCGCGGCGCTGGAGGTTGCGCGGAGCAGCGAGCGCCCGGTTTCCGTGGTCAGTTTCCAGGACGAGGAAGGGCGGTTCGGGGTCACCACCGGATCGGCGATCTGGTCGGGGCATCTGCCGCTGTCCGAGGCGGATGGATTGACCGATCACGCGGGCGAGTCTTTTGCCAGCGCGCGGGCGGCAATGGCGGATCTGGCCGGTGATTTTGTCGACCCGTCGCAGTTTACCGGTTTTGTCGAGATGCATATCGAACAGGGCCCGACGCTGGATACCGAGGGCGAGCAGATCGGGGTGGTCAGCGATATCGTCGGGATTCGGGACATGAAGGTGACATTTGAGGGTCAGCAGAACCATGCCGGCACCACGCCGATGCATCTGCGCCGCGATGCGTTCCAGGCGCTCGGTGAGTTCAACACCCGGCTGGGCGAGCGATTCCGCAACGTGGTCACCCCGCGCACGGTCTGGACCATCGGCCATGTCAGGCTGCACCCGAACGCGTCGTCCATCGTGCCCGGGCGGGCGCGGTTCTCGATGCAGTGGCGGGATGGCGACACCACGCGGCTGGCACGGATGGAGGAGATCATCCGCGCCACCGCGCAGGAGGTGGCCGAGGCGCGCGGCATGAAGCTGGGCTTTGGTCCGCTGCTGGGGCTGGAGCCGGTGGCGATGGACCCGGCCCTGCGCGCGGCACTGGAACGGGGCGCCGAAGCGGTGGCGCCGGGACGATGGCGGCGCATGCCGTCGGGCGCGCTGCACGATGCCACCAACGTGTCGCGCTTGATGCCGGTGGCGATGCTGTTTGTCCCTTCGATCGGCGGGATCAGTCACGACTTTGCCGAAGATACCGACGAAGAAGACCTTGTCGCTGGATTGCAGGTTCTTGAGCACGCGGTGCGGGCCCTTGGGTGAACCGTTGGAATGCCCGTCGGGCGCCATGTTTCTGCCCGGTTTCACAGTCACTTTATAGGCAGACAATCAACTCAAGTTTGCCCGAGGATCGCGACTGAATGTTACGCACGCTTTTGTTCCTTATCTCTTTTTACGGAATTCTCGCAGCCTGCCAGGACTCGGTGAGCCGCAACCAGGATGCGCGCATCCTGGCGATCGGCGATTCGCTGTTGTCGTGGAACTCGGCATTGGGCAGCTCGATACCGGACGTGATGGCAAAAGAGCTGGGGCAGCCGGTAGTGGACCGGTCCTTCAGCGGTGCCTGGATGCTGACCCGGGACGAGGGGGACGAGGGGCGCGGGCTGAACGTGCCCTATCAATACGAGCCCGGAAACTGGGACTGGGTGGTGGTCAATGGCGGCGGCAACGATCTGTTGTTCGGCTGCGGATGTGGCCGGTGCGGCACGGTGATGAACCGGCTGATCTCGGAAGATGGCGAGAGCGGCCAGATCCCCGACCTGATCCGTCACATAAGGGCCCAAGGGGCGCGGGTGATCTATCCGGGTTACCTGCGCAGCCCCAATCTGCTGACCCCGATCGAGCACTGCAAGAACGACGGTGACGAGCTGGAAGCGCGGATTGCACGCTTTGCCGACACTGACGAGGGCGTGTTCTACATTTCGATGCAGGATATCGTGCCCCCCGGCGGTCTGACCTACTTCGCGCCCGACCTGATCCACCCGTCGCGCAAGACCAGCCGCAAGGTGGCAGAGCGGCTGGCCTCGGCGATCCGTCAGCTGAACGCGCGGCCCTAACCCAAAAGCAGGATTTCGGAGCTGCCTGCGCTGCGGCGCAGGCCGTGCAACTCGGCCAGGTCCGGGTCGTCGATCCAGGCGCGCGCGGCTGCGGCGTCCGGGAAGCTGAGAAGTGCGGCCACGTCTGGGATGTCGGGCGTTCCGTCCAGGGCAGTTGGGGCGGGTGTTGCGGTCTCGACCTTGCCGCCGTGACGGGCCAGCGCGGCGCCGGCCCTTTCGCGATAACTGGCCAGGGCGTCGGGGTTGGTTATGGTGGCCTTGAAAACAGCGTATATCATCTGGGTCTCCTTCTCGGTTGCGATGGAAAGAGCATAATCACGCGGATGTGTGGCAAAAACGCGTGGTAATGCATGGGTAACATGCATAAATGCACATCATGCAAATCGACTGGGACGATCTGAAAACGGTACTGGCTGTGGTGCGCGGTGGCACGCTTGCTGCGGCTGCGGCGGAACTCGACCTCAACTATACCACCGTGTCGCGGCGGATCCTGCGGGCCGAGGCGGCGCTGGGCGAGGTCTTGTTCGAGCGTTTGGCCGACGGGTACCGCGCCACCGATGCCGGTCGGCTGGTCGCTGAACACGCCGCCGGGATGGAGGCGCGGCAGGACGATCTGTTGCGCCGCCTGCAAGGCCGCGACCAGAGCCTGAACGGAGAGCTGGTGATCACCGCGCCGCAACTCCTTGTCGGGCCGCATGTCGCACCGGTCATGGCGCGTTTTGCCGAAGCGCATCCGCAGGTCCAGATCCGGCTCAGGGCCACCAACGACCTGTTGGACCTGACCCGGCGCGAGGCCGATCTGGCCATTCGCATCAGCCGCAGCCCGGGCGATACACTGACCGGGCTCAGGCTGTGTTCGCAACAGTCGGCCAGTTTTGCCGCGCCGGGCCTGGCCGAACGGCTGGCCGCCGATCCGGCAACGGCGGTGGACTGGATCGCCTATGAACAGAACCCACGTGTGCCTCAGGTGGTGCTGGAGCAGTATCCGAACACCCGGCTGCGTCTGGTATTTGATGATATGGCGGCCATGGTCGGTGCCGCGCAGGCGGGGCTGGGCGCGGTGCGGATGCCGCTGTTTCTGGGCCGGGCCACGCCGGGATTGGTGCAGGTGCCGCTACTGCCGCCGCAGCCCTACGCCGATATCTGGGTGGTTGCGCATCGCGATGTCTGGCGGGCGGCGAAACCACGCGCCTTTCGCGAGGTATTGGTACCCTGGTTCAAGGCGAACAGGCTGCTTTTCGTGGCCTGACCCGCGCGGCTGCGGGCGATGGCGCCGCTCCGAAACCGTGCGTCGGTCTCAGTGGCGGGCGATCAACAGGATATGCGCTTCGGCTTGCTGACCGCCGATACGGGCGCGTGCCTCGTGCAGCTTGGCCTGCGCCGCTGTCAGGCGCTGTATCGCCCGGTCCCGCTCGTCAAAAAGGCGCCGCACGCGAGAACCCGGATTTCCGATCATCAAATAGCTCCGTCCCATGGCGCCTGGCACCAGGGTCGCGGCCTGTTCCAGACTCTGCCGCCAGGCCATGTCGGCAAGGGTATAGCGGCGTACTGCCTTGAACAGCATGCGCTTGCGGATTTCGAGATAGGAATGCATGGCAGCCTCCCGTTGCGCCAAGACTGCGACGGGCATTGCTGCCGCCGCTCTATGAGTCCGCGCTTCCGTCGAGGAGTCTATCGCTGGCGGGCCGTACAGGTCAACTCTGTGGCCCGGGGCCCCGATCCTAGCGCCAGCTGACATCGCCCAGAAAAATGTAACCTGCCCCATAGATCGTCTTGATCAGGCGCGGGTTCTTGGGGTCTTCGCGCAGCTTGGTACGCAGGCGCGAGATGCGCACATCCATGGCCCGGTCAAAGCTGTCGCCGGCACCGCCGCCCAATGCCTCTTGCATCTGGGCCCGGCTGATCAGGCGCTTCGGGCTTTCCAGGAACAGCCTCAAAACCTCGCCTTCGGCATGGGAAAACGGAGTTTCGGCGCCGGTGTCGTCTTCCAGCGCGTAGCGGTCGAAATGGGCGGTCCAGCCGTTGAACTCGGCGGTGTCACCACCCCCCGAAACCGGCCCGCGCTGGCCGTCGCGCAGGCGGGCGCGGATGCGGGCCACCACCTCGGCGGGGTCAAACGGTTTGGTGATATAGTCGTCGGCGCCCAGTTCCAGCCCGGTGACCCGGTCCTGCACCTGCGCCCGGCCCGAGATGATGATCACCGTCGCCCCCTGTTCCAGCGCCAGCCGGTGCACCAATGCCAGCCCGTCGGTATCGGGCAGCGACAGGTCCACCAGGCAGACATCCGGCGTCACGCGCTTCAGCGAGGCCTCGAACTCGCGGGCGCGCGAAAAGCTCTGGGTACGGAACCCGGCCTCGGCCAGCGCCTCGGTCAGGATCAGGCGGATCTCGGGTTCATCGTCCAGGATGGTGACGAGCGGGGCGGTCATGATACCTCCTCGGGTCGCAGCAGCGCGGCCAGTTGCGCGCGGGTAAAGGGCTTGCGCAGTACCGGGCCGCGCGTCAATGCCTCGCGGTGCAGCGGGTCGGACAGCGGCAGCGAGGTCATCAGGATGCAGGGCAGCGACTTGGGCAATCGTTTCAGCAGGTCGATGCCGGTGGCGTCGCCTTCCAGCTTGATGTCGGACAGCACCAGCGCGATATCCTCGATATCGGCGGCCAGCGCGCTGGCCTCGTCGGCCGAGGTGGCCTCGATCACCGAATACCCCAGTTCGACCAGCATGTCGCGAAAGGTGGAACGCAGGTCCTCGTTATCCTCGACCAGCAGCGCCAGACCGCCCTGTACCTGCGGCGCCGCACGATAAGGCAGGCGCAGGGTTATGGCGGCGCCGGTAGGGGTGTTGGCGATGCGCATGTCGCCTCCCGCCAGTTTGACCATGTCATAGACCATGGGCAGGCCCAGTCCCGACCCCTCGCTCCCCTTGGTGGTAAAGAACGGGTTCAGCGCCTTTTCCAGCGCCTCCTTTGAGAACCCCGGCCCGGTGTCGGTCACCGCGATCTCGATCCAGATGCGTGAAATGGCATGGGCACTGATGGTGATCTGGCCATTGGCACCACAGGCATCGCGCGCGTTCAGCACGAGGTTCAGCAGCGCGTCCTGCAACATGCCGGCATCCAGCATAAGCGCTTCGTCGGGCGTGTGGTCCAGCACGCTTAGCCCGATGCCGCGCGGCAGGCTGGGGGTGGCCAGCAGCTTCAGGTCCTCGAGCAGCCCGTGCATGTCGGTGGCGCGCGGGCGCAGGGTGCGGTTGCCGGTCATGTCGGCGATCCGATTGAGCAGGCGCCCGCCCCGCTGTGCCGTGGCCTGTGTGGCCGAGACCAGTTCCGCCGCCTCTTCGGGCAGGTCCATCTTCTCCATCTTCGACATCATGCCCAGGATGATGGTCAGAAGGTTCGAGAAATCATGCGCCAGGCCGCTGGTCATCTGCGCTGCCATGGCGCGGCGGCGCGACTGCTGCAGGGCGACACGCGCCTGGGTTTCCGAGGTCACGTCCATCGACAGGATATAGACCCCGCCCGCCCCGTCGGGGGTAAAGGCAACCCGGATGCGGCGGGAATCATGCGCCTCGTTGAATTCGAAGACCGGGCTGTCGCCGCCATAAGCGGCCTCCAGATGCGGACCGATCTTGGCAAAGGCATCCGGGCCCAGAGCGTCGGAGATATGCAGGCCCAGAATGTCCGAGGGTCTCCCGGGCATCACCGCGCTCAGCCGACGATTGGAATAGGTGTAATGGCCGTCGCGGTCCACATGGGCGATATGGGCCGGCATCATCTCGGTGGTCAGGCGGGTGCGCGCCTCGATCTCGGTCAGCTGGCGCTGCGCCTCTTCCAGCGCGCTGATGGTCGCGGCCAGCTTGCGGTTGGTGGCGCCCAGCTCCTCGGCATGGGCCAGCAGCTGGCCCGAGAGTTCCTCGGAGCGGGCGCGCAGCAATTCCTCGATCCGCTTGGTACGGGTGATGTCGGTATAGACGGTGACCCATCCCCCCTGCGGCAGCGGTGCCCCCTCGATCGAGATAACCTGACCATTCGCACGGACCCGTTCAAAATAGTGCGGGACAAAGGCCAGCGCCTGTTCGACCCGGCTGCGGACCAGTGCATCGATATCGTCGACCGGACCGTAATCGCCCCGCTCGGCGATATAGCGGATGGTGTCGTCGAACCTGGCGCCGGGTCGGATCAGCCGGTCCGGCAGGTGAAACATTTCCTGAAAGCGCCGATTGCTGACGGCGAGGCGCAGGTTGTTGTCATAGATCGACAGGCCCTGAGCGATCAGGTTCAGACCGGCACTGGTCATGGCCTTGATCCACTGATCGTTCCTGTCCATGGCTGATATCCCCCTTGGCGCCATGGCTAGCACCGGCGTGACAGGGGGAAAAGGTTCTTGTCCGTCTCGTGGCAGCGGCAAAACGCCAGCCTGACGTTCCGGCGCAAGAGGGGTGAGGGTTTCGTGCCTGTGCGGGGTCTGGTGAAATGACGCAGGGAGAGGCCTGTTACAATTCGTAAGAATTGCGAAAACATCACGAAAATATTGGCCCCGATCAATACGCCTGTCCCTGATGGGGCAGAATCGTCTGGTCGGTATCCGCAGGCGATGATGTCCGGCCCGAAGGAGCGGGCCGGCAACGGGAGGGAGAAAGAGATTGGCTCAGACGCAGTCTGGCGCAGAGGGGCTTCAGTCCCTTCCGGCGCTGCTTAACCGCAACGCAACCCAATACGGGGACCGGCCCGCCTATCGGGAAAAGGAATTCGGCATCTGGCAGTGCTGGACCTGGGCCGAAACCGCCGCTGAGATCCGCGCACTGGCGCTGGGATTTCTGGAGCTGGGTGTGGCAAAGGGCGATCATGTCGCCGTGATCGGTCGCAACCGTCCCGCGCATTACTGGTCGATGGTGGCCGCCCAGATGGTGGGCGCCGTGCCGGTGCCGCTCTATCAGGACGCGGTAGCCGAAGAGATGGCCTATGTGATGGAGCATTGCGGCGCCAAGTTCGTTGTCTGTGGCGATCAGGAGCAGGTCGACAAGGTCATCGAGATCCAGGAGACCGTGCATCAGGTCCAGCACATCCTTTACACCGACAAGCGCGGCATGCGGAAATACGACCACAGCCAGATGAACGCGCTCGAAGACCTGATGGCCGAGGGGCGTGCCGGGCACTACCGGTTCGATGCCGAGCTTGACCGGCGGATTGCCGAGATCACCTATGACGATACCTGCGTGATGCTCTATACCTCGGGCACGACGGGCAAGCCCAAGGGCGTGGTGCTGTCGAACCGCAACGTGATCGAAAGCGCCAAGAACTCGGCCAAGTTCGACAATCTGACCAAGGACGAGAACATCCTCTCCTATCTGCCGATGGCCTGGGTGGGCGATTTCATCTTTTCGATCGGCCAGGCCTATTGGTGCGGCTTCTGCGTGAACTGTCCCGAAAGCGCGGATACGATGATGACCGACCTGCGGGAGATCGGGCCGACCTATTTCTTTGCCCCGCCGCGCGTGTTCGAGACACAGTTGACCAACGTGATGATCCGGATGGAGGATGCAAGCCCGCTCAAGCGGAACATGTTCCACCGCTACATGGCGCATGCCAAGAAGGTGGGCGGCAAGATCCTGGATGGTGAACCGGTCAGCGCCGGCGACCGCCTGAAATACGCGATCGGCAATGCGCTGGTCTATGGCCCGCTCAAGGATACGCTGGGTTTTGGCAATGTGCGCGTAGGCTATACCGCGGGCGAGGCGATCGGCCCTGAAATCTTCGACTTCTACCGCTCGCTGGGTATCAACCTGAAACAGCTCTACGGCCAGACCGAGGCAACGGTGTTCATCACCGTGCAGCCCGATGGCCAGGTGCGCGCCGATACCGTAGGAGTGCCCGCCCCCGATGTGGAGATCAAGATCGCCGAAAATGGCGAGATCTTCTATCGTTCGCCGGGCACCTTTGTGGAGTATTACAAGAACCCCGAAAGCACGGCCTCGACCAAGGATGCCGAGGGCTGGGTCGCCACCGGAGATGCCGGGTTCTTCGAGGAAGGCTCGGGCCACCTGCGCATCATCGACCGCGCCAAGGATGTGGGCAAGATGGCCGATGGCAGCATGTTCGCGCCCAAATATGTCGAGAACAAGCTGAAGTTCTATCCCGACATTCTGGAGGCGGTGCTGTTCGGCAATGGCAAGGACCGCTGCGTCGCCTTCATCAACATCGACCTGACGGCGGTGGGCAACTGGGCGGAACGCAACAACATCGCCTATGCCAGCTATCAGGAACTGGCGGGTCATCCCAAGGTGCTGGAAACCATCCGCTCGCATGTGGAGACGGTGAACGCCTCGGTGGCCGAGGACCCGATGCTGTCGGGCTGCCAGGTGCATCGCTTTGTCGTGCTGCACAAGGAACTGGATGCCGATGACGGTGAGATGACCCGCACCCGCAAGGTGCGCCGCCGCATCGTCGAAGAGAAGTTCGCCGACATCATCGCCGCGCTCTATGACGGGTCCGAAAAGGTCTCGACCGTGACCGAGGTGACCTATGAGGACGGGCGCAAGGGCGCGATCAAGGCGACGCTGACGGTTTGCGATGCCAAGGTCGTGGCGACCACCGCGCAGCAGGTGGCAGCGGAATGAGGTCCGGCGGGACGCCGCTCGCGCCCTTTGGGCGCATCGCCCCGCCCACCGTCCCGTCAGCCGGGGCACTGCCGAAAGACAAGGGAGACACCGATGCTTGACGCATCCGAAGGATACACCACCGCGGACGGCCGCAAGATTGGCGGCGTGGTGATGGAGATGAAGAACATCACCCTGCGGTTCGGCGGTGTGGTGGCGATCAAGGATATCAGTTTCGACATCCGCGAGGGCGAGATCCGCGCGATCATCGGCCCGAACGGCGCCGGAAAGTCCTCGATGCTGAACGTGATATCAGGCTTTTATGTTCCGCAGGAAGGCGAGGTCTGGTTTCACGGATCGCGCCGTCCGGCGATGCGCCCCTATGAGGTCGCCCGCCAGGGCATCGCGCGCACCTTTCAGAACATCGCACTCTTCGAGGGCATGAGCGTTCTGGATAACGTCATGACCGGGCGGCTGAACTATATGAAAGCGGGTCTGCTGAGCCAGGCGCTCTGGCGCGGCAAGGCCGAGCGCGAGGAGACCGAGAACCGCGAGGCGGTGGAAAAGATCATCGACTTCCTCGAGATTCAGCATATCCGCAAGACACCGGTGGCACGCCTGCCCTACGGCCTGAAAAAGCGGGTCGAACTGGCCCGTGCGCTCGCCGCCGAGCCCAAGCTGTTGCTGCTGGATGAACCGATGGCAGGCATGAACGTCGAAGAGAAGGAGGATATGAGCCGCTTCATCCTCGACGTGAATGACGAGTTCGGCACTACCATCGCCCTGATCGAACACGACATGGGCGTGGTCATGGACCTGAGCGACCGGGTGGTGGTGATGGATTACGGCAAGAAGATCGGCGACGGCACGCCGGATGAGGTGCGCAACAACCAAGAGGTCATCGACGCCTATCTGGGGGTGGCCCATGACTGATCTTTGCTTGAACGACACGATGGAAACCGGGGGCACGGGACATGTCTGACCAACTGATTTTCGCGATCGAGGTAATCCTGAACGGCCTGATGGCGGGCGTGCTCTATGCGCTGGTCGCGCTGGGTTTCGTGCTGATCTACAAGGCGTCGGGCATCTTCAATTATGCCCAGGGCGTGATGGCGCTGTTTGCGGCCATGACCCTGGTGGGCATCATGAACGGACAGGTACCGTTCGCGCATCTGATCAACGCCATCTTTGGCGGGCATATCACCCATTTCGGATGGAATATTCCAGCGTTGCTGGCGATCATCCTGACGATGGGCGTGATGGTCCTGCTGGCCTGGGCGGTGCAGCAATTCGTGATGCGCCACCTTGTCGGTCAAGAGCCGATCATCCTGTTCATGGCCACCATCGGGCTTGCCTATTTCCTCGAAGGCGTGGCCGACCTGATGTGGGGCTCCGAGATCAAGACGCTGGATGTGGGTCTGCCGCAGGGCCTGAACGTGTGGATCGACGACACCACCTATGGCATCTTCGGCTACGGTTTCTTCATCGACAATCTGGATATCGTGGCAACGGTGATCGCAGCACTGCTGGTGGCGGCGCTGGTGGCCTTCAGCCAGTATACCAAGCAGGGCCGGGCAATGCGCGCGGTGGCCGACGACCACCAGGCGGCGCTGAGCGTCGGCATCTCGCTGAACTTCATCTGGGTGCTGGTCTGGTCGGTTGCCGGTTTCGTGGCGCTGGTCGCGGGCATCATGTGGGGCACCAAATCGGGTGTGCAGTTCTCGCTGTCGCTGATCGCGCTCAAGGCGCTGCCGGTGCTGATGCTGGGCGGATTCACCTCGATCCCCGGCGCCATTGTCGGCGGGCTGATCATCGGGGTGGGCGAGAAGCTGTTCGAATTCGCGATCGGCCCGATGGTGGGCGGCGCGACCGAGAACTGGTTCGCCTATGTTCTGGCACTGATCTTCCTCGTGTTCCGGCCGCAGGGCCTGTTCGGCGAGAAGATCATCGAAAGGGTCTGAGGCTCCGGTGGGCGACCCCGTTGCGGCCAGGGCCGCAACGAGACCCGCCCGCCCGGAACCTTCGCAAAGGGGAGGAAAGATGAACAAGCTGATCGCCATCGTGAATGTCGTCGCCTGGTCGGGCTTCTGGGCCTTTGGGTATATTGCCCTGACCGCGCAGGACCTGACCGATCGCCAGCTGATCATCGCCAGCCTCCTGGCCTTTGCCGGGTTCATCATGGGGATCGTCGCGTATCTGCGGCTGGTCCGGGCCGCCGAAGCGAGCGGCTATGCAAAAAAGACAAATCAACTCGATGCCGCGGCCCGCAACCGCGCGCAGTCCGAAGGGGGCATGTAAGCGATGTTCTACCGTGAAGCCGGAGATTTCAAAACCTCCTACCAGGCCGACAGCCAGACCTTTCCGATCAAGTTCGACCGCTATCGGTATTATGTCGTGCTGGCGATCGCCTTCGGGATCATCCCGTTCGTGATCAACGACTACTGGGCAAACGCGCTGTTGCTGCCGTTTCTGATCTATGCAATCGCCGCGATCGGGCTGAACATCCTGGTCGGCTATTGCGGCCAGGTCAGCCTGGGCACCGGCGGATTCATGGCGGTGGGCGCCTATGCCTGCTACAAGCTGATGACCGCATTTCCCGAAGTGAGCATGTTCATTCATGTGATCCTGGCGGGCGGCATCACCGCGGCAGTAGGGGTGCTGTTCGGGCTGCCCAGTCTGCGGATCAAGGGGTTCTATCTGGCGGTGGCAACACTGGCGGCGCAGTTCTTTCTGGTGTGGCTGTTCAACCGGGTGCCGTGGTTCTACAACTATTCGGCCTCGGGCCAGATCAACGCGCCCGAGCGGGATACGTTCGGTATCATCATCACCGGTCCCAACGCACCGGCCTGGGCCACCTATCTGTTCTGCCTGATCTTTCTGACCGCCTGCGCGCTGATCGCCCGCAACCTGACCCGTGGCACAATGGGCCGGACCTGGATGGCGATCCGTGACATGGACATCGCCGCCGAGATCATCGGGGTGAACCCGCTCAAGGCGAAGATGACCGCCTTTGCCGTCAGTTCCTTCTTCATCGGCATCTCGGGGGCGCTGTTCTTTGCGCTCTATCTGGGCGCGGTCGAGGTGGGCGAGGCCTTTGGCATCCAGAAATCGTTCCTGGTACTGTTCATGGTGATCATCGGCGGTCTCGGTTCGATCTTTGGTTCGTTCGCGGGGGCAGCCTTCCTGGTGCTGCTGCCGGTGGTCCTGAAGGTCGTCGGCGCAGACATGCTGGGCTGGCCCACCGATATCGTGGCGCATCTTCAGCTGGTGATCGTCGGCGCGCTGATCGTCGCATTCCTGATCATGGAGCCGCATGGCCTCGCGCAGCTGTGGCGCGTCGCCAAGGAGAAACTGCGGCTCTGGCCCTTCCCGCACTGAGGCGGGCAGGCGCATCCCGATACGGGGCGGTAGGATCGCCCCGTACACCACCATCGGTCAAAACCAAGGGAGGAAAAACCCGATGAAAATGAAACTGGCAACCGTGGCGCTGGGCGCCTTGATGGCCGCAGGTCCGGCTCTGGCTGACCTGACTTTCCCGTCGCTCAGCTATCGCACTGGCCCCTATGCCGCGGGCGGTATCCCGTTTGCCGACGGCTATGCCGACTATTTCACCCTGCTCAACGAGCGTGATGGCGGCATCGGCGGCGTCAAGGCCAACGTGCTGGAATGCGAAACCGGCTATAACACCGAAAAGGGTGTCGAATGCTATGAATCCACCAAGGGCCAGGGCGCCCTGGTGTATCAGCCGCTGTCGACCGGCATTACCTATCAGCTGATCCCCAAAGCCACCGCTGACGGCATCGCGATCCACTCGATGGGTTATGGCCGCACCTCGGCGAAGAACGGCAACGTGTTCAGCCATGTCTTCAACTATCCCGCCAACTACTGGGATGGTGCATCGGGTGCGGTGAACTATCTGCTGGAGAGCAACGGTGGCGACATCAAGGGCAAGAAGATTGCCCTGGTCTATCACAACTCTGCCTATGGCAAGGAACCGATCCGTACCCTGGAAGAGCTGAGCAAGAAGCACGGTTTCGAGCTGAGCACCCTGCCGGTCGACCATCCGGGTCAGGAGCAGAAATCGCAGTGGCTGCAAATCCGTCGCGACAAGCCTGACTTTGTGCTGATGTGGGGCTGGGGCGTGATGAACCAGGTCGCGGTGCAGGAAGCCGCCAACATCCGCTTCCCGATGGAAAACTTCATCGGCATCTGGTGGTCGGGTTCGGAAAACGACGTGCTGCCCGCCGGTGACGCCGCCAATGGCTACAAGGCGCTGACCTTCCACAACGTCGGCACCGATTTCCCGCTGTTCGACGATCTGCAGAAATACGTGATCGACGCAGGTAAGGCCGCCGGCGCCGGTGACCAGGTTGGTACCGTGCTCTACAACCGTGGTCTCTATGCCGCCATGCTGGCCGCCGAAGCCGCCAAGAAGGCACAGGAGATTTCGGGCAAGGCCGACATCACCGCCGCCGACATGCGCGACGGTATGGAAGCACTGGAAATGACCGAAGCGAAGATGGCCGAACTGGGCCTGCCGAACTTTGGCCCGGCCTTCTCGGTGTCGTGCAGCAACCACGGCGGTGACGCCCTGGTCGGCGTGACCCAGTGGGATGCGGCATCCAAGACCTGGTCGCTGATCTCGGACTTCAAACCGACCGACAGCGAAGTCATCGGTGCGCTGATCGAGGAAGACTCGAACGCCTACGCGACCGAGAACAACATCTCGCCGCGCTGCAACTAAGCGTGTGACCGGGCCCGGCAATCGGGCTCGCATCGAACCCGGGACGGCGGTCCGCCGCCGTCCCACCCCGATCATCCCCGGCGAACCGGGGCCAATGAGGACAAGCGCGGATGCTGGATGCGGCAACAACCACGGATACGCAGGTGGAAACCCTGCTGGAGGTCAACAATATCGAGGTGATCTACAATCACGTGATCCTCGTGCTCAAGGGTGTCAGCCTCACCGTGCCCAAGGGCGGGATAACCGCGCTTCTGGGTGGCAACGGCGCCGGCAAGACGACAACGCTCAAGGCGGTGTCGAACCTGCTGCATTCCGAACGCGGCGAGGTGACCAAAGGGTCGATCAAGTATCGTGGCGAGACCATCCACGAACAGGATCCTGCCGCGCTGGTGACCAAGGGCGTCATCCAGGTGATGGAGGGCCGCCATTGTTTCGAACACTTGACTGTCGAGGAAAACCTGCTGACCGGCGCCTATACCCGCAAGGATGGCGGTGCCAATATCCAGCGTGATCTCGAACTGGTCTACAACTATTTCCCCCGCCTCAAGGAGCGCCGCCGCAGTCAGGCAGGCTATACCTCGGGCGGTGAGCAGCAGATGGTGGCGATGGGGCGGGCGCTGATGTCGCGGCCCGAGACCATTCTGCTGGACGAACCCTCGATGGGTCTGGCGCCGCAGCTGGTCGAAGAGATCTTCGAGATCGTCCGCGACCTGAACCAGAAAGAGGGCGTGTCTTTCCTGTTGGCCGAGCAAAACACCAACGTGGCGCTGCGCTATGCCCATTACGGCTATATCCTGGAATCGGGCCGTGTGGTGATGGATGGCCCTGCCAAGGATCTGCGCGAGAATCCGGACGTCAAGGAATTCTATCTCGGCATGTCCGATGAGGGCCGCAAGAGCTTCCGCGACGTGCGCTCGTACCGTCGTCGCAAGCGGTGGCTGAGCTGATGAAGGATCATGCCATGACCCATTTTGACACGCTTGAAACACGCTCGGACGACCAACGCACCGCTGATCTGGCGCGCGATCTGCCCGAGCAGATCGCACGCGCCAAATCCGCTCATGGATTTGCGCGGCTGCTGGCCGATGTCGACCCGGCCGCAATCACGGATTTGCAGGCTCTGGCGGCGTTGCCGGTGCTGCGCAAGTCGGAGTTGAGCCGGGCGCAGAGCGAGCACCCCCCATTTGGCGGTTTCACCGTCAAGCCGGCGCACGGGTTTGCACATGTGTTCCAGTCACCCGGACCGATCTATGAACCGGGCGGCACCGATCATGACTGGTGGCGGATGGGCCGTTTCCTGCATGCCGCGGGTATCGGGCAGGGCGATATCGTGCAGAACTGCTTTGGCTATCACCTGACACCCGCTGGCATGATCTTTGAAAACGGCGCTCGGGCGGTCGGTGCGGCCGTGCTTCCCGCCGGAACAGGCCAGACCGAATTGCAGGTGACCGCCGCGCGCGATATCGGCTGCACCGCCTATGCCGGTACGCCCGATTACCTCAAGGTCATTCTCGACAAGGCCGAGGAGATGGGCGTTACGCTCAGCTTTACCAGGGCGGCAGTAGGGGGCGGGGCGCTGTTCCCTTCGCTGCGCAAGGAATATGCCGATCGTGGCATCTCGTGCCTGCAATGTTATGCCACCGCCGACCTGGGTAATATCGCCTATGAAAGCGCGGCGATGGAGGGGATGATCGTCGATGAACACGTGATCGTCGAGATCGTCACCCCTGGAACCGGTACGCCGGTGGCGCCGGGCGAGGTGGGCGAGGTGGTTGTGACCTCCCTCAACCCCGATTACCCGCTCATCCGCTTTGCCACCGGTGACATGTCCGCCGTCCTGCCGGGTCATTCGCCCTGCGGACGCACCAATATGCGGATCAAGGGCTGGATGGGACGTGCCGACCAGACCACCAAGATCAAGGGCATGTTCGTGCGTCCTGAACAGGTGGCGGCCCTGGTCGACAAACACGCCGAGATCGTCAAGGCGCGGGTGATCGCCACCCGCGTGGGCGAGATGGATGCCATGACGGTGCAGATCGAAAGCAGCGGCGGCGATGATGCGGCCTATGCCCGATCGGTTGCCGAAGTGCTCAAGCTCAAGGGCGCGATCGAGGTCGTGGCTCCGGGCAGCCTGCCCAAGGACGGTCTGGTGATCGAGGATCAGCGTCGCTACGACTGATCCCGCCTGACAGAGACAGATGGCCCCGCGCAGAGGAATCCGCGTGGGGCCGCGTCGTTTTGCGCCCTGCCCGCAGGCGCGAGGAGAGAGGGAATATCCCCTCAGGCACTGGTATTTCCGACTAATCTGGTCGATTAAGGAGCGGTAGAACCGCAATACCCGCCAGGACCCGCGATGGCCGAAACCCGATATGCCGCCCATGGCTCCCGCCGCCGTCTGTCTTCGGGCACCCGCCTGCTGGGCGGACTGGCCTATGCCATTGCCACGGCTTGCCTGTTGCCCATGGTGGCGGTGGCATTGGCGGCGCTGACTGGCGGCACCGAAACGCTGAGCCATCTGCTCGAGACCGTGTTGCCGGGTTATGCGGCGACAACCTTGCTGCTGGTCGCGCTGGTGGCCGCCGGGACCTTTGCCGTGGGCGTGGGAGCGGCCTGGCTGGTGACGATGACACGGTTTCCCGGCGTGCGTTTGCTGGAAATCGCGCTGGTGCTGCCGCTGGCCTTTCCCGCCTATGTGCTGGCCTATGCGTATACATTTGTGCTGGACCATCCGGGGGTGGTGCAGACGACCCTGCGTCAGGTGACGGGCTGGGGACCGCGCGACTACTGGTTCCCCGAGATCCGCTCGACCGAAGGCGCGGCGGTGATGCTGATCCTGGTGCTTTACCCCTATGTCTACCTGCTGGCGCGGGCGGCCTTCCTGCAACAAAGCGCCAGCGCCTTTCTGGCGGCGCGGGCGCTGGGAACCGGGCCTTGGGCGGCATTCTGGCGGGTGTCGCTACCGATGGCGCGGCCCGCGATCGCGGGCGGGGTGCTGCTGGCGGTGATGGAGACCATCGCCGATTTCGGCACGGTGGCCTATTTCGGGGTACAGACATTTGCCACCGGCATCTATACCAGCTGGTTCTCGATGGCCGACCGGGCGGCGGCGGCGCAGCTGGCGCTGTGTCTGCTGGGATTTGCCCTGCTGCTGGCAGTGGCCGAACGCACCCAGCGTGGCAAGGCGCGCTATTACCAGTCCGGGCGCCGGCATGCGGGGCTGCCGGCGGGCGAGCTGACGGGATGGCGCGCGCTGGGCGCCTTTACCCTATGCGCGGTCCCTGTGGTTCTGGGCTTTGTCCTGCCGGTGGTGATCCTGGTGCAAATGGGGCTGGAATCCGAACAGGACCTGCTGTCGCGCCGCTATGTCGGGTTTATTCGCAACTCGCTGACGCTGGCGGGTACGGCGGCTGTGGTGACGGTGACAGCAGCGATCTGCGTCGGCTTCTTCCAGCGGCTCAGGCCGGGTCGGCGCTCGGACGGGGCCGCCTATCTGGCGCGGCTGGGATATGCGGTGCCGGGGGGGGTAATCGCGGTCGGGCTGATCGTGCCCTTTGCCGCCTTTGACAACGCGCTGGATGCATGGATGCGAGCCCAGTTCGGCCTGTCCACCGGGCTGTTGATCACCGGGTCTATCTGGCTGTTGATCGCTGCCTATATGGTGCGGTTCCTGGCGGCGGCGCTTGGCGCCTATGAGGGCGGGCAGAGCATGGTGCATGCCAATATGGATGCCGCCGCCCGGTCGCTGGGACAGGGGCCGCTGGGCACGCTCCGCCGTATCCACCTGCCGATCCTGACGCCATCTTTGCTGACGGCGCTGCTGATCGTTTTCGTTGATGTGATGAAAGAGCTGCCCGCGACGCTGATCATGCGCCCCTTCAATTTTGACACGCTGGCGGTGCAGGCCTATCGCCTGGCCAGCGACGAACGGTTGGAGGGGGCGGCGGTGCCGTCGCTGGTGATCCTGGCGATGGGGCTGTTGCCGGTGATCCTGATCTGCCGTCAGGTCGGGCGGGGCAAGTAAGCGGTCCTGACACGCAGGCATGAAAAAAGGCGCGGGCGAGGGTCCCGCGCCTTTGTCTTCCGGGTGGGTTGGCTTACTTCCAGCCGACCTCGTTGAAGATCTTCTGCGCCATTGGAATGTTGGCGGCCACCTCGGACAGGTTCACTTCATCCGCCTTGAACTCGCCCAGTGCGGCCACGTTCTCGGCCAGGTCCACTCCGGCGACGGCGGGGTATTCGTCATTGCCGTTGGAAAAATAGACCTGAGCCTGATCGCTCGCGAGGTATTCCAGGAACTTGACCGCATTGTCGCGGTTGGGTGCATGGGCGGCCACGCCGCCGCCCGACAGGTTCATATGCGCGCCTTCGGCGTCCTGCGAGGGGAAGGCGATGCCGATCTTGTCGATCTCGGCGCTCAGCCCCTTGACGTCGCTGCGCAGGGCGCGGGCAAAGTAGTAGGAGTTGGAAACCGCGATGCCGCATTCGCCCGAAACGATCCCACGCAGCTGGTCGGTATCGCCGCCCTGCGGTTCGCGTGCCATGTTGGCGACCACGCCCTGAGCCCAGTCGCGCGCGACATCTTCGCCGTGATGGGTGATGATCGAGGCCAGCAGGGTCTGGTTATAGGTGTTGGTGGAAGAGCGGATGCAGACCTGCCCCTTGTAGGCGGGATCGGCCAGATCGAGATAGGTGGCAGGTGGGGTGCTGACGCTGGCCTTGTCATAGAAGTAGAGCCGCGCGCGCTGCGAGAAACCGAACCACTGGTTGTCGTTGTCCTGCAGGTTGGCGGGAATGCGGTCTTCGAGCACCGCGCTGTCGATGGCTTGCAGCAGACCGGCCTCCTTGGCACGCGCCAGGCGCGAGGTGTCGACGGTCAGCAGAATATCGGCGGGCGAATTTGCGCCCTCGGCCTGCATGCGGGCGATCAGCTCATCGGCCTTGCCCTCGATCCGGTTGATGCGGATGCCGGTGGCGTCTTCGAAATCGGAATAGAGCCGCTCGTCTGTGTCATAGTGGCGCGACGAATAAAGGTTCAGTTCGCCCTCGGCGATGGCCGAAGTGGCGAACAGGGCAAGCGCGATGGCGGTGGTGGTCTTGAACATGGGGGTCTCTCGCGATTCAGTTAATCTGACTGAAATAGTCAATTACCAAATTTCACCAGGGGTGCAAGGTAAAACCGATTATTTCAGTCGGGTAATTCTGCCGCGGTCACCTTCGGTATTGTTCATTTGCCAGGCTGCCAGCAACCGGTGGCGCGTGCGCCGCTTCCAGGATCATCGGCAGGATGTAAACCACGTGGCAGGGCGTGTGCAGCGGCACAGGGACCGTGATCCTACTGGGCCAGCAGCGCGTGCAATTGTACATCGTCGTCAGCAGGGCGCCGTGGCGTGCCAGCCTGTCGATGTCGGGTGTACGGATCTCGGACCCGGTACAACCCAGATCGGCGAACCCCAGGTCGTCGGCGAGAATGAAAATGATGTTGAGCTTGCGGGACATGGTGGCCTCCTCCTGGGTGACTGGAGGCTATCGTGCCCGGCCCGTTGCGGGAAATTGGAAAACGTTTGCCCGCAAAAACAAAACCGCGCCCAGAGGCGCGGCTTTCATTGCATCTCGGGTGTCTTTCGACAGTTCAACCCTGGCGGGCTTTGAACTTGCGCTGCGTCTTGTTGATCACATAGACGCGGCCTTTGCGACGCACGACGCGGCAGTCCCGGTGGCGGGACTTGAGCGAGCGGAGCGAGTTCCTGACCTTCATGGTCGTCTCCAATTCCTGCGGCGCGGGCCAGCGCCTGGGTTACGCGGGTCCCCTGTGTGAACAGAGGCGTGAAATCATGGTGGGCGGTACAAGGTTCGAACTTGTGACCCCTACGATGTCAACGTAGTGCTCTACCACTGAGCTAACCGCCCATGATTGCCGTCGCGCGCCTGCCCCAGAACGTAATGGGGCGCGGTAGCCCGCGCCGGTAAGCGGGGTCTATAAAAGGAGTCGGCGGGGGGATCAAGGGCTTTTGATCGAACTATTTTCCGGTCTATGATTTTGTTGATCCCGGAGGCCGCATGACCAATACCGCTTATCATCTGACCCTGCCCGCCGCACGTACCTCCAGCGTGGTTTTTGCCTCGCCTCATAGCGGCGCGCGCTATGATCCGCCGTTTCTGGCGCAGACGGTGCTGGATGACCATTCGATTCGCTCTTCCGAGGATGCCTTTGTCGATCAGCTGTTCGACTGCGCCCCCGAGTTCGGAGCCCCGCTTTTGCGGGCGGCGGCGCCGCGCGCCTATCTCGACCTCAACCGCGGCTGCGACGAGTTGGACCCGGCCCTGATCGAAGGGGTGCGCAAGGGAGGGCATAATCCGCGTGTTGCCTCTGGGCTTGGGGTGATCCCTCGCGTCGTGGCGGGCGGTCGGGCCATCTATCGGGGGAAATTGAGCCGGGCCGAGGCAGAGCAGCGCCTGCAGGCGATCTGGTACCCTTATCACGCCCAGCTCCAGCGCCTTTTGAACGAGGCGCATGCGGCCTATGGTCAAGCCATTCTGATCGACTGCCACTCGATGCCCCGCGAGGCGGTGGAAGGCAGCGCTCGCGCCGCCGCGCGTCGGCCCGACGTCGTGTTGGGTGACCGGTTTGGCGCCTCTGCCGCGCCCGAGATCGTGGAGCGGGTTGAGGCGGCCTTTGCCGGGGCTGGTCTGCATGTGGTGCGCAACACGCCTTTTGCTGGCGCCTATGTGACTCAGGCCTATGGGCGCCCGTCGCGGCGCCAGCACGCCATACAGATCGAGATCGACCGCGGGCTCTATATGCACGAAACGACCATTCGCCCCAACGCGAATTTCGACGCGATGCGGAAGCTGTTGCGTGAAGTGGTTTTGGAAATCGCGTCTATTGGACAACAGCGCCTGCCGCTAGCGGCGGAATAGCGGCGGATCGCGGGCTAGCCGAGAGAGGTTAGGTCCGTCACATCCGGTTTGGCGCCTGCCGCTGTCAACATCGCGTGAACCTGGCCACGATGATGGGTCTGGTGATTGAACAATTGCACCGCGCAAAGCGCTCTGGAGGTGGTGACGCGTGTCGCCCCACCGGCCTGATACCAGACGACTGTGCCGCTGAGTTCCGCATCCTTCAGGTCTGCGGCCCAGCGTTCGATTTGCCGGTCACGCCTCCGGCGGAGCAACCTGTAGTCCTGCCAGTCAGCCGGATTCGTCAGCGAGTGCGTGATCGTGTCCTGCGGGCGCTCGTTCCCCATCAGCCGGGCCAGGATCAGAGCATCCGCCCAGTACAGGTGATTGAGTGTTGCGGCGATTGAGCCGAAGAATGCACCGCGATCCTGCCAGCGCGCTGCGTCCGTCAGTGCCTCGGCGGCACGGATCAGGGATCGGTTCTGCCAGCTGTTGTAGCGGGCCATAAGACGACAGAACTCGCCTGTAATCATTCTTTTCCTCGCATTGATAT
Organism: Ruegeria alba; assembly: GCF_022321465.1. Taxonomy (NCBI): domain Bacteria; kingdom Pseudomonadati; phylum Pseudomonadota; class Alphaproteobacteria; order Rhodobacterales; family Roseobacteraceae; genus Ruegeria; species Ruegeria alba. The sequence goes on along the minus strand of NZ_JAKOEM010000004.1, from coordinate 11,644 downwards.
CTGGTGAAGAAGGGGGCGGGATGGCGCGCTCAGCGCATTCCACGACCCTTGAGGATCGCATCCGCGCCAAAGCGTTTGCGGATGGCGTCGGTGGCGCGCTCGGCGCGGGCGCGCTGTGCTGCCTGCGGGTCGAGCAGATCGCCCGACACATCCGCCTCGGCCTCGGGGCACAGATGCGACAGCCCGCAGCCCAGCAGCCGATAAGGACCCTGATCGCCTAACTGGTCAAACAGGGCGCGCGCGGTGCGATAGATGCGGTCGGCCATCTGGGTCGGGTCGCGCAGCGATTGCTGCCGCGACAGGATCCGATGATTGGCACGTTTCAGCTTCAAAGTCACGACCCGGCCCGCCAGTCCGCGTGCCTTGGCCCGGTCGGCTACCTTCTCTGCCATTCGCCAGATATGGCCGTCCAGCACGTCCAGATCGGCGGTGTCCTCGAAAAACGTGGTCTCGTTGCTGATCGACTTGATCGGGTCATGTGCAGACACGCGACGGCGATCCTCGCCGCGTGCCAGATGCCACAACCGCTGTCCCATGGAACCGAAGCGGGCGATCAGCGCCTCCTGCTCCCATCGAAGCAGGTCGGTGAAGGTGCGGATCCCGGCACGTTCCAGCTGCTCCTGCGCCGCCGGGCCGATCCCCCATATCAGGCGCACCGGCTTGTCACGCAGGAAATCCGCCGTCTCGGCCCGTCCGATCACCGAGAATCCCCGCGGCTTTTCGAGATCCGAGGCCACCTTGGCCAGAAACTTGTTATGGCTCAGCCCGATCGAGCCGGTCACGCCCAACTCGTCCTTCATCCGCTTGACCAGCCGCGCCAGCATCACCGCCGGCGGATGCCCGTGCAGCCGCTGAGTGCCCGAGAGGTCCATGAAGGCCTCGTCGAGCGACAGCGGCTCGATCACCGGGGTCAACTCGTCCATCAGAGCGCGGATCTGCTTTGACACCTCGGCATAGACCGACATGCGCGGTTTGATCACCACTGCGTCAGGGCAGAGCTTCAACGCGTGGAACATTGGCATCGCCGATCGTACGCCGCGGATGCGCGCCACATAACAGGCGGTTGAGACGACCCCGCGCTTGCCGCCGCCGATGATCACCGGCTTGTCGGCCAACTCCGGATTGTCACGTTTTTCGACGCTGGCATAGAAGGCGTCACAATCCATATGGGCAATGGTCAGGCTGTCCAGTTCCGGATGCCGCAGCACCCGTGGGCTGCCACAAGACGGGCAGCGCCGGGCATTTCCGGTGCGCGAGAAACAATCGCGGCAGAGACCCGAGGCCGCATTCATTGAGCTAATCCGGTTGAGGTCAGGCGGTAGGACATTCATATCTAGCCTGAACTCACTGGGGATGAAAAGGTGGTAGGAACAGGAGAACAATTCGTCGGGGCCAAGCTAGCTCTGTTCTTGGGGGAGCAACTCTTGGTAATCCGCCGTGACGATCGCCCGGATATTCCCTGGCCTGACTATTGGGACCTGCCGGGCGGGGGGCGCGAGGGGGATGAAACACCGCTCGACTGTGCGTTGCGCGAAACCCACGAGGAGGTTGGACTTGTCGTGCCGGTTGAGCAGGTGGGCTGGAACGTGAGCTATTCGCGCCCGGGTGGTCGAATGTGGTTCTTTGCGGCCCATCTTTCGGTGGAATACGTGAAGAGAATCCGCTTCGGCAACGAAGGGCAGGGTTGGCGATTGATGGCGCCGGCCGAATATATCCATCATGCACGCGCGGTGCCGCATTTCGCCGATCATCTCCGGCTCTATCTGGACAGTGACGATTATGGGCGCGCCCGACACTCTGGCAAGCGCTGAACGAACGCTCGGCCGTTCTGGAAGGAAAGACCCCCCGCGCCAAAGGCGGGGGGAGGTAACGAACCTCAGGAAGAGATGGTTCGTTGGGGAGTGTCTCGAGTTTAGAATCGCTCAAAAATGGTTGCCGGGGTAGGCCGGATATCCAGACCCGGGAAACTCGCTTTTTTGATGTGTTTTTACGGGCACAGCGGCAAAATGGCGCGGATTTCACCAAAGGAACTGATATCAGGTCGTTTTTTTAACCCAACGTAAGGTGACGTTGGGTCGGATTCCCGCCTTGTGGCTGGGCGCGGCGAGAATTTTGAGACCGGAAGAGCCAGCCTGTGTCAGGCCCGGTTTGGTGCCATCGCTTGCGGAGAGGTCATTTCGGCAAGGATCGACAGTGCCGCCGCGCGCGGATCCGGAGCCCGGACAACGGGCCGCCCCACCACGATATGATCAACCCCGTCAGCAATGGCGTTAGCCGGTGTCGCAACGCGTTTCTGGTCCCCCAGATCGGCACCCGCCGGACGGATGCCGGGGGTCACGATCAGCCGCCCGGCGGCCTCGGGCAGAGCCCGGATCGCGGCTGCCTCTTGAGGGCTGGCAATGACGCCATCGGCCCCGGCTTCGAAGGCGCGGGCAGCGCGTTCCAGCACCAGCTCCTGCACATCGCCGGGTTTGATCAGCGACGCATCAAGATCGTCGCGGTTTAGCGAGGTCAGCACGGTGACGGCCAGGATCTTGAGGTCCTTGCCGGCAGCACCTTCCTTTGCGGCACGCACTACATGCGGGTCGCCATGCACGGTCAGAAAATCCAGATCGAACTGAGCTAGGCCCCGAACGGCGGCCTCGACCGTGTTGCCGATGTCAAAGAGTTTCATGTCCAGGAAGATGCGCTTGCCATGTTCCTGCTTCAGCTCGTTGGCCAGAGCGAGACCGCCGCCGGTGAGCATCCCCAGCCCGATCTTGTAGAAGGAAACCGTGCTACCCAATCGTTCGGCCAGTTCCAATCCGGCCAGCGCATTGGGCACGTCAAGGGCGACGATCAGACGATCGTCGGCAAGCATCTTGTCTGTCATGTGGGGATCCTCCGGCTCGGGTCGCTCGTTCATACTGAAGCGGCCTCGTCGAGGCAAGCGGTGAGGGAGAGAGGCCTGCTGAGGAGGAGATCGGACTTAGAGTTTGCGACAGGGCGACATAATCAGGCCACGGCCGGTAGCACTTGATCATCCAGGTACAATTGGTCCTTTCCTGAGCGGAATTCGGGCATCCGGCGCAGTTGGCGCATCGCGTCTCCGACAAAGGCCTGAGTGCGAGCAAGCGGGCTGATCTCTTCGGGCAGTTCGAGCGAACAGAACAACGTTACCATTCTGTCTGCCAATGTCATGCAGACGCTTGCAGAATGGCGCGCGGTGCTTGGGCAAACGTGGTATTGCGAAATCTCGACATTGGTGATCTGCATTGGGGCCTCCCTGATCTCGCTAAAGAAACACAAAAATATTGCGAAATAAGGGCGGAAACAGGGGAAAATGCGGTCAATTCGATCAATTCGAGTAAACCCTTCGCGACCCCCTTGAAGATATTTTGGCATTCCCCAGATTGAATGCGAGGCCCAGACCGACGCGCGCCGCCTCGCGGGCGCAGACACCCTTGGGCGCTTGAAAAAGGAGAGAAAGATGGACTTGTCGAAGTTCACCGAGCGGGCACGTGGATTCGTGCAGGCAGCGCAGACGATTGCGCTGCGCGAAGGGCACCAGCGTTTGGCGCCCGAACACCTTCTCAAGGCATTGATGGATGACGATCAGGGGCTGGCGAGCAACCTGATCACCCGCGCCGGCGGCGCGCCGTCGCGCGTGGTCGAGACGCTGGATGTGGCGCTGTCCAAGATCCCCAAGGTCAGCGGCGACGCGGCCCAAGTCTATCTGGACGGTCAGACCGCCAAGGTGCTGGACGAGGCCGAGAAGATCGCCAAGAAGGCAGGCGACAGATTCGTGCCGGTCGAGCGGGTGCTGATGGCGCTTTGCATGGTCAAATCCAAGGCCAAGGAGGCGCTGGATGCCGGTTCCGTGACCGCGCAGAAGCTCAACGAGGCGATCAACGATATCCGCAAGGGGCGTACTGCCGACACGGCCAGCGCGGAAGAGGGCTATGACGCGCTCAAGAAATACGCGCGCGACCTGACCGAGGCCGCAGCCGAGGGCAAGATCGACCCGATCATCGGGCGCGACGAGGAAATCCGCCGCTCGATGCAGGTGCTCAGCCGCCGGACCAAGAACAACCCCGTCCTGATCGGCGAGCCGGGCGTCGGCAAGACCGCCATCGCCGAGGGCCTCGCGCTGCGTATCGTCAATGGCGATGTGCCAGAAAGCCTGCGCGACAAGAAGCTCTTGGCGCTCGACATGGGCGCGCTGATCGCAGGCGCGAAATACCGTGGCGAGTTCGAGGAACGGCTGAAGGCGGTTCTGACTGAGGTCACCGAGGCCGCGGGTGAAATCATCCTGTTCATCGACGAGATGCACACGCTGGTCGGCGCCGGTAAATCCGATGGTGCCATGGATGCGGCCAACCTGATCAAACCGGCGCTGGCGCGCGGCGAATTGCACTGCATCGGTGCCACCACGCTGGATGAATACCGTAAATATGTGGAAAAGGACGCGGCCCTGGCCCGCCGGTTCCAGCCGGTGATGGTCGAAGAGCCGACCGTCGAGGACACGATCAGCATCCTGCGCGGCATCAAGGAGAAATACGCGCTGCACCACGGCGTCGATATTTCTGACTCGGCCCTGGTGGCTGCGGCGACGCTGTCGCATCGTTACATCACCGACCGGTTCCTGCCAGACAAGGCCATCGACCTGATGGACGAGGCGGCCAGCCGTCTGCGGATGGAGGTCGACAGCAAGCCCGAGGCACTGGACCAGCTGGACCGTCAGATCCTGCAATTGCAGATCGAGGAGGAGGCGCTGAAGAAAGAGAACGACGCCGCCTCGCAGGACCGGCTTGGCACGCTGCAAAAGGACCTTGCCGATTTGCAGGAGAAATCCGCCCAGATGACAGCGCAGTGGCAGGCATCGCGGGACAAGATGAACGCGGTGCAATCCGTCAAGGAACAGCTCGAACGCTCCCGTGCCGAACTGGAGATCGCCAAGCGCGAAGGCAACTTGGCCCGAGCTGGTGAGCTCAGCTACGGCATCATTCCCGAGCTTGAAAAACAGCGGGAAGAAGCCGAAGCCGGAGAGGATACCGGTCTCAAGGCCGAAGAGGTCGTGCGCCCCGAACAGATCGCGGCGGTGGTCGAACGCTGGACCGGCATTCCTACCTCGAAGATGCTTGAAGGCGAACGCGAGAAGCTGCTGCGGATGGAAGACGAGCTGCATCGGCGTGTCATCGGCCAGGATACCGCGGTCAAGGCGGTGGCCAATGCCGTGCGCCGGGCGCGCGCGGGTCTGAATGACGAGAACCGCCCGCTGGGCTCGTTCCTGTTCCTCGGGCCCACCGGTGTGGGCAAGACCGAGCTGACCAAGGCGGTGGCCGAGTATCTGTTTGACGACGACAATGCGATGGTGCGCATCGACATGTCCGAGTTCATGGAGAAACACGCGGTGGCCCGCCTGATCGGCGCGCCTCCGGGCTATGTCGGCTATGACGAGGGCGGGGTGCTGACCGAGGCGGTCCGCCGCCGGCCCTATCAGGTGGTCTTGTTCGACGAGGTCGAAAAGGCACACCCGGATGTGTTCAACGTGCTCTTGCAGGTACTGGATGATGGCGTGCTGACCGATGGTCAGGGCCGCACCGTCGACTTCAAGCAGACGCTGATCGTGTTGACCTCGAACCTCGGCTCCCAGGCCTTGAGTCAACTGCCCGAAGGCGCCGACAGCGCCCAGGCGCGGCGTGACGTGATGGATGCGGTGCGGGCGCATTTCCGGCCCGAGTTCCTGAACCGGCTGGACGAAACGATCATCTTTGACCGGCTCAAGCGCGCCGACATGGACGGGATCGTGTCGATCCAGATGGGTCGCCTGGCCAAGCGTCTGGCGCAGCGCAAGATCGTGCTGGAACTGGACGACGCGGCGCGCAAGTGGCTGGCAGATGCGGGATATGACCCGGTTTATGGCGCCCGCCCGCTGAAACGGGTGATCCAGCGCGACCTGCAGAACCCGCTGGCCGAAAAGCTGCTGGCCGGTGAGGTCAAGGATGGCGAAACCATCCCCATTACCGCTGGCGAGGAAGGGTTGATCATCGGCGACCGCGTGGTCAGCTCGAACCGGCCCCGCCCGGATGATGCCGTCGTGCATTGAGCCGCCGCGCGAACTGAACCAGAGGCCCGCCAGAAATGGCGGGCCTTTTCCTGTTTGAAACAACCCATTTGGAATCGGCAGGGCGCAAGCGACAAGTTCGTGAACGGGGGCATTTGCCCGGAGCGCGGTTCTTTCCTAAGCTTACGTCACAAGTGCGGACCCTACGCCAAGGAGGTCGCCATGTGCTTTTCGGCTACGGCCAGTTTTGTCGCCGGTGCCGCCCTGATCGCGGGTGGCGCGGTCGCGCTTCGCAGGACAGGAAGTCTCGGGCCGCGGTTTCTGGGTTTCGCGGTCTTTCCCTTGTTTTTTGGTGTACAGCAACTTTCCGAGGGTGCGCTGTGGCTGACAATGAGTGGTCCTGACCCGGTCCCTTCAGGGGGCGCGGCGCTGGTTTTCCTGTTCTTTGCCTACTGGTTCTGGCCATTCTGGGTGCCGCTGTCCTCGGCCTTGGTCGAGCCTGACCCTTTTCGACGCCGGGTCTTCTGGGGACTGGCCGCCTTTGGTTTCAGTCTGGGCGCGACGCTTTTCCTGCCGGTGCTGGTTCGGCCTGAAACGCTCGAAATCTATCTCGTGAAGCACTCGATCCAGTATGAGAACCCGAGCATGTTTCCGGGCGAGACCGCCAAGATCGTGGCTCGGCTGGTCTATGCGGTGGTCATCTGCCTGCCGCTGTTGGGCTCATCCCATCCCCGGATACGGATCTTCGGGGGGCTGATCCTGGCATCGGTCGTGGTGGGCTTTGTCTTTGCCGCCTATGCCTTTACCTCGATCTGGTGTTTCCTCGCGGCGATCATCTCGGGATACATAGTCTATATGGTGATTGCCATCGGGCGCGAGGATGCGCTGGTTGACCCGTCACGGGGCAACCTGTCCTGAGGCTCAGCCGCTGGAGGTGCGCTCGTCGCAGGTTTTCTTGGCCTGACTGACGGACAATGTGTTGCCGATGATCCCGACGTCGTTGGTCAGGGAAGAGGCGGGGCCCTGAGGCGGCGGGGTGAAGCCGAATGTGACGGCCTGCGCGCCGGGTTGGGCGGTGCTGGGGGACGGGCCTTTCCAGACATAGAGCCGTTGATTGCCGGGCTTTCTCATCTGGTTCAGCGCATGATCCCCGGCTCCGCACCAATAAATCGAATTCTCCGAGAAATCGGCGACGACCTCAATCAAGCCGCCGGGCAGCGGATAGGCGACCGAGCGGGATTCGTTTCCCGCCAGCGCGGCCGCTCCGGTCACACTGGCGAGGAGGGTTGCAACAATACAGGCCGGGCGTTTGGTCATGGCGAACTCCTGTCTGATGACAAGAATACGCGTGAACGCCCGGATTGGATCAGAAACCACCGCTTGGTTCGGAGGGCGACAGTAAACCCGGCTGAGGTCTACTCTCCGATCGCCTCGCGCGCGATCTCGTCCAGAAGGGTCTGAACCTCCTGCATCGGTCCCTCTGGGAATTGTCGGAATCCGATAGTGACCTCGTCCGAGCCTGGCTGCTTGGCGACGAAGATGCCATAGGGGCAGAATACGATGTTCATCGGATCGGCCTCCATCACCTTGCGCGACAGAGCCGCGGAGCAGAACGAGAACACCTTGGCATCTTCGAACAGAACCACGTCCGAGCCGACATCGGCCCGCGTCCGTTCCAGCATGTCACCCACATGGCTGACGCTGTCGATCACCAGCCCGCGCCCGACAATCGCGCTTTCCAGGCCAAAGGTGACGTCCTCGAAATTTTCGGTGGTGGTATAGGTCACTGCATCCTGAGCGGATGCCGCCCCAGCGGTCAGCGCGATCACCGCGCCCAGTAACATCTGTTTCATTGCTCTCTCCCATAGTAGCCGTGCGGGTTGCACCGTGAACGGTTCGCCTCCAATCTGAATCGGAAAGAGTTCCGCCGCTTTGCGTCACATCAAGATATAGGAGTTTTCGCATGGGTTTCGCCTATAACGCAATCGAGGTGATGGCCTTTGTCTTTGTCAGCGTCATTGGCCTGATGATGCTGACCGCTGTTGTCCTGTTCTTTGTCGACCGGTTCCAGACCGGCGATGCGATCAGGCGGAACTATCCCGTCATCGGACGATTCCGGAACATCTTTACCGAGTTGGGAGAGTTCTTTCGGCAGTATTTCTTTGCCATGGACCGCGAGGAGATGCCGTTCAACCGGGCGCAGCGGAACTGGGTCTATAATGCCAGCGAGAACAAGGGGAACACGGTGGCCTTCGGGTCGACCCGCAACCTGAACATTCCGGGCACGCCCATCTTCATGAATGCGCCGTTTCCGCCGCTGGACAACCAGTTCGGCGCGACCGAGCCGCTGGTGATTGGCCCGACCTGTCGCCAGCCCTATTCGGCGCCGTCGATCTTCAACATTTCGGGCATGTCCTATGGTGCGATTTCGAAACCGGCGGTTCTGGCGCTGTCCAAGGGGGCCAAGGCGGCGGGCGTCTGGATGAACACGGGCGAGGGCGGGTTGTCGCCCTATCATCTGGAGGGGGGCGCCGACATCGTTTTCCAGATCGGCACTGCCAAGTTCGGGGTGCGCGATGCCGAAGGCAATCTGAGCGACGACAAGCTGCGCGAGGTGGCGGCGCATCCACAGGTCAAGATGTTCGAGATCAAGCTGAGCCAGGGCGCCAAGCCGGGCAAGGGGGGCATCCTGCCCGCGGCCAAGATCGACGCCGAGATTTCGCAGATCCGGGGCGTGCCGATGGGGATGGATGCGATCTCGCCCAACCGTCACCGCGAGGTTGACGATTTCGACGGGCTGCTCGATCTCATCGCCCATGTGCGCGAGGTGACCGGCAAGCCGGTCGGGATCAAGACCTGCATGGGCTCGGCCGATCCCTGGTTCGATTTCTTCCGCCGGATCAGAGAGCGCGCGGATGACAGCGCGCCCGACTTCATCACCGTCGATGGTGGCGAGGGAGGCACCGGCGCCGCGCCGATGCCTCTCATTGATCTCGTCGGCCTGCCGTTGCGCGAGGCGCTGATCCGGATGGTCGATCTGCGCGATCTGTCCGGGCTGCACGACCGGATCCGGATCGTGGCCAGTGGCAAGCTGGTGGCGCCCGGCGATGTGGCCTGGGCAATCTGCCTGGGTGCCGATTTCATCACCTCGGCGCGCGGCTTCATGTTTTCTCTGGGATGTATCCAGGCGCTGAAATGCAACAAGAACACCTGTCCCACCGGCATCACCACCCATATCCCTTCGCTGCAAAAGGGGCTGGTGGTGCATGAAAAGGAAAAGCGCGTTGCCGCCTATGCGCGTTCGGTCATCAAGGAGGTGGAGACCATCGCGCATTCGGTTGGTGTCCCCGAACCGCGACTAATGCGGCGGCGGCATGTGCGGATTGTCTGCGACGACGGCACCTCGGTTCAGATGGACGATCTTTATCCGTCTGTGAACAGCGCCGCCGAAGGCCTGGAACGTGCCCGTGGCAACCGGCAGTTCGAAGACGGGTTGCGGCGTCTGGGCGTGGTCTGAAGAGACAATTGTTTCAGCACGGCAACGCAGCTGTGATGCGAGTTGCGTTGGACGGTGCCCTGCGACGGGATACATTTCCGGGAAATGGCATAGACGGAGATCCCGATGGCCCATCGCTGGAGCAACGACCTGACCCCCGCCGACGTGACCCCGCGCGGGGCATGGATGAATCGCAGGCAACTGATGGCGGGCATGACTGGCGCGGGGCTGGTGGCCCTGGCTGGCGGGGCGCGGGCCGAGACGCTGGAGCCTAACACTTGGGAAGAGATCACCAGTTATAACAATTTCTACGAATTTGGCACCGGCAAGGACGACCCGGCGGCCTATGCCCATCTGCTCAAGACCGAGCCTTGGTCGGTCAAGATCGACGGGATGGTCGACCGACCGGGTGACTATGATTTTCAGGACATCCTGTCCGAGATGACAATCGAAGAACGGATCTATCGGTTCCGATGTGTCGAGGCCTGGTCCATGGTGATCCCCTGGAACGGGTTCGAACTGGCCGATCTGCTGGCCATGGCGGGTGTGCAGGAGGGGGCGAAATATGTCGCTTTCGAAACGCTCTACCGGCCCGAGGAAATGCCCGGAACCCGCTATCCGGTGCTGGAATGGCCCTATCGCGAGGGGTTGAGGCTGGACGAGGCGATGCACCCGCTGACACTGATGGCCACCGGCCTCTATGGCAAACCGCTGCCCAATCAGAACGGCGCACCGCTGCGTTTGGTCGTGCCGTGGAAATACGGCTTCAAGTCGATCAAGTCGATCGTGCGGATCACGCTGACAGACAAGGAACCGCCGACAAGCTGGAACATGGCGATCCCGAACGAATACGGGTTCTACAGCAATGTGAACCCCGAGGTGAATCACCCGCGCTGGAGCCAGGCCAGCGAGCGGCGCATCGGGGGCGGTCTTTTCGCCAAACGCCAGCCGACGCTTATGTTCAACGGCTATGAAAAAGAGGTCTCGGACCTTTACCAGGGCATGGATCTTGCGAAATACTTCTGACCCATGGAGCGGGTGAACGCATCGCTGCGCCGGATTCCGATCTGGCTGGTCTATCTGATCGGGGTGTTGCCGGCACCCGTGTGGCTCTGGTTGGGCGCGACGGGGCAGCTGGGCGTCGATCCCGCGAAGGTCATCGAGCACCGGCTTGGAGAGTTGGCGTTACAGGCGCTGATCCTGGGGTTGGCCGTAACGCCCTTGCGGCGGATAGCCGGCCTGAACCTTATGAGGTTCCGCCGCGCCATAGGGGTGCTGTCATTCTACTATGTCAGTTGCCACCTGCTGGTCTGGTTGGTGCTCGACGTCCAGATTCCGGCCCAGATCTGGGCCGATATCGTCAAACGTCCCTTCGTCACCATTGGCATGGCGGGTTTTGCACTGTTGTTACCCTTGGCGCTGACCTCGAACAATTGGTCGGTGCGGCGTTTCGGACAGGGATGGCGCCGACTGCACCGGCTGGTTTACCCGGCGGTCCTGCTTGGCGCGATACATTTCCTGATGCTGACCAAGGGGTTCCAGATCGAACCGCTGATCTATCTGGGTTTGGTCCTTGTCCTGCTGGCGGCGCGCCTGCCGGTGACACGCCGCAGAACCGCGCATTGAAACCCAGAACTTGGTCGCGGCTCTGGGGATGACCGAAGCCGGGGTATCGGTTCCGGCACGAATGCCCCCGCTTCCTGTCCTGATAGCGGTTATTTGACGGTCGTTCGACCGGGGGACAGGGTCGGGTTTGACTTCATCTTGCGCACAAGAGCCCATTAAGACTTTGAATATATTGGATTTTCCCCTTCTTTTGAGATTTTTTGAGATTTTTGTATTTTTGTGCTTGCGACTCTTTTTGGTTGGGCCTAGAACCCCCTTCACCGGCGGCGCTGAGGTGCTGCGGACGGGTCGGAGAGACGGCCGGACACGCTGGAGAGACGGCGGCATTCGAGGAATGAGCGGGGCGGGCGCGCTGAGGGATTGGCGCATCGGTCTTGTTTTTGGCCTTCGGGTGGCAGTGCTGTTTGACATTGATGGATGACTGAAGAGATATGTGGGCGGTTTGGTTCGTTTCGACGGATTGATCGTCTGTATAT
>NZ_JAKOEM010000049.1:0-3752 GCF_022321465.1 Ruegeria alba | reverse complement strand
GGGGTCATGGCGCATCAGCTCTGCCGGCCGATCTGGCGGCGCTGGCTGGAAACGGCCGTGTTGTCCGGGGCGATCGACGTGGGCGACATGGCAACCGTCCTGCCAGTGCAATGGATCCCGCCACGCTGGGACTGGGTCGATCCGCTCAAGGACATCCAGGCGCAGGTGCTGGCGATGGAGGCCGGGCTCACCTCGCGCCGCAAGGTGGTCGAGGCCACTGGCTACGACATCGAAGAGGTCGATCGCGAGAACGCGGCGGATGCCGCGCGCGCCGCCGAGCTGGGCCTGACCTATCGCACAAGCCCGGGCGAGACCCAAGGCGCGCGGGCCACGCCGACAGCGGCGCCCGACACAGACACATCCCTTGGGGACGGCAGCGCTTCGTCCACCACAGCTGAGCAGGAGTGATCCCATGAAATCCTGGTACACGATCCGCGCCCGGGCCTCCGGCGCGGAAGTGCTGATCTATGACGAGATCGGCGCCTATGGCGTTACGGCGAAGGGCTTCCTGGCCGAGCTGGGCGCGCTGCCCGAGGGCACGCCGGTCGATCTGCGCCTCAACAGTCCCGGCGGCTCGGTCTTCGATGCGGTCGCCATCTACAACGCGCTGAAGCGCCATGCGGGCGAGATCACCGTCTGGATCGACGGGATCGCGGCTTCGGCGGCCTCCTACATTGCCATGGCGGGCGACCAGATCGTGATGCCGGAAAACGCCTTCCTGATGATCCATGATCCCTCGGGACTGGTGATGGGCACGGCAGAAGATATGCGCACCATGGCCGAGGCCCTCGACAAGGTGAAGGGCAGCCTTGTGACGGGCTATGTGGCCAAGTCCGGCAAGCCCGAAGACGAGATTGCCGCGCTGATGGCGGCGGAGACCTGGCTCGATGCGCAGGACGCGCTCGATCTGGGCTTCATCGACCGCATCGCTGCGCCCGTGACACTCGCCGCCGCCTTCGATGTGGCGCGCTTCCGCAATGCGCCGCCGGAACTGGTCGAGGCCGCGGCAGGCCCTGTGGAACCCGCCGAGACAGCTGAAACCGCGCCCGAGGGTGTTGCAGACGGAAACACCCAACTGACACCCGCAAGTCCGGTACCCGAGCCCGCAAGCTCCGTTGCAGACGGCAACGCATCTTCCGACGCTGCTGTCGTCCGGGCGGAGGTCATCGCCCATGCCCGGGCCGTGATCGATCTCTGCCGGCTCGCAGGCCAGCCGCAGAGGGCGGGCCGCTTCCTCGAGGAGGATGCCAGCCTCGATGCCGTGCGGGCGGCGCTGCTGGCCGCCAGGGCGCAGACCGACCCCGAGATCTTCCCCGCCCATGCCCAGCCCGGACCGGGACCAAGCGCAAGACCCTGGGGCGATGTGATCGCCCGCACCTTCCGCCAGAAAGGATAAACCCGAATGCCCATGCTCACCGAGACCACCCACCCCGGCGGCTTCCTCGTCTGGGAGGCCTTCCGCGACTACACACGGGAAACCATCACCGTCGCCGCGGGCACGCTCGAGCCCGGCACCGTGCTGGGCAAGATCACCGCCTCGGGCAAATACGCTGCCCACGACCCGGCCGCCGTCGATGGCACCGAGACCGCCGTCGCCGTGCTCTGGGGCAAGGCGGATGCCAGCGGAGGCGATGTCCCGGCCGTGGCGCTCGTGCGTGGCCCCGCCATCGTCAACCGTCACGACCTCGTCTTCGCGGGCACGCCCACGGACCCCGAGATCGCCGCAGCCCATACCGCGCTGCTGGCGGCCGGCATTCTCACCCGCTGACCTCACACCCATCCCCCGAAAGGATCGCACCATGGCCACCATGGACATCTTCGAGGCCGATGCCTTCTCGGTCATCGAGCTTACCCGTGCGCTGGAGAACATCCCGTTCAAGCCCGCACTGCTCTCGGGCTCCGGCCTGTTCTCGCCCCGCGGCGTGCGCTCCCGCACCGTGGTGATCGAAAGCCGCGACGGCACGCTGTCGCTGATCCCGTTCTCCGAACGCGGCTCGGCCTATGAGCAACAGGTGCCCGAGCGGCGCAACATGCGCGCCTTTGTCTGCCGTCAGTTCAAGAAGCAGGACGTGCTCTGGGCCTCCGAGATCCAGTCGGTGCGCGACTTCGGCTCGGAAACGGCCACCCAGCAGGTGCAGACCGAGGTCGCCCACCGGCTGCGCCGCCTGCGCCAGGATGCCGAGGCCACCTTCGAGTATCACTTCCTGAACGGCATCCAGGGGATCGTGAAAGATCCCAAGGATGGCGCCACGGTGATCGACTACGCCGCCGAGTTCGGGATCACGCCGGTGGCCGAGATCGACTTCGATCTCGACAACGCCAGCCCGGCCTCGGGCGCGCTCAGGAAACGCTGCCAGGCCTTGATCGAGAGCGTCGAGGAAAGTCTCGGCGGACTGGCCGCCGGTGCGGTGATGGTCCGCGCTGAATGTGGCTCGGGTTTCTTTGCCGATCTGGTGGCGCACAAGGAGGTGCGTGAGACCTATCTCAACACCGCCGCTGCGGCCGATCTGCGGGGCCGCGTTGCCGACGAGGTCAGCTTTGGCGGCATCACCTTCCGCCGCTACCGGGGCAGTTCCGCCTTCGGCGTGCCGACGGACAAGGCGTACTTCTACCCCGAAGGCGTCGAGGGGCTCTTCGAGATCTACCACGCGCCGGCGGATACGTTCGAGACGGTCAACACCCTAGGCCTGCCGCTTTACGCCCGCACCATCCCCGACCGGGATCGGGACGAATGGGTGCGGCTCGAGATCGAGTCGAACCCGCTGCCGATCTGCACCCGGCCGCAGGTGCTGCGACAGGCCCGGCGGACCTGATGAGCGCCTTTGCCGCTGCCCTCGATGCGCTCTTCGCGGACGCGCATCTCGCGCGCGATGTCGTCTATACCGCCGAGGGCGGCGCGCCGAAGCTCATCCGCGCCATCCTGCGGCGGCCGGACGACATCACCAGCTTCGGCGAGGCGCGGCTCTGGTCGGAAACCACCCGGCTGGATCTGCGCCTCGCCGAGGTGACAAACCCGCGCCCCGGTGATCGCATCGAGATCGACGGGGAGGCCTTCCTCGTCCAGGGCGAGCCCGTTCGGGACCGCGAACGGCTGATCTGGACCGTCGTCCTGCACCCGGCATGACCGCCATGAAGCTGAAGCTCGGTATTGATCCCGACATCGTCGCGATGATGGCGGCCGAGGTGAAAGCGGGCGAGAAGGCCGTCACCGCAGCCATGCGGGAGGCTGGGACCGGGCTGAAGACGGCGTGGCGCGGGCAGATCGCGCAAGCGGGACTCGGTCGGCGGTTGGCGAACTCGATCCGAAGCCAGACCTTCCCCAAGGCCGGCGAGAGCCTGAACGCCGCGGCACTCGTCTGGTCCAAGGCGCCGGTCATCATCGGTGCCCATGACACCGGCCCGCTGATCCGGTCGAAGGACGGGTTCTGGCTGGCGATCCCGACCGAGGCGGCCGGCAAAGGGCTGAAAGGTGGTCGCATCACGCCCGGCGAATGGGAACGGCGGCGCGGGCTACGGTTGCGGTTCGTCTATCGCCGCACGGGTCCGAGCCTGCTGGTCGCCGAGGGGCGGCTGAACAGTCGGGGGCTGGGGGTGGCGTCGCGTTCCAAGACCGGGCGTGGGCGCACGACAGTGCCGATCTTTCTGCTGGTCCCGCAGGTGAAGCTGCCGAAGCGGCTGGATCTCGGGCGGGATGCCGAGCGGGCGCTCGACAGCGTGCCGGGGCTGATCGTGGCGAGGTGGGTGGAGGGGAG
>NZ_JAKOEM010000048.1:0-4034 GCF_022321465.1 Ruegeria alba | reverse complement strand
GCAAATCAAGAGAATTGAATCAGCAGCCAAAGCATCGCTCAAGCAGAGTTTTTCAACAGTATCCGGACGAAGCGGTCGTTCGGCTTTCGCACCCGAGTGGCTGGTATCCACGGGTAAGCGACTGTGAAACGCATCACCTGAAGCGGAAGCTGGTGGTTTGCTGCGTGCATGAACTTTGACATGCAACGGGCTCGGAGGTACCCATTTAAGCGCGAGATAGAGCCCATTATCGGAGCCAAGCGCGCAGACGTGACAGAAATCCGGCAGAGATATTGCGAACGGTTATCGGAACGATGACTACCAACCCATGCCCCTTCGCATAGCCAGGATTACGCGCCTTGAAGAAACGGACATAATGGTTGTCGCCGCGTTGGCTGGGAGCGTTTTCCTGCCGTACCTCAATTGTCATCCATCCTACGTCACGCACGAATGGATCGGCCTCACTCACGGGCGGTGCCGGGAAGCTGTTGATGAGCTCGCGTGCAACTTCCTGAATGACTTTGGGCGTTTCAAGGTCAGGATGCGGGTAGACCTGCGGAAAATTCTGGCAGGCCAGATCATAGCTCGAAGTGTGTACAAGGGTCCCGACATAGTAGATCGGCGTGAATGGATGCCTAAGCTTTTCGGCAATAGAGCGGATCATCCTGAACCGGTAAGTTGCACCGTACCCCCGGTACTCCGACAAGAGCCCGGCTTCCGCTCTTAAAACAATGACGTAGCGCCCTGACACCTGCCGCCAGAATCGATGGGCCGCGCAATAGCCGACGATTTGACCGTCCGCGGCAATGAAAAGCTGTATGAGCGTACTGTCTGCCGATGGGTCAAACACATGATTTTCGAAATCCTCAAGGGAAACGCCCGCGAATATTTTCTGGTTTAACGCGTAGAGTAAACTCATCAATTCAGCACGCTCGGCCGTGGACATTTTCGCAGGATCGACCGTGGATCGCCTTGCAATCCCAGGCTTAGTGCTTTTGCGTTTCTTGAAATCAAGCATGGGCCTGACCTTCACAAGGCGACGTACTTGGTTCCAAACATTCGCCCTCTGTTCATGTTAACCGCCAGAACTCCGCCGCGACGTCTGTTGTGCGTATAGCGCTTCAATCTCGGACCGATAGCGCTCTTGGATGACATGTCGCTTGATTTTCAAGGTCGGCGTCAAGCTTCCGTCTTCAACCGTCCAGGGCTGCACTTGACTATGAACAGCACGTACTTGGGCATATTCAGGATGATCCCGCAAAAGTTGCGCCACACGCGCCATGATGGCCGCGTTCGCCGCCTGCGCATTGGGTAAATCTGGATTGAGACCGTGGCGTCCGGCGAATGCGGCCCAGTGGTCACGATTCAGCACCAGTATCGCTGAAACGAACGGGCGATTATCGCCTAATGCGCAGCTTTGTTCAAAAAGCAGGTCCGCCTGGATCCCCGCCTCGATCTCTGCAGCAGCGGCTTTTTTGCCTGTTGATAGGACGATGACGTCCTTCAACCGTCCTGTAATAAATAAGTGGTCCTCGCGAAATTCCGCTGTATCGCCACTGTGCAACCAGCCCTCCTCGTCGATGGCAGAGGCGGTACCTTTGGGGTCATTCCAATAGCCTTGCATAAGGGCTGGTGACCGGACCAGCAACTCGTCCTCGGCGGTAAGTCGGGTTTCGATCCCGCGAAGCGGCTTGCCAACGGAACCAGGCAAACTGTCCTCAAAGGTGGTCCCACTGACGACGGGAGCAGCTTCTGTCAGACCGTAACCCTCAACAAGCGGCAGGCCGACGCCGATCAGGAATTGGCTCACCTTCGTCGATAATTGAGCGCCGCCACTGGCTGCAACACGCAGGCGCCCACCAAAGGCGTGAATGATAGGGCGTGCGACCAGCCGCTCTAGCAATGGCCAGAAAAGCAAGCTCGCCATCTGACTGAACATATTAGCCCTGCCGTGACGCGCTTCGAAACGCCGCCAGCCAATCGCCACGGTCTTCTTTACTAGCCAACTCTTGAGCGAACTTTTTGAGGCTTCCTTGACGATCGCTTCGTAAAACCGCTCATAAAGGCGCGGCACGGCCACCAGGATCGTCGGCCGTACTTCAGAAATGTCCTGCTTCAGAGTTTCTATCGCTCGAGCGAATACTACCCTCGAGCCACCCATCATCGCCAGATGGTAGCTCATGGTGCGCTCAAACGCATGGCTGAGTGGCAGCAGGGACAAAAAGACGTCGTTTGTCAGAGGCGGAATGTTCACTGCAACCGCCTCGGCATCCCACAGAAGAGCATAATGGGACAACATGGCTCCCTTAGGCCTACCTGTCGTGCCCGAGGTATGTATGATCGTGGCGGTGTCCTTTGGCGCGCATCGGATTGGCCCAGGGTCACCCTCTGCCAGGTCCAAGACCTCGCCAAGACGGCGGACCTTGCTTCCGCAGACTTGCTCATGCACCTCACTATTTCCGCGCACCCAAATTTGCCTCAAAGTACCGCCGCTTTCGAGAGCGGGCTTCACTGCCTCTAATCGCTGCACGCTCTCGACAAGACACAGCCGTACGCCACAGTTGGAAAGGACAAAGTCGATATTGGCCTCGCTGTCTTGAAGATAGAGTGGCACGGTCATCAAACCGTTTGCCATGGCCGCGATGTCGAAGGCGATCCAGTCGATGCAATTCCGCAGCAAGATCGCTACCCGGTCGCCCTCCTCCATGCCTGCCTGATCTAGCGCAACACGATAGCGGGTAACTATTCGCTCCATTTCACTCCAAGTCACATCCCGCCACGTTCCGTCGTCAAACTCGGAGTAAGCTACGGCGTTCGGAGTTCGTTCAGCCCGACACTTCAGCAAGCCTGGAATTGTCCCGGCAGCTTCAAAACCGATGAAGTCGAGATCTGGTGATGTTGCGCGCTTCATAACCTAATTGATATGACTGAATCGCGCTCTATGCTTTGAGCAGGATCAACCATATCTCGTGGTCAAATCGAGCAGGTTACTGGGCGTTCGGTTGCACGGCCAAAAACGAGTGCTTCATCCGCACGGCTGTCCGTGACCCAACTTTTCATGATGCGAAGGACGCGCGGTCGGTTTGATGGCTTTGCTCTGCGGCGGTAGGGCGGCAAGGAAACGGTGCGCTTCGCCGTCAATATCGTGGGTTATGTCCGCTTGCCGCCCTTCGCGACGGTTTCTGCGCACCTCGCCAATTCACAGTATGGGCTCGAAGCGGCCCAATGCGACCGCGGCACGCACCTTGGCTCAGAACGCAGGAAACCGGCCGTTCGCCACAAACGCCAAGCCATTGATCTTTGGCCTTGCCCGTCGCACCCGAGACATTCACGCTTCGGCAGGCGACGTTAATGTCAAACGCCGCGAATACGGGCTCAGAGCCCATATTTCCAAATGCTACGCAGTCAACCAATGACCGCTTCTGATACCCGGAGCTCCGGGACATGGCAGCGCGGTTCTGCGCTACCCCGAAAACCAGCCCACGGACCAAATTGACGGCGACGTGGCTTTACCAGCGCCGCCGTCGAAAAAATCAGAGCATTTCGGGATCGCTCACTCCGGTGACACCCATCAGCAGCACGGTAGACGCATCGCCAAACGTAACCAACGTGGTGTCCGCGGCGCCGGACAAGTCCGTGTCCAGTTCTGTCAAGGACGCGATCGCCTGTCCACCGGTCAGCGCCAGGGAGTCTACGCCCAGCTCGAAGTCCTGAATGGTGTCGGCACCTTCCCCGAGGCCAAAGATGAATGTGTCTGCGTCGGCCCCGCCAATCAGTAGGTCGTCACCAAATCCGCCAGACAATTGATCGGCCCCTGAGCCACCGTCCAGTGTGTCGGCACCATTGCCACCACGGATAGTGTCATTGCCGCCGAGCCCGGTGATCGAGTCATCGCCAAAGGTTCCGTCAAGGGTTTCCCCTGCTGCCGTTCCTGTCGTTACCGCACCAGTCACGCCGCTTCCATCTGGCGGGTATGGCGGGAAGAAGTTGGCCTCGGAGAAGTCGGTTGCGGTGGTGTTCTGCAGGATCGCGACGGTGACGTAATTGTCGCCGCC
>NZ_JAKOEM010000047.1:0-4096 GCF_022321465.1 Ruegeria alba | reverse complement strand
GAGCCTGAAGGCGGCCGTGATCCCGGTGGTGCTACACTACACCACGGCCGACCCGCTTGCGTGATATGGCCCCGAAACCTAGTCTTCTTCGAGCGGCTTGACGGAGGACAGGGAATGAGGCCGATAGATTTCTGGTTCTCGATCGGAAGCACCTATAGCTTCCTGACAGTGATGCGCCTGCCGGTCTATGTCCGTGAGCACGGTGTGAAGATTACCTGGCGGCCGTTCAACGTACGCTCGATCATGATCGAGCAGAAAAACATCCCGTTTGCCGACAAACCGTCCAAATCCGCCTACATGTGGCGAGATATTGAACGTCGTGCTGCAAAATACGGCCTATCGGCCAGCTTGCCTGCACCATATCCGCTTCAGAATCTGGCGCTCGCCAATCAGGTCGCGCTCCTCGGCATGAAGGAGGGATGGGGCGAGGACTACGCCGTTGCGACCTATCGAAGATGGTTTCAGCAGGGTGAGCCCGCCGGAAGCGAGCCAAATCTCTCGGATAGCCTGAAAGAAATTGGCCAGGATCCGGTTCGGATCATCGAAATCGCGAACTCGGCCCAAATCGAAGATGCCCTGGCCCTTGAGACCGAAAAGGCAAAAACTCTCGGTGTCTTCGGCGCACCCAGTTTCCTCGTGGATGGAGAGGTCTTCTGGGGTGACGACAGGCTGGACGATGCCGTGTCCTGGGCGCGGAGCGGCCGGGTCGTCTGAAACGACAGACGCTGACATCTCGAACCTGTGCGCTGCAGGCGCCTTAAGACGCCACGGTCGTTCTTCCTCATGGGCATGGCCAATGTGGCGGGATCGACGGTCACTTCTTGAACACCACAAAAGGAACTGATCATGGCACGAGCCCAAGGGGCGCGGGCGCAGATGGCGCTTGCGTTCGAGACGACCTATGGCACGCCGCCTGCAGGCGGCTTCACGAAGATGCCTTTCGCCAGTACCACGCTCGGCGCGGAGCAGCCGCTGCTGAACTCCGAGCTGCTCGGCTACGGCCGCGATCCGCTGGCGCCGATCAAGGACGCGGTGACGGCCGACGGCGACGTCGTCGTGCCGCTCGACGCGGAGGCCTTTGGCTTCTGGCTGAAGGCCGCCTTCGGGGCGCCGACTACCACCGGCACCGGCCCCTGGACGCACGAGTTCCAGTCCGGGGCGTGGGTGCTGCCAAGCCTCTCTATCGAGACCGGCATGCCGGAGGTGCCGCGCTTTGCCATGTATTCCGGCTGCGTTCTCGACCAGATCACCTGGCAGATGCAGCGGTCCGGCCTGCTGACGGCCACCGCCCGGTTGGTGGCGCAGGGCGAGACGGTCGGTACGACCACCAGCGCCGGCACGCCCACCGGGCTGGAGCTGAAACGGTTCGGCCATTTCAATGGGTCGATCACCCGGAACGGCTCGGCCCTCGGCAATGTGGTCTCTGCCGACATCACCTACGCCAACAACCTCGACCGGATCGAGACCATCCGTTCGGACGGTCGCATCGACGGCGCGGACCCGTCCATCGCCGCGTTGACGGGATCCATCGAGGTGCGCTTCGCCGACAGCACGCTTGTGACGCAGGCGATCAATGGCGATCCGTGCGAGCTCGAGTTCGCCTACGTCCTGCCGTCCGGCGAGAGCTTCACCTTTACCGTGCACGCCGTCTATCTGCCACGCCCCCGGATCGAGATTTCCGGGCCGCAGGGCGTGCAGGCCACCTTCGACTGGCAGGCCGCCCGCGACAGCGTCGTCGGCCGGATGTGCACAGCAACCCTGATCAACGACATCGAGGTGTACTGAGAATGTTGACGCTCGACCTGACCAACACCCCTCGCTGGCACGATCTCGCCCCCGGCGTGCGCGTGCAACTGCGCCCGCTGACGACCGCGCTGATGGTGGCGACCCGCAGCGATCCCGCCGTCGAGGCGGTGCCGGAAGAGGCTCCCGACGAGGAGCGTGCCGTCGCCTTCGCCAAGGCACTGGCTCGCCGCGCGGTGCTCACCTGGGAGGGCATCGGAGATGCGGACGGAAAGCCGATTGGTCCCAGCCCTGAGGCCATCGACGCGCTGCTCGATGTCTGGCCGATCTTCGAGGCCTTCCAGCTCGCTTACGTCTCGAAAGGCCTGCTGCTGGAACAGGAAAAAAACGCCTCCGCGCGCTCGCCGAGTGGTCCTTCGGCGGGGGCGAGCGATACTGCCAAGCCTGCCAAGGCCCGTGCCCGCGCTGCCCGGGCCGTGCGAACCAGCCGCTGACCCATGAGGGTTGGCAGGTCTGGGATCTGGTCGGTCGTCTCGGCGGTCAACTGCGTATTCTGCCCGGCGCGGTGATCGGCTGGGACATGTCGGCGGCGCTCGCGCTCGGGGATGCCCTCGGCATCCCGCCTCTGGCCACAGCCGAACTTCTGCCCGTCATCGAAGCGGTGATGGTGGCCAAGTACAACGAACAGATGGAACGTCCCGATGGCTGAGAAGAAGGTTTCTGTCCGCCTTGCTGCGGTCGGCGGCCGCCAGGTGCGCGCCGAACTGGAAGGTGTCGGCGAGGCCGGGGCGCGTGGGTTCGGCCGCCTCAGCCGCGAGATGGAGGCGGCGAACGCCCGGCTCGCGGGTTTTGCGCGCCGGGTGAAGGTGGCTGCCGCTGCAGCCGTCGCCGCTGCCATGGCCGCGGGTGTCGCCATGGTCCGCTCGGGTTTGGAGACGGTCGATGCACAAGCCAAGCTCGCGCAATCGCTCGGCACCACCGTTGCCTCGATCCAGACGCTCGAGCGTGCCGGCGAGTTGGCAGGCGTGTCGATGTCCGGGATTGAGCAGGCGACCAAGGACCTCACCCGGCGGCTGAGCCAGGCGGCCACCGGGACAGGCCCGGCCGCTGACGCGCTGGACCGGCTGGGGCTCTCGGCCAATGAACTGATCGCCCTGCCGCTCGACGCGCGCGTGGGCGCCATCAACTCGCGGCTAGAAGACTTCGTGCCGGCGGCCGAACGTGCGGCCGTTGCGGGTCAGCTTTTCGGCGAGGAAGGCTCCATCGCCATGTCACGCATCGACACCGCGACGCTGCGCCAGGCGACAGAAGACGTCCGCGCCTTCGGCGTTGTCGTCTCCGAGCAGGATGCCGACCAGATCGAGCGGACGAACGATGCGATTTCCCGGCTTGGGCTCATCTGGCGCGGGCTGTCGAACCAGCTGGCCGTTGCCGCGGCCCCCGCGCTGGAAGCTGTGGCCGATGCCATGGCCGCTCTCGCGAACCGCACCGGCCCGCTTGGACGGGTCCTCACCGGGCTCTTCGACAACATTGGCCGCCTGACCACTTACGCGGCCACCTTTGCCGCCTTCCTCGCGGGCCGCTGGGTCGCAGGCCTCACAGTTGCAGCCCTCTCCGTGCGCGGACTCGCCACCGCGCTGGTCGTCCTGCGCGGCGCCCTCATTCGCACCGGCATCGGGGCGCTGATTGTCGGCGCGGGCGAACTCGTACATCAGTTCACGCGCCTCGTCTCGGGTGCGGGCGGGTTCGGCAACGCGATGGCGCTGCTCGGCGATCTCGTCTCCGAAGTCTGGGAGCGGATTGGTCTGGGCGCAGCCAGTGTCGTTGCAGCCTTTGAGGCCGGGTTTGCCGGGGTCCAGGCCGTGACGGCTTCCGCGTTGCAGGGCGCACTTGAATCCGTGGTGGGCTTTGCGAATGCCGCCGTGAACAGCTTTGAAGGCACCTTCGAAGCGATCAAGGCGATCTGGGGCCTGCTGCCCGCCGCGATCGGCGATATCGCCTTCCAGGCCGCCAACAGCCTGATTGCCGGCGTCGAGGCGATGCTGAACGGTGTCGTTGCCCGGATCAACACCTTCATCTCCGGTGTGAATGCCGGGCTCGAGGCCCTCGGGGTCGAACGGCGCATTCCGGTCGTGCCCGATCTCGACCTGGGCCAGATCGAAAACCGCTTCGAAGGGGCCGCATCCAATGCTGCAAGCGTTGCACAAGCGGCCTTCGACCGCGCCTTTGCCGACAATCCGCTCACCGTGCCCGATCTTGGGCTGGTTGCTGCTGTCGATGCCGCGCGCGGACGTGCGGATGCCGCGCGGGCCAGATCCCTCGATCTTGCAGGGCAGGCCATGGCTCCGCTGGG
>NZ_JAKOEM010000046.1:0-4201 GCF_022321465.1 Ruegeria alba | reverse complement strand
ACATCGCCGGTGACGAGGTGATAGGGCAGCCCGAGCGAGGCCGAGACCGCAAGCAAGGTGCGATACTGGAAGGCCTCATAGCTGCTGCCGACATCGGCCGGAGACGAGAACTTCACGTCTTCGCCTGGCAAGAGCACCTGCATGGTGCCGGGCTCGAGGCTGGCAATGGCCGCCCCGTCCAGATCGGCTTCGGCCTCACCCATCATCGGGTCTTCCGGCGCGGTCTTGGTGATGAAGCCCGCGAACATCGCCGCGGTCTTCTTCCGGTCGAGTTCGGCGTCGTCGTACTGGTCGAGCAGGAAGAGCCGCACCATCGCCGGGGCCACATGCGGCAGGCCCCGGATCTGGCCCGCGTCGATGGGCCGGTAGATGTGCAGCACATCCGCGGCCGGTACGCGCACCGTCTCAGGGATCACCGCGCCCTGGTCGGTGCTGTCACCGGGATGGCGGCGGCGGAAGTGATAGGCGACCCGCCGGCCAATCAGATCGAACTCGATCCCGCAGCGGATGCGGTTGCCATTGGCCGCCGTTTCCGTCTTCTCGAAGGGCAGCATCTCGGATTGCAGGAGTTGCAATTGCAGCGGGACCAGCAGCCCGTCCTCGGCGCGCCGCGGGCGCAGGCGGACGAAGCATTCGCCGGCGACGAACATCTCGCGCGCCACCATGGCCTGCAGCCCGTAGAAGTCGGTCAGACCGTCGGCATCGGCCTCGTCGGTCCAGGCGAGCCAGAGCCGCTGCACCCGGTTGCGCAGGTCGGCCTCCCCGATCAGCGAGGAGGGCTTGATCCCGTCGCCCACGAGGTTCGCGGCAAAGGCTTCGCAGGCGTTCGCCGCATAGCCGTTGGTCACCACCAACTCGCGGGAGCGTGCCAGCAGCCGGGGACCACCCGAGGCGACCAGCGCGTTGATGTTTTCGAGCGGCGGATTCCAGCCACGCAACCGGCGTTTCGCCATGGCGCCTTCGAGGCGGGCGCGCATGGCAGCCGGGCCGCCGGCGGACCGACGGCGAAAGCGATCGAAGAGGCCCATGTTGCTCAGAGGCCCTTGGTCGCCGTTACGCGCACATGGCGCACCATGCGTCGGCCCTCGGCCGCGGCGATCTCGCGATCGAGCGCCTCGATGGCCCGGTCGATCTCGGCCAGGCTCCGATAGTCGACCGTCTTGCCGTCATAGCTGACGCGGGCCACGCCGGAGGAGCGCTGAGTGGTGAGCGCGTCGCGGCGGGCGCGGAGTTCTGCAGCCGTGGCCATTGGTCTTTCCTGTCGGCAAATGCGCCTGTGGCGCAGGTTGGTTGGTTGGGATATGTCCCGGCCATGACACAAGGCATGGAGAGTCGATCGTGACCCCCGAAGAGATCTTCACCGCACTCGCCGCCCCCGAAGGGTTTCCGCGCACCGCCATGATTGCGGCCGGCGAGCGCCGGGAGGAGATGATCCCGGTGTTTCTCGACCTGATCCACCGCCTTCGCCGCGCCGGGCCGGATACGGTTGCGGAAGATGATCTTTCAGTCTTCCTGTTCGCCTATTTCCTGCTCGGTGAGTGGCGCGATGCCGCAGCCTACAGGCCGCTCGCCGGGCTGCTGAGGCGCGACACCGATTTTCTCGAGGTCGTGCTCGGCGACGCATTGACCGAAGGCACCTCCCGGGTCATCGCCGGGGTGTTCGACGGCGATCTGGCGCCAATCCTCGAGGTCATCGAAGATCCTGCTGCCGACGTTTTTGTGCGGAGCCAGATGATCGACGCGCTCGTCATGATCGCGCGCAGCCATCCGGACAAGGCGCCCGACATCAAGGCCTACATGGAGACCTTCCATTCCACCGACATGGAGAAGCCGGAAGAGCTATGGGATACCTGGGCCTTCGCAGTGGCCGAACTCGGCCTCGCCCATCTCGAGCCCATGGTTGTCCAGGCCTACGAAGACGAATGGATTTCCCCGGACCTTTCGACAGTCGACGATTTCCGGAACACCCTGCGGGAGGCGATCGAAAACGGCACGTCCAGCTGGTTTCACCGAAGCCGCAATACCCGCCCCATCGAGAGCGCCGTCGACGAACTGTCCGGCTGGTACTGCTTTTCCGACAAGTACCAGCAGGATCGAAAGCAACGAGGCTATCGCGACGACTGGCTGTACGACTTCGCCAGCGAACCCTTCCAGCGCGAGATGCCCAAGGTCGGCCGCAACGATCCCTGTCCTTGTGGCAGCGGCAAGAAGTTCAAGAAGTGCTGCCTGCATTGAACGATCTGGCCCTCGCGGCTCACCCCATGTAACTCGATCGCGCGACGCGCCGGACATGTGCCCTGCGGGTCGGTTGCTGTGTCGTGACTGAGGCGTTGTCCCTGGTGTCGTTGACCGCGAACTGCGCTGCCAGTTCCTCCCAACGGGCCTCCGACCATCGATCCGCGCCGAGGATCCACGCAGCCGCCCTTGCATAGACCCGGCAATCCAGCGCCTCGTTGCGCTCGCGCAGCTTCTGCCACTCGAGTTTTGCGAAGCCGCGTTTGGTCTTGACCGTGACCAGTTGCTCAGCCGTCAGCTGTTTCAGCCATTCGGCGTCGATCCAGCCCGGCAGATGGATGAAGCCAGGAGGAAACCGCTCTCCATCCGCCGGGCTGGACTCCACCCGCGGCTCAAGCCGCAGGAAACGATATGTCTCCGCCTTGAACGTGGAGGTCGCCACAGACCAGAGCCGCGCGCCACGCCGCAGGCGTTTGCCGGCGATGGTTGCATCCACAAATGTCGGACCTGTCACCGGGCTTGCGCGATTGAAGCCTTCGAGCCCCTTCACCGGCGCGACCTGCGCAAATCCCACCTGCCGCGCCCAGGCATAGACGGCGGCGGTCTCGTAGCCCGTATCGATCGCCAGCCGCGCGATGGTCATTTGCGTGCCGCTCGCGTGCTGCCATGTCCGGCTCAGCAGGTCCGAAAGCTTCTGCCAGCAGGCCGGATCGCCGGGCCCGCCCTCGATCACGATATGATCGACAAGCCAGCTCTGCAGACCCTTGCCCCAGGCCCAGACATCGACCTCGATCCGGTCCTTCTGCACATCGGCGCCGGCGGTCAGGAACAGACCACCTGCCGGCACCGTGCCCGCACGCCAGTCTTCCTTGAGACCCTGCAGCCGCTGCCAGTCCGGGGCCTCGCCGCTTTCCATCCAGGTCTCGCCCAGCGAGGTATTGACGAAGGTCTTCATCGTCTCGTCCCCACCGGCGCGGGCAGACAGAAACGCCTTGGCCATGGCCTCGAGCCGCACCCAGGGCGAATAGATCTCGTTCAGATGGAACCCGGCGGTTCCCGCGAAGGGGGCTTCCGCAATCCAGCGCCCCTTCGAGATGGCCGCCCAGCGGGTCTCATCCTTCCATGGCGCATCACAATCCACGCAATGGTAGCGCGCCGTTTCCGGACGATGGCTGCCATCCTCCGCCTTGTCCCACTTGACCTGCTCCCAGGTCAGCACCTGTTCCGCCCCGCAGGCGGGACATGGCACCCAGAACCGGCGCTGGTCGCTTTCCTCAAAGGCCGCCTCGATCCGGCTCGCGCCCTTGTTCGTCGGCGTCGAGACCAGCACGATCTTGCGGTTCCAGAAGGTCACCGTGCGTTTCTTCGCGAGGTTGACCGGGTCGCCCTCGGCACCGGCGCTGAACGGATAGCGGTCCACCTCGTCGCAGAGCAGCAACCGGATCGGCCGGCTTGCTAGTCCCGAGGGCGCATTGGCCCCGACGATGGTCAGATGCCCACCCGGGAACCGCTTGTGCAGGATCTTGTTGTTGCCATCGCGGGACTTCGGGTTGGCGATCTTGTCCTGCAGACAGGGCGTGTCCCGCGCCATCGGCGAGAAACGGTCCTTCGACCAGGTCTCTGCATCGCGCTCGGTCGGCATCACCACCATGATCGGTGCCGGGTCCTGGTCGATGTGGTAGCCGACACAACAAAGTTGGGTTTCGGTCTTGCCTGTCTGTGCAGATGACATGACAACCACGGTCTCGACACTGGGATCCGAGATCGCATCCATGATGCCGCGCTGATATTCGGCCCGGCTGGTGCGCCATTGGCCCGGCTCGGCGCTGGCTTCAGAGCTCAGCCTCCGGTTCTGGTCCGCCCAGGCGCTGATCGTCAGGTCCGGTGGTGGCCGCAGCACCGCCAGGGCCTTCTCCACCGTCCGCTTCAGGATCGGCGATCCCCTCAAGATCAGTCTCGGTTTCGA
>NZ_JAKOEM010000045.1:0-4256 GCF_022321465.1 Ruegeria alba | reverse complement strand
ATCTGTCGGCGGATCATCTTGCGGCTTTGGCGTTCGAGATGAAGCTGGGGCAGGCGGAGGTTTACGAGACCGCAACCTTTTACGCGCATTTTGACGTGGTGAAGGAGGGCGAGACACCGCCGCCGGCGCTGACGATCCGGGTCTGCGATTCGCTGAGTTGCGAGCTGGCCGGGGCCGAGCAGCTGCGCGCGGCGCTGGAAGAGGGGCTCGATCCGGGCCAGGTGCGGGTGTTGCGGGCGCCCTGCATGGGGCGCTGCGACACGGCGCCGGTGCTGGAGCTGGGCCATAACCATATCGATCACGCCACGCCGGAGAAGGTGCGGGCGGCGATCGCGGCGGGCGATACCCATGCGCATCTGCCCGATTACGAGGGGTTCGACGCCTATGCGGCGGCGGGCGGCTACGCGGTGCTCAAGGACCTGCGGGCGGGCGGCGACTGGGAGGCGGTGCAGGACAGCGTGCTGTCGGCGGGCCTGCGCGGTCTGGGCGGCGCGGGTTTCCCCTCGGGGCGCAAATGGGGCTTTGTGCGGGCCAATCCGGGTCCGCGTTACCTGGCGGTGAATGGCGACGAGGGCGAGCCGGGCACCTTCAAGGACCGCCATTACCTGGAGCGGGTGCCGCATCTGTTCCTCGAGGGCATGCTGATCGCGGCCTGGGCGGTCGAGGCCGAGACCTGCTATATCTACATGCGCGACGAATATCCCGCCGTGCTGGAGATCCTGGCCGCCGAGATCGCGGCGCTGGAGGCGGCCGGGATCGTGGCCAAAGGCTATATCGACCTGCGCCGGGGCGCGGGCGCCTATATCTGCGGCGAAGAAAGCGCGATGATCGAGAGCATCGAGGGCAAGCGCGGGCTGCCCCGGCACCGGCCGCCCTTCGTGGCGCAGGTGGGTCTGTTCGACCGTCCGACGCTGGTCCATAATATCGAGACATTGCATTGGGTTGCGCGGATTTGCCGCGAGGGACCCGAGGTTCTGAATTCGGTCGAGAAGAATGGCCGCAAGGGCCTGCGCAGCTATTCGGTCTCGGGCCGGGTGGCGAAGCCCGGGGTGCATCTGCTGCCGGCGGGCTCGACCATCCGCGACGTGATCGCGGCGGCGGGCGGCATGGCGGCGGGCCATGTGTTCAAGGCCTATCAGCCGGGCGGCCCGTCCTCGGGCCTGCTGCCGGCCGACATGGATGACATCCCGCTCGACTTCGACACGTTGCAGCCGCATGGCAGCTTCATCGGCTCGGCGGCGGTGGTGGTGCTGAGCCAGCAGGACAGCGCGCGCGACGCGGCGCTGAACATGCTGCGCTTTTTCGAGGACGAGAGCTGTGGCCAGTGCACCCCCTGCCGGGCGGGCTGCGAAAAGGCGGTCCAGCTGATGCAGGCCGAACACTGGGACCGGCCGCTGCTGGAAGAGCTGTGCCAGGTGATGGCGGATGCCTCGATCTGCGGTCTGGGCCAGGCGGCGCCGAACCCGATCCGGCTGACCATGAAACACTTCGCGGAGGAGATCTGAGATGGCCGACGGCGCACATGTCGAGATGGTGAGCTTCACCCTCAATGGCGAAGAGGTCACCGTGCCCGAGGGGCTGACCATCTGGGAGGCGGCGCATGGCCGCGGCCTGGTGATCCCGCATCTCTGCCACAAGCCCGACCCGGGCTATCGCCCGGACGGCAATTGCCGCGCCTGCATGGTCGAGGTCGCGGGCGAGCGCACGCTGGTGGCCTCCTGCATCCGGCCGGTGGCCGAGGGCATGGTGGTCACCACCGACAGCGCCCGCGCCGAGGGCGCCCGCAAGATGGTGGTCGAGCTGTTGCTGGCCGACCAGCCCGAGGTGGCGCATGACGCGTCCAGCCATTTCCACGCCATGGCCGATCTGAACGGGGTGAGCGAGAGCCGCTTTCCGGCCCGCGACGCGGCGCATGTGCCGCTGCTCGACGACAGCCATGTGGCGATGCGGGTCAATCTGGATGCCTGCATCAACTGCAATCTCTGCGTGCGCGCCTGTCGCGAGGTGCAGGTGAACGACGTGATCGGCATGGCCGGGCGCGGGGCCGGGGCGCAGGTGGTGTTCGACCAGAACGACCCGATGGGCGCCTCGACCTGCGTGGCCTGCGGCGAATGCGTGCAGGCCTGCCCGACCGGCGCGCTGATGCCGGCGACCGTGCTGGACAGCTATCAGCATGGCGACAGCGCCGATTACGACCGCGAGGTGACATCCGTCTGCCCGTTCTGCGGCGTGGGCTGCCAGCTGAGCTTCAAGGTCAAGGACAACAAGATCAAATACGTGACCGGCGTCGACGGTCCGGCCAATGAAAGCCGGCTCTGCGTCAAGGGGCGGTTCGGCTTTGACTATATCGACCACCCGCACCGGCTGACCAAGCCGCTGATCCGGCGGGAGGGCGCGCCCAAGGGGCTGAACGTCGACCCGGGCAATCCGCTGAGCCATTTCCGCGAGGCGAGCTGGGAGGAGGCGCTGGATTTTGCCGCCCGCGGCCTGGCCGATCTGCGCGCGCAGAAGGGCAGCTATGTGGCGGGGTTCGGCAGCGCCAAATGCTCGAACGAAGAGGCCTATCTGTTCCAGAAGCTGATCCGCCAGGGCTTTGGCCATAACAATGTCGACCATTGCACCCGGCTCTGCCATGCCTCCTCGGTCTCGGCGCTGCTCGAGAATGTCGGCTCGGGCGCGGTGACCGCGACCTTCAACGAGATCGAGAACGCGGATGTGGCCATCGTGATCGGCTGCAACCCGATCGAGAACCATCCCGTGGCGGCGACCTACTTCAAGCAGTTCACCAAACGCGGCGGCAAGCTGATCGTCTGCGACCCGCGCGGCGTCGGCATGGGCCGCTTTGCCACCCACCGGTTGCAGTTCAAGCCGGGCGCGGATGTGTCGATGCTGAACGCGATGATGAACGTGATCGTCGAAGAGGGGCTGTATGACCAGGCCTATATCGACCAGTTCACCGAGAACTGGGAGGAGATGAAGGCGCATCTGGCCGAGTACAGCCCTGAGAAGATGGAGCCCATCTGCGGCATCGCGGCCGGTGATTTGCGCGACGCGGCGCGCACATTCGCGGCGGGCAAGGCGGGCATGATCTTCTGGGGCATGGGCGTCAGCCAGCATATCCATGGCACCGACAACTCGCGCTGCCTGATCTCTCTGGCGCTGATGACCGGCAATGTGGGCAAGCCCGGCGCGGGCCTGCACCCCCTGCGCGGTCAGAACAACGTGCAGGGCGCGTCCGATGCGGGGCTGATCCCGATGTTTTTGCCCGATTACCAGTCGGTCACCGATGATGGCGTGCGCTCGGCCTTTACCTCTGTCTGGAACTCGGGCGACTTCTCGAACCAGAAGGGGCTGACCGTGGTCGAGATCATGCATGCGATCCACCATGGCGACATCAGGGGCATGTATATCCTGGGCGAGAACCCGGCCATGTCCGACCCCGATGTGGACCACGCCCGCGCCGCGCTGGCGATGCTCGACCACCTGGTGGTGCAGGATATCTTCCTGACGGAAACGGCGAACTATGCCGACGTGATCCTGCCGGCCAGCGCCTGGGCGGA
Source organism: Ruegeria alba (assembly GCF_022321465.1). NCBI lineage: Bacteria > Pseudomonadati > Pseudomonadota > Alphaproteobacteria > Rhodobacterales > Roseobacteraceae > Ruegeria > Ruegeria alba. The sequence continues at coordinate 696 of NZ_JAKOEM010000045.1, read as the reverse complement.
AAAGACCGGCACCGTGACCAATACCAACCGCCAGGTGCAGATGGGCCGCCCCGCCGTGGCGCCCCCGGGCGAGGCGCGCGAAGACTGGTGGATCGAGGTGGAACTGGCCAGGCGCCTGGGCCTCGACTGGGATTACACCCACCCCAGCCAGGTCTTTGCCGAGATGAAGCGGAACATGAAATCGCTCGACAACATCACCTGGGAGCGGCTCGAGGGCGAGGCGGTGACCTATCCCTCGCTCAGCCCCGAGGATCCGGGCCAGGCCATCGTCTTTGGCGACGGCTTCCCGCGCGCCAACAAGCGGGCCCGCTTCACCCCGGCCAGGATCGTCGAACCCGACGAGCGGCCCGATGCGGACTATCCCTTCGTGCTGATCACCGGGCGGCAGCTGGAGCATTGGCACACCGGCTCGATGACCCGGCGGGCCACCGTGCTCGACGCGGTCGAGCCCGAGGCCAACTGCTCGATGCACCCCGCCACCCTGCGCGCCATGGGCATCGAGCCCGGCGACATGATCCGCCTCACCACACGGCGCGGCAGCGTCCAGGTCATGGTCCGCGCCGACCGCGCCATCGCACAGGACAACGTCTTCCTCCCCTTCGCCTATGTCGAAGCCGCCGCAAACATCCTCACAAACGCAGCCCTCGACCCATACGGAAAAATACCAGAGTTCAAATACGCAGCCGTAAGGGTCGA
>NZ_JAKOEM010000044.1:0-4456 GCF_022321465.1 Ruegeria alba | reverse complement strand
CTGATGCACGCGGGCGAAAGCATCCGCTCGGTCGTGGTATTCTGAAACCAACCCGGCGCCCGGAAACGGGCGCCGGGCGAAACTTGCAACGACATTGATGCCTCAGGGCCAAAAGGCGTTGTTTGAGTTGCCGATCTTTCCGTGCGACCAGATCAAGAGCTGGATGCACAAGACAGGAACGGGTCGGCTCAGATGCCCTTGGACATTTTCGACTATATTATTGTCGGCGCCGGATCGGCGGGCTGTGTTCTGGCTGACCGGCTGTCCGCATCGGGCCGCCACAAGGTTCTGCTGATAGAGGCTGGCGGCAGCGACCGGCGGTTCTGGATCAAGGTGCCGCTTGGATATGGAAAGACCTTCAACGACGCGCGTGTGAACTGGCGCTACATGGCTCAGCCCGACCCGGGCCTGAACGGGCGCAGGGCGTATTGGCCCCGGGGCCGGGTGGTCGGTGGATCGAGTTCGATCAATGCGATGGCCTATCTGCGTGGCCTGCCGCAGGATTTTGACGATTGGGAGCGGGCCGGTGCCAATGGCTGGAATTGGGATAACGTGCGCCGCACCTACGAGGAGATCGAAACGCAGACCGGACCAGAGGGCGACATCGGAAACGGGCCGCTTGTCGTCAGCGATGTCGGTACACGAATGCACCCGTTTTCCGAGCATTTCCTTTCAGCAGCGCGACAGATGGGCTGGGCCATATCCCCAAACTTGAATGGGAGCGATGCCGAAGGGATGACCCGGCTGCGCGGAACCTTACGCGCAGGACGCCGATGGTCGGCCGCGGATGCCTTTCTGAGGCCCGCTCTTAAACGGGGAAATCTGCGGTTGGTCTCAGCTGCGTTGGTCGAGCGGGTTCTGCTGGAAGGCGCGCGCGCTACTGGCGTTCGTTACCGCCAAGGTGGCGCTATCACAACCGTACACGCCCGACGCGAGGTTATCCTGTCTGCTGGCGCAATAAACTCTCCGCAACTCTTGCAGCTGTCCGGAATCGGCCCGGCACACCTTCTGAAGCAGCATGGGATCAAAATCGTACACGATCTCCAGCAGGTCGGTCAGGGGTTGCAGGATCATCTTGGCCTCTCACATTACTACCGTGCGAACGCGGAAACCCTGAACAACCGGCTTGGGAGCTGGCGGGGACAGATGGTCGCCGGGTTGCAATACCTTCTGACCCGTAAGGGGCCACTCAGCCTGCCGGTAAACCAGATCAGCGGCTTCGTTCGGTCGCACGAAAGTATCCCGACGGCGGATATGCAGATTTATTGCAACCCGATGTCCTATGTAACGGATACCCTGGGGAATACCGGAATCGACCCTGAACCGGGTTTCCTGCTCTGCGCACAGCCGTGCCGCCCGACCAGCCGGGGTCATATTCGAATAGCCTCGGCCAATCCAGACACCGCGCCTGAGATCCAGCCGAATTCTCTAGCCACCGAAGCCGACCGCCAATTGGCAGTCCGAGCCAGCCACATCTTGCGCAGCCTTGCGCAAACACCCGCGATCCGCGCAGTAACGCAAGACAGGCTGACCCCCGATATCGTATCTATGTCGGACGAGGAGATGCTAGAGAATTTTCGCTCACGCGCCAGCACCGTCTTTCACCCGACTTGTACGTGCCGAATGGGTACCGATCCCTCCAATTCGGTTCTAGATTCAAGTCTGCGGGTGCATGGTATTACAGGGCTGCGCGTCGCAGATGCGTCGGCGTTTCCCAATATCACGTCCGGCAACACCAACGCGCCGGTGATGATGCTGGCCGCGCGGGGAGCGGCGTTGATATTGGAAGATACGAAGTAGTGGCCGGAACCATTTGGACCCCTCGGCCCGAGGTCAACGTGATAGCGGCTCCTCCGTTTCTTCGTCAGGAGCCTCCACCGCATCTTCAACCTCCTCCTGATCGGACTCGGCGTCGACCTCGTCTGCCTCATTTGAGCGCTGTTCGATCGCGCCGACGATCAGAGGCAGCATGTTCGCAGTGGTCACAGCGCTCGTATCGGTGACCTGCGGTGCCCGCCAGCTGAGCGTGTCAAAGCTGTTGCAATGGACACAGACCGGCGCCCATGCGGCATGGATATGCTGGCAGTTATCGCAAACCCATTGCGGCCCACGCGGCGCGGTCAACGCGCGCGCCAGCCAGCCCTGCACCACCGCGTCCGAGGCGCCCTCGCCCCGCTCGATCGCGGCCATCAGCGTATAGGCGCGCGCATCGGGGGAGTGTTCCAGCAGATCGCCCAGCGCCCGGCGCGCCTCGGGGAAATCCTCGGCGACGATGTTCAATTCGGCCATCATCAGCCGGGTTTCGGCATGCTGCGGATGCGCCTTGGCCAAGGCGGCGAAGCGCTTGATCCGCGCGGCGGGGGTCTCGTCAGGCGCGATCTCGGCATAGGCATGGGCCAGATCGGGATGCGGCTGTACCTGCCAGGCCTTGGTCAGAATCTTGGCCGCGTTCTTTGGTTTACCCTTAGCGATATGGGCGCGCGCGGCCATGGCCGCCGCCGGGATCAGATCGGGGGACAGGCGGTTGGCCTCGATGGCGCGTTCCTGTTGGTCGATACTTGCAGTCTCGGACAACAAATCGCGTGCCTCCGACAGCGCCAGCACCGCATCGCGGCGCTTGTACACGTCTCGCGGCAGCGTGCCCGTCTTCAGCTTCGAGGTCAGAGTTGCCCGCGCGCCGGCCCAGTCCTGCGCCCGCGTCTGCAGCGTCAGAAGCACGTCCTGGGTTTCTTCGTGGCGGGGTTTCAGTGCCAGCGCCTTTTCGGCCAGCTTGCGGGCGGTCTCGTCATCGCCCTCGGCCAGTTTCTGCTTCATGATCCCACGCACACCGACAAAACGGGTGCTCTGATCGGTGACCAGCTTGCGATAGGTTTCGGCCGCCTTCTTGGTGTCACCGGTCATCTCGGCCGCCTGCGCCACCAGCAGATTGGTCAATTCGGGTTTCTGCAACAGCTTCTCGGCGCGCACGGCCTTGGCCATGGCAAGACGCCCCTCGCCCGAGGCCAGTGCCATCAGCCCCTCGGTCAGCGCCTGATAGCCGCGTCGTTCACGCCCCCGGTCGAAATAGCGCGACAGGGCGGTTTCATCACCATTGAGGAATTTCAGCGTGGCGATGAGCAGCGTCAAAAGCTTGAAGAACAGCCAGACCGCCACCACCAGCAGCCCGAACCCGATCACCGATTGCAGCGGTCCCAGCGTGTATTCGGTGCCTGCGACGGTGATCTGAACACCGCCGCTTGCCTCCATCAGGAAACCGGCGCCCAGTGCCAGCAATGCGATGATCGCGACGAAAACCAGGATCTTGAGCAATGACCACAGCATGGGCTGTCCTTCAGTTCGAGTTCAGGCTTTGCGCCAGCGTATCCGCTGCCGCAATCGCTTGGTGGCGGCTGCTGGCCTGGGCAACCCAGTCAGCAAGGGCCGCCTGCGCCGTCTCGGGCAAGCCCGCGACAAGATCAAGCGCCGATGCCAGATCGCCAGCGGTCACCGCCGCCTCGGCCCGCGACAGTACCGCATCGGGGTCGTCTCCTGCGCGGGGCGTGACCGAGCGGGCGCCGGTCTGGCGTTCCAGGAAGGCAAGAAGACCGGTTCCCTTGGTCGTTTCCCGCAGGTCGGCGAGCGCGGCCCGGGCGGCGGGCGGGAAGGTGTCACGCAACACAGCCAGCGAGGCGACTCCGTCGGCGGCCGGGCCGGACAATGCCGCGGGGATGTCGAGCCCGGCAGCGGTCAGCGCCGCCAGCGGTACGGCATAGGGTGCACCGGCCTCAAGCTGGCTACGCAGTTGCGCCAGAGCACCGCGATTGGCGGCCAGTTGCGCATCGGCGGCGGCGGTTGCCTTCAGCGCCTGCGCATCGGCCACCATCTGTTCGACCTCGGCACGTTGCGCCGCCAGCGCCTCGCGCGTGCGGGCCAGTTCGGCCTCGTAGGCGGCAACCACCTCGGGCGAGGCGCCTTCGGCCACCGGGCGGGTTTCGATCTCGGACAGGCGGGAAGCCAGTGCCGTCAGGTCCTGAGCTTGGCTATCGGTACGGGTGGTCAGATCCTTGGCAGTGGAGGCAAGCGGTGCAAGTTGCGCGGAGAGATCGCCCAGTTGTGCGGACAGGCCCGAGATATCGGGCATTTCGATCTTGCCGATATCGGATTTCAAGGCACTCAGCGCTGCCTGCTGCTGATCAAGTTTCGATTGAAGCGCAGCGATAGCCTCGGCACCGTCGGATGCGCGCAGGCCTGGCGGCAGCAGAGGGTCGATCAGGTCGGCACGTCCGGCCAGAAAGCCCAGCACTGCCGCGACAACGCCACCGATCAGCGCCGGGGCGAAACCACCACGACGCGCGTCGGCCTGTGGCGCAGGCTGTGGGTCATGCTCGGGCGCGTGGGTAGCTTCGGCTTCGGCTTCGGCTTCGGCTTCGGCTTCGGCTTCGGCTTCGGCTTCGGCTTCGGCTTCGGCTTCGGCTTC
>NZ_JAKOEM010000043.1:0-4855 GCF_022321465.1 Ruegeria alba | reverse complement strand
GATGCACAGGATCGCACCCATTTTAGTAATTGGTTGCCGTTGGCAAGCTCCGTGGCTTTCACATCAACAGAATAGCCGCTTTCCGTCCTAGAATAGTAGGCAATGGCCATAGTTACTCTATGATCTCCGTGTCCATAAAGGTGTAGTTCTGTTCCGTTTGGAGTTGGAAAGAAATCAAGACCTGCAACGGAGTTATACAGCGTTCCCTCGGATTCCTTTCGCTTCCTTACACAATAAGTTGCCGCATTGATATCACCTGACGCCGTTACAACACCCAGAGATTTAGTTGCGGCGACATCACTTGGGGTTGAGCAACCTGAAAGATTCGAAACTAGAATGAAGGTGAAAGTAAGTGTTTTTCTCATAGCTCTATCTTTCCTCTCTGGGTAGAAATAGTTGTGCGGCAGGGAAGCAAGATTGGGTAACCAATTTCAAACGGAGCCTCAATGTCTTTGTCATCACGCATCATTAATTCGGATTTCGGCTCAAGCAACTCCTGCTTTATTTGCTGCAAGTTTCAGGTCTTCGGAGTCAATCTTTCCGTCTCCATTGAGGTCGGACATGTTCTTGGCTATGTCTCCAGCAGTTGCCATAGCTGAGAGTGTGCTTTCTTTAAGCCATTTTGCTGTCTCGCTATCCAACGCTGCGCCAGTTTGCATCACAGCTTTGTTAAATGCGACATTCACGATTTCCGTCGTATCCATCGCGCCTTTCTTGAGCCAGTTCAGCATTAACACCACTCCAAAATACATCTTCTAATTTAGCTTGGATACCGCAAGGCAATCGCTTCTGAATGCCGCTAATTTCTGAGCCTCTCGCAAAAACTGAGTAAGAGCAAGCATCTATACAAAAGAAGCTCTCATGGAGATGTATAGATGCTTTCAACCTTCACGCTGCTCATAGCGGCTGGGGTCGGCTTCCGGCTGGCCTTGGCCTGGGGTCTACGGAGGCGCTACGACCTTCGCCTGACCATACCAGAGATCCTTGCTCTGATCCTTCTGGTACTGGCTGGACTGCCTGACTGGCTCAAACCAATCCCGTTCCCTTTGTCCTTCAGCTTCACGCTCGGGGCTGTCCTGCCTGACCTCCTGATGCGGAGGGTTTAGGCATGGCTCATCTCGATCTCAAGGAAGGTGACGTTGTCGTCATTCGTGCCGGGGAAGACTGGCCCGAACATCTGTTCCGCGTCGATGAGGTCTACGAAGACCTCGTGACCGGACAAGCGCTCACTGGCCCCATGAAGGGCGAGTACGGGGAGCCAGATTTCGATCTGATCCTGTGCGTCCATTCCAGGGCCGCTGACTGACCCATCCCTAACAATTCATCAAGAAAGGAACAGACCATGTCGTCTGCCCGAATTCGCTATGCCTATCTTAAGGGCCAGACTTGGCTCTATAGGCGGAACTACCCCAAGGAGGTGGCTGCGCTCCTTGGCCAGCAAGCCCTGAAGCAGTCCCTGAAGACCAGTGATGCCAAGGTGGCCCGACAACGGGCCGCCGAGGTGAATGCCCGCTACGAGGAGACCGTGGATCACATCCTGTCTGGGGCCTTGTCTCTGCCACAGAGCGCCACGCTCTCGGACGCTGGCACCTCTGAATGGGCCACCCCATCGGAACTGGCTCTCGCCCGTCTCCGTGCCACTCTGGAGCGCTCTGAGCCTGTTCGCTACCATCAGGTGATCCAGCCGAAGGTGACTGTCCAGGAAACAGCCAGACGCTACCTGCTTCTGCGCCAGAACGAGCTCCGGCCAAGCGGTTTCAAGTCGGTGCGGTACTCGGTCGAGTTGTTCTCCTCCAAGTACGGGAAGCGCAAACTGGTGGAACTGGTGCGCGAGGACGGGCGGGAGTTCCTGTCTCTGATTGCCCAGCTAAGTCCTATCATCGGCAAATCACAGAAGACCTATGGCTTGTCTCTGGATGCTGCGGTGGACTGGTCATCTCAGAGCAAGGCCAGGATCACTGGGCGGACCCAGCGGCGTATCTGGTCACAGGTCTGTCACTGGCTCGACTGGTGCGTCTACGAGGGTGAGCTGGAGGCCAACCCGTTCTCCTCGGTACGGTTCGAAGCCAAGGTCCGTCATCAGCCGTATGCGGTCCCCTCGGACAAGGAGGTGAAGCTGCTTCTGGGCCAGAGTGACCCGGTCATCGGTAAGGTCATGTCGATCTGCCTACTGTCTGGCATGAGGGCTGGTGAAGCAGCGGGCCTCCTCAGGGAGGATCTGGTGACAAAGGGCAACCTTGGTGGCTTCTTCCTCGTGCGACCGAACCGACTGCGCTTGCTGAAGACCGATGCGGCGGAACGTCAGGTTCCAGTGCATTCAGCGCTCGATCCGGTTCTGGCCAGTCTGCCAAGTGCTGGTCCACTGTTCCCTGATCTGAAGGTGAATGACGTAACCAAGCGCTTCGCCAAGCTCAGGCAGGCGCTGGGCATCGACAGGCCAGGGCTGGTGTTCCACTCCACCCGCAAGTGGTTCATCACCCAGTGTGAACGGACAGGCGCTCCTGAGCACTTCACGGCCAGCATTGTCGGTCACAAGTCGGCCCGATCGGAGAACGGGATCACCTACAGCATCTACTCTGCCGGTATCTCGGACGAGCAGAAGCGGTCGATCGTGGATCAGATCAGGTTGCCAGCGGGGTGCTCGCCATGAGCCGGATCCCCGACATCGATGCCTTCGAGGAACGGGCCGCTATCGCTGAATACGATGGCGGTCTTTCTCGTCATGAGGCGGAGAACCTGGCTGCACAGGCACAGGGGTTCACGGATGCTGATGCCTACTGGCAGTGGTTGGCTGACTACGTCGTGAAGCGTAGGGTCCCATAAACTCGAGCTTGGCTGGCATTGTTCTGGCCAAGCTCTGCCCCCCGCTGGAGACACTAAAAATGTTAAGTCTTTTAAAGCTCTTCAGGAGCGTAGTGTTTCTCGGTTGGCTATGTATTGCGTTGGCTTCAACGACTATCGCGGCAGGTGTCTGGGCTGTCCAGTTGAGCGCGACAGTAGCAACCATGAGCGCGAATGCGGCTGCCGCAGCGATTGCTCATAGGAAGCAATTGGCAAAGACCGTCGCCAAAACAAAGGCTAAAGCAAGATTGCGTAGGGTGGTCGCAGCTATCCCAGTCGTGGGCGTTGGCGCGTTGGCATTCTTCGAAGAGCAGGACTACCAAGAGTGGTTGCTGCAAAACCCGGAAGGTACTCGCCAACAGTACGCGTGTCAGATTTCCATTTTAACGGCAGAAGTATTGGATGAGGTGCTTCAGGAGTTGCCCGAGTTGATGCGCCCAGAGCCTGAAGCAGTTCAGACATACATTCCGGAATGCGAATAATCCGCAATTTTCGCGAACACGGCTTTCCAACCGAATGCTGGATCTGTCCCGACTCCTCTGGAGAGGGCACACGCGGCATGAATAGGGCGTGAAATCTATCTAAGCTTGATTATTTCGTGATTCCAGTAGGTTAAAGAGCGTCCACCAATAGGGGCCATTAAAGGAATACAGACATCCGGAAACGTGTCCCCTAGCCGGGCTAATTTCCGCCGAATGGGTCAGTATTGCTTACCTTAAAATTGAGCCACGCGACGACCCGAATTTCGGTCCTCGCAGTTACAAGGATTACCCCTATGAAAGCACTTAATGACGAACAACAGACAGTAGTAAACGCTATTGCCGCTATGCGGGACGGAGACCGTTTGGTGGTCTCAGGAAGGGCCGGGTCTGGTAAGACCTTCGCCATAGCCAACGCCGTCGCGAACAAGAGGGCATTGTATCTCACCCCAACACACCCGGCACGAACCGTCTTGGAACAGGAACTGACCAACAATCAACACAAGGTCATGACGATCCACAGCGCGATTGGCTGGTACAAGGACAGAGACGAAGACCTTGAGACCATAGAAGGCTACCTTCCCGCCAAGAAAGCGAAGCGCCGAGTAGCTGGACTGGAAGGCGAAAGCACAGGAGCATTCTCCGACGTGGACATCATCATCGTCGACGAGTTCTCCATGGTGGGTGCGTTTCTGTTCGGAGCAATCGAGGACTACGCGAAGGAATTCGGCCTGCCTGTCGCGTATAGCGGAGATCGCTTCCAGCTTCCGCCTGTTAAGGATCGAGAAGTTCTCGCGAAACAGGGCTTCCCGACCATCACGCTAACCAAGAGCATGCGGTTCTCGGAGAGCAGCGATATTTATCGCCTTGGCGAAATGCTTCGGGACTCGATCGAGAACCGACCGAATGAGGAACTGCCCTGTCTCTTGGGAGGTGATACCGTGCAGGTAATTCCCGGAATAAAGTGGATGAACGACCTGACCACTGGTTATGCCAATGGCGACGACCTTCTTGCGGTCACCTCGGACAACGCGACCCTGCGCCGACTTCGCCAGAAGGTGCGGCGGGTCGATCACGATCAGCTTTGCCCGGGTGATGTCGTCACGAGCAAGCAGACGGACGAGCAGTTCCGCAATGGAGAGCGGTTCACGATCCGTCATGTAGAGCGTGCTACCCGCGTCTTGCCGGACGTACCCGGTTGCGTAAGTCGGACCCATGAACTCGCGGTTAGTGGCCACACGCTAAGCTTCGATGGAACGGGCAGCACCGCCTTCGTGTTGGAGCGTGAGAAGGACGCTGCCAAGCTGGGAAAGCGCATTCAGCGCCTCTACCAGAAGGGTAAGCTCAGCTATGATGAGGCCCGTCGAGTATTGGATTGGTTGGATGAGATTAACCGCTTCGAACTCGCGGCACTTGCCACGGTGCATAAGAGCCAAGGTCGATCTGTAGATACCGTCTACGTCGACACCGCTACCGTTCTTCGCAAGCCCCATTGGCTTTCGGCTGTAGATCACAAGCGCCTTCTGTACACGGCG
>NZ_JAKOEM010000042.1:0-5870 GCF_022321465.1 Ruegeria alba | reverse complement strand
GCTGTTTGACATTGATGGATGACTGAAGAGATATGTGGGCGGTTTGGTTCGTTTCGACGGATTGATCGTCTGTATATCGCGCTCTTAGCGCTGCGTTTCGAATTTGGGTTGGGGTCGATGATCCTGCGTTCAAGTATCGAAGCGGTAGTGCGATGATGGAGTGTCAGCTTCACTGTTTGGTGGTGCAACGTTTCTTTTGGAACGGATGTACATCAGACAGATGACTTTTGGTTGTACTCTTGGCTAGCCGGCCGAGGGTGTCGCTTAAACGTGCTCGAGTGGCCGGATAGGCGGTAGCACAACCAAAGATGTGCAGAGGTTCGACTGTCATGGAATGCCGGTAACGGCATTTTAACTTGAGAGTTTGATCCTGGCTCAGAACGAACGCTGGCGGCAGGCCTAACACATGCAAGTCGAGCGCGCCCTTCGGGGTGAGCGGCGGACGGGTTAGTAACGCGTGGGAACGTACCCTTTGGTAGGGAATAGCCACTGGAAACGGTGAGTAATACCCTATGAGCCCTTCGGGGGAAAGATTTATCGCCAAAGGATCGGCCCGCGTTAGATTAGGTAGTTGGTGGGGTAATGGCCTACCAAGCCTACGATCTATAGCTGGTTTTAGAGGATGATCAGCAACACTGGGACTGAGACACGGCCCAGACTCCTACGGGAGGCAGCAGTGGGGAATCTTGGACAATGGGGGCAACCCTGATCCAGCCATGCCGCGTGAGTGAAGAAGGCCTTAGGGTCGTAAAGCTCTTTCGCCTGTGAAGATAATGACGGTAGCAGGTAAAGAAACCCCGGCTAACTCCGTGCCAGCAGCCGCGGTAATACGGAGGGGGTTAGCGTTGTTCGGAATTACTGGGCGTAAAGCGCGCGTAGGCGGATTGGAAAGTTGGGGGTGAAATCCCGGGGCTCAACCCCGGAACTGCCTCCAAAACTCCCAGTCTTGAGTTCGAGAGAGGTGAGTGGAATTCCGAGTGTAGAGGTGAAATTCGTAGATATTCGGAGGAACACCAGTGGCGAAGGCGGCTCACTGGCTCGATACTGACGCTGAGGTGCGAAAGTGTGGGGAGCAAACAGGATTAGATACCCTGGTAGTCCACACCGTAAACGATGAATGCCAGTCGTCGGGTAGCATGCTGCTCGGTGACACACCTAACGGATTAAGCATTCCGCCTGGGGAGTACGGCCGCAAGGTTAAAACTCAAAGGAATTGACGGGGGCCCGCACAAGCGGTGGAGCATGTGGTTTAATTCGAAGCAACGCGCAGAACCTTACCAACCCTTGACATCCCGGGACCGCCAGAGAGATCTGGTTTCCACTTCGGTGGCTCGGTGACAGGTGCTGCATGGCTGTCGTCAGCTCGTGTCGTGAGATGTTCGGTTAAGTCCGGCAACGAGCGCAACCCACACCCTTAGTTGCCAGCATTTGGTTGGGCACTCTAGGGGAACTGCCCGTGATAAGCGGGAGGAAGGTGTGGATGACGTCAAGTCCTCATGGCCCTTACGGGTTGGGCTACACACGTGCTACAATGGCAGTGACAATGGGTTAATCCCAAAAAACTGTCTCAGTTCGGATTGGGGTCTGCAACTCGACCCCATGAAGTCGGAATCGCTAGTAATCGCGTAACAGCATGACGCGGTGAATACGTTCCCGGGCCTTGTACACACCGCCCGTCACACCATGGGAGTTGGGTCTACCCGAAGACGGTGCGCCAACCTTTCGAGGAGGCAGCTGGCCACGGTAGGCTCAGCGACTGGGGTGAAGTCGTAACAAGGTAGCCGTAGGGGAACCTGCGGCTGGATCACCTCCTTTCTAAGGATGATCCTGGCTGAATGGCTTGCCATTCACGTGGATCACTTAGCAGAAGATCAACAAACAAAGTTGGTCAAACTCCGGACCGGACCGTCCTCATATCTCTTCAGACAACCGCGTGAGCGCCTGCTCATGCAACATCGGTTTTGCTTCAGGCAAGCTGGCCCTCTCGGCAGATTTGCTTTGCAAATCGCCTGCCGGGCGACGCCGATTTTGCAAAGCAAAATCAGCTGGGTCGGTAGCTCAGGTGGTTAGAGCGCACGCCTGATAAGCGTGAGGTCGGAGGTTCAAGTCCTCCTCGACCCACCAACATCCCTCGGGGTGATTATGGGGCCTTAGCTCAGCTGGGAGAGCGCCTGATTTGCATTCAGGAGGTCAGGAGTTCGATCCTCCTAGGCTCCACCATATTCCTCGATTTGACCGCCAAGCACTGTGTCAGTGTTTGGCCGTCCAATCGGACTGTGCTTCTACGGAAGCGTTGACATCGTTTAGAGAGAAATCAATCAACTCTGTTTGATCGCACCGCGTGAGGTGCTGATCTCAGCGGGTTCTGCTCTCGTCCTCAAGTAGCCGAATAGGCGGTAGGACACATATATGTCCTCAAGTAGCCGAACAGGCGGTAGGACATATAAAAGAGAGCAGAAGGCGTGGATTGGGTCTAGCCGGCTCGATCTGACGTATCCCTGTTGAAACGAACAGACGTTGTCCAAGTCAAGTACACTAACCCGGTGCGGTCCGCGAGGATACGCACCAATATGTTCAGCCCTGACGGGCTGAGCGGGAAAAGTGGCTTTTGGTTCAGAAGAAGGCCTGGTCGAACCAGCCCGGGCCGTGAAAGTTCAGTCTTTCTTTTTCTGGATCGAATCAAGCGCGAGAAGGGCGTTTGGTGGATGCCTTGGCAGCAAGAGGCGATGAAGGACGTGATACTCTGCGATAAGTCATGGGGAGCCGAGAATAGGCTTTGATCCATGAATCTCCGAATGGGGCAACCCACCTGAATGTTTGTTATTGTTAGCCTCGCTATCAATAATGAGCATGAACAGGTACTTAAGACCTGAATACATAGGGTTTTAAGAGCAAACCCGGGGAACTGAAACATCTAAGTACCCGGAGGAAAGGAAATCAATTGATACTCCCCTAGTAGTGGCGAGCGAACGGGGACCAGCCGAGCCTTGAGAATGAGAAGAACATGTTGGGAAGCATGGCCACAGCGGGTGACAGCCCCGTATTCGAAGTTCGATGGGACGTATTAAGTAGGGCGGGACACGTGAAATCCTGTCTGAAGATCGGAGGACCACCTTCGAAGGCTAAGTACTCCTTGCTGACCGATAGCGAACCAGTACCGTGAGGGAAAGGTGAAAAGCACCCCGACGAGGGGAGTGAAACAGTACCTGAAACCGGACGCCTACAAGCAGTCGGAGGGACCTAGCGTCCTGACGGCGTACCTTTTGTATAATGGGTCATCGACTTGGTCTCACGAGCAAGCTTAAGCCGTTAGGTGTAGGCGCAGCGAAAGCGAGTCTTAATAGGGCGTCGAGTTCGTGGGATCAGACCCGAAACCGAGTGATCTAGGCATGGCCAGGTTGAAGGCAAGGTAACACTTGCTGGAGGACCGAACCCACATCCGTTGAAAAGGATCGGGATGAGCTGTGCCTAGGGGTGAAAGGCCAATCAAACTCGGAGATAGCTGGTTCTCCGCGAAATCTATTTAGGTAGAGCGTCATCCGAATACCCCGGGGGGTAGAGCACTGGATGGGTAATGGGGCCCCACAGGCTTACTGATCCTAACCAAACTCCGAATACCCGGGAGTACTAGATGGCAGACACACTGCGGGTGCTAACGCCCGTAGTGGAGAGGGAAACAACCCTGACCTCCAGCTAAGGCCCCCAATTCATGGCTAAGTGGGAAAGCAGGTGGGATGTCCAAAACAACCAGGAGGTTGGCTTAGAAGCAGCCATCCTTTAAAGATAGCGTAACAGCTCACTGGTCTAATCAAGACGTCCTGCGGCGAAGATGTAACGGGGCTCAAGCCATGAGCCGAAGCTGAGGATGCCGCAAGGCATGGTAGCGGAGCGTAGTGTGACATAGGACTTGTCCTGTATTGCCGCCGGTCATTTGACGCGAGAAATCGCGCTCAAGTAGCCGAATAGGCGGTAGCGCAGGATAGAGTCCTTTCGATGAAGCGGGCGCGTGAGCGATCCCGTGGAGAGATCACTAGCGAGAATGATGACATGAGTAGCGACAAAGAGTGTGAGAGACACTCTCGCCGAAAGTCCAAGGGTTCCTGCTTAAAGCTAATCTGAGCAGGGTAAGCCGGCCCCTAAGCCGAGGCCGAAAGGCGTAGGCGATGGGAACCAGGTTAATATTCCTGGGCCAGGAGGATGTGACGGATCACGGATGTAGTTCGACCTTATCGGATTGGTCGGGCTGCTGAGTGGTCCCTGGAAATAGCCCTCCATCAGACCGTACCCTAAACCGACACAGGTGGACTGGTAGAGAATACCAAGGCGCTTGAGAGAACGATGTTGAAGGAACTCGGCAAAATACCTCCGTAAGTTCGCGAGAAGGAGGCCCGGGTTCAAGGCAACTTGGATCCGGGGGCACAAACCAGGGGGTGGCGACTGTTTATTAAAAACACAGGGCTCTGCGAAGTCGCAAGACGACGTATAGGGTCTGACGCCTGCCCGGTGCCTGAAGGTTAAAAGGAGGGGTGCAAGCTCCGAATTGAAGCCCAGGTAAACGGCGGCCGTAACTATAACGGTCCTAAGGTAGCGAAATTCCTTGTCGGGTAAGTTCCGACCTGCACGAATGGCGTAACGACTTCCCCGCTGTCTCCAACATCGACTCAGCGAAATTGAATTGCCTGTCAAGATGCAGGCTTCCCGCGGTTAGACGGAAAGACCCCGTGCACCTTTACTACAGCTTCGCACTGGCATCAGGATTGTGATGTGCAGGATAGGTGGTAGGCTTTGAAGCAGGAACGCCAGTTCCCGTGGAGCCTCCCTTGAGATACCACCCTTCGCACTCTTGATGTCTAACCGCGGTCCGTCATCCGGATCCGGGACCCTGCGTGGCGGGTAGTTTGACTGGGGCGGTCGCCTCCTAAAGCGTAACGGAGGCGCGCGAAGGTTGGCTCAGAGCGGTCGGAAATCGCTCGTTGAGTGCAATGGCAGAAGCCAGCCTGACTGCAAGACTGACAAGTCGAGCAGAGACGAAAGTCGGCCATAGTGATCCGGTGGTCCCGAGTGGAAGGGCCATCGCTCAACGGATAAAAGGTACGCCGGGGATAACAGGCTGATACTGCCCAAGAGTCCATATCGACGGCAGTGTTTGGCACCTCGATGTCGGCTCATCTCATCCTGGGGCTGGAGCAGGTCCCAAGGGTACGGCTGTTCGCCGTTTAAAGAGGTACGTGAGCTGGGTTTAGAACGTCGTGAGACAGTTCGGTCCCTATCTGCCGTGGGTGTAGGATACTTGAGAGGAGTTGCCCCTAGTACGAGAGGACCGGGGTGAACGATCCACTGGTGGACCTGTTGTTGCGCCAGCAGCAGTGCAGGGTAGCTATGATCGGACAGGATAACCGCTGAAGGCATCTAAGCGGGAAGCCCCCCTCAAAACAAGGTATCCCTGAGGGCCGTGGAAGACCACCACGTCAATAGGCCGGAGATGTAAGCGCAGCAATGCGTTCAGTTGACCGGTACTAATCGCCCGATAGGCTTGATCCGATCCAGTAACAGAAAGACTGATCATCAAGAACCAAAAGCACCAAAAAACTTGGACAACACGTGACAATCCAAAACTGGATTGCACCCGATTGATAAAACCGAGTGGGGCCACAGTTTGCTGCGCAAACCGTTTACCCCCACCCGTCGCGATCCGCAAAAGGCGGATACGCAACGTGAGTATTTATTCGGTTTGGTGGTCATAGCGAGCGCAATACACCCGGTCCCTTCCCGAACCCGGAAGTTAAGTGCCTCCGCGCCAATGGTACTCGGGCTCAAGCCCCGGGAGAGTAGGTCACCGCCAAACCTAATAAATACTCAATTCTCTCTAA
>NZ_JAKOEM010000041.1:0-6532 GCF_022321465.1 Ruegeria alba | reverse complement strand
GTGCCGATCACCACGCCGGGACATCTCCTGACCCTGGTGCGGCTCGATACCGACCGGGTCGAGATCGAGCATCGGCCTGCGGGCACCGAGGTGAGCTTCCCCGTACTGGAAACCCCCGATCCGGTTTGAGCCCATGACCTATGACGACCTCGAGACAATCACGCACGCGAGACAGCACCGGTGTCCGATGCTGCCAAGCCCGGCTCGACGCGAGGCGGCGAACGAGGATCAGACGGTCCGCCAGATCTCGTCGTTTACCGAACCCGGGATGAAGAGATCCGCCGCAGAGGCCACCTGCGACATGTAGTTTTTGTCCGACATCATCTTCATCGTCATCTCATCCATTTGGGCGAGATCTTTATAGCTGGCGCGCCAGGCAACGCGGTTCGGGTTTCCCCCGACCGGCATCATGACGGTCAAGTCGAGCGAGGTGATCGCTTTGAACGTTTTGGCAATCTCATGGGCAAAGGCCAGTGCCGGACCGGCTTTGCCGGGCGCAATGCTTGCGGTTCTCTGGAAAATGATCATCAGACTCCTCCCTGAAGATGCCCGACATGCTTCTTGCCCGCGCGCACCATAGCACAAATGCGCCGGATTTGGGTGACCTTGTGCAGAACCTGATACGCCGAATGCCCCGAAGTTGCTGACATGACCTATGACGACCTCGAGATCTCGACCGCGGAAGGGCGGCCGCTCTTTCTCTATCGCTTTGCCGAAGGCCCCACGACCTGGCGCTTTGTCAGCCGGTCCTCGGACTGGGTGGTGCCCGGTGGCACGCTTTCTGACGAGCCGGGCGACA
This sequence comes from Ruegeria alba, assembly GCF_022321465.1. Taxonomy (NCBI): domain Bacteria; kingdom Pseudomonadati; phylum Pseudomonadota; class Alphaproteobacteria; order Rhodobacterales; family Roseobacteraceae; genus Ruegeria; species Ruegeria alba. The sequence goes on along the minus strand of NZ_JAKOEM010000041.1, from coordinate 5,733 downwards.
CCACATGGTCTGCCTCGGCGCTCGCCCATGGCAATGTCGTCCAGAGCGGCGATCCGCGCCGGGTAGATCTGAGTCTCACCTTTCCGCTTTCCGATCCCTTCGCCCGCCGCTGGCTCGGGCCAAGGGGGTCGTCTGTCACCACGCTCACCATCTTCCGCGGTCATGAGCAGGTGCCGGGCGAGCTGGTCGCGCATTGGAAGGGCCGCATCGTCTCGGCCCGGGTGGAAGGGGTCTGGATCGTTCTGAGGGCAGAGTCGCTCTTCACCGCCATGCGCCGCCAGGGCGTACGCGCCCGCTACCAGCGGCTCTGCCGCCATGTGCTCTATGCCGGTGGCTGCCGGCTGGATATCGAGAGTTTCCTGGTGCCCGCGACAGCGACCACCCGCTCCGGGCAGCAGATCACCGTGCCCGAGGCGGCCGCGCAACCCGACGGCTGGTATCGCGGAGGCGTGTTGCGCCACGCGGGCCTTCCGGGCTTCATCACCGGGCACGTCGGTACCACTCTGGCGCTCTCCGGCCGGATGCCGGCGCTCGAGGCGGAGATCGACGATCCCGGTCTCACCGCCAGCATCCAGATCGCCCCCGGTTGCGACCTGCGCCGCGACACCTGTGCGAACCGCTTTGCCAACCTGCTGAACTTCGGCGGGTTCCCGGATATACCCGGCAGGAATCCGTTCGGGGGGACGAGTATCATCTGAGGGCCGATCCGAAACGGAACCACTCGTTGGATCACCGCCAGCGGCTGCAGACCCCTTCGGCGATCAGCACCGCGCCAATATCCCGTCCGTCCGGCAAGGCACAGGTTCCGACGACACGATCATAGGACCGTTTCCCGGACGAGGAACAGGTCAGGGTTTCCGAAAGGGCGAGTTCTTTCATCCGTGCAGTGGCCCTGTTCCCGGACATCGAACCCTTTTCGGCGCAGTCAAGATTGGCGATGCGGATCGGGGTGCCCGAGACTTCGATCGTATCACCATCCCGCACATGCGTCACAGGACCCGTCAGGCTACGCGCGCCAGAGCCAGACTGCGGCCGGATCCCCGTCCTGGCGTTTCCACCGTTCAGGATACGGACGGTGTTGCGTCCCGCGGATTTGAAGCTGCTGAACGGGTCATCGATATCGACATCGAAAAGGACCAGGGCGCCCAAGGACACGAACATCGCAAACACCATGACGTTTCGGCGGTAGTAGCGATTGTATCGGATGCTTCGGCCCATGATCCACGGCTAGCCCCCGTGCGTGGCAAAAATTGGGCGGGCGCCCGAAGAGGTATTGGTTTCGACGCGAGATTGCAGGAGGTGCTTCTAAACTGTCCGAGCCTTACGACCTGCTAGCCACCATGTCTCCAACGCCCCGATTCCCTTGATCTCGACCGCCCCGCGCGGATCGAAATCGAAGTCGTCTCTGAGGGCTTCGCGGGCGACGGCAGTAACCTGGATGCGGCCTGCGGCTCCGTGGCTCTCCATCCGGCTGGCAGTGTTCACCGTGTCTCCCCAGACGTCGTAGAACAGTTTCTGGTGTCCGATTACTCCCGCGACCACCGGACCGGAGTGGATGCCGATGCGGATCTCGATTTCTTCTCCGATCTCGTCCGAGAAGGCCCGCATTGCCGCAAGCATGTCGAAGGCCATCTCGGCGACGCGATGGACGGGGCGGTCGACGGGCTGGGGCAGGCCGGCGGCGACCATGTAGGCATCGCCGATGGTCTTGATCTTTTCCAGCCCGTGTTTGGTGGCGAGTTCGTCGAAGCTGGAGAAGATACGGTTGAGGAAGCTCACCAGTTCCTCGGGTGACATTTGGGCCGATCGCGGGGTGAAGTTGACGATATCGGCAAAGAGGATCGCGGTGTGGTCGAGGCTGTCGGCGATGGTCTGGTCCGGGGCGTCTTTCAGGCGGGCGGCGATCTCGGTGGGAAGGAGGTTGTAGAGCAGGGCCTCGGAGCGCGCGTGCTCGGCTTCGAGGGCGGATTCGGCGCGCTCGGCGCGCAGGAAGCCTAGGTAGGCAGGAAAGACAACGAGTGCCAATACGCTGACAATGGAAGTAATCATGAGGCCCTTTTGTAAGCCATCATGGTTTGCAGCACTTAGAGCTGGCTCAGAGACGAACACGGTGCAAAAAATCGCGCCAGCCAAGCTCGTGGCGAATGCGATTGCGAGAAGATCGGTGCTCGCTGGGCCGAAAATCAGCATGACCGCCCCAGGGACAATAAACAACAGCAGGTAGATTCCTGATGAGATACCGATAAGATAGGTAAGAAAAACGAGGTTGAGGCTTACCACAATCGCGCCCGCAAAAAAGGTCCACGTCCTACTGCGTTTGCGAATGAAAGGCAGGCTGATCAAGATGAGCGCATTGATCGCGGCGCCCAAGGCACTTGGCCAGAGCCCCCAATCAAAAAGCAAGTAAACGATGACATAGGACGATGCGGACAGGCTTCCGCCCAAAGCCACGAAATTCAAAGCCCGCTGCTGTCGTCTTTCCCTCTTTTCCTTGCCTGCCAAATCATAGCTCAAATACCACGCCAGCCAGCGCGGCAATCGGGTTGTGAACTCGGGTTGAACCTCCGCCAAATCCGGCGCCTCCTTGATTGAATGCGTCCAGCCTACCCCAGTCTCGCTTTGCAAGTCAGGTCCTTTGCGCCAGCCACCATGTCTCCAGCCTGCCGATCCCCTTGATCTCAACCGCCCCGCGCGGCTCGAAATCATAGGCGTCCTGCAACGCCTCGCGTGCGGCGGCGGTGACCTGGATGCGGCCTGCGGCTCCGTGGCTTTCCATTCGGGAGGCGGTGTTTACCGTGTCGCCCCAGACGTCGTAGAACAGCTTCTGGTGCCCGATCACGCCCGCGACCACGGGGCCGGCGTGCAGTCCGATGCGTATCTCGATCGCCTCGTCGATCTCGTCCGATAGGGCGCGCAGGGCGGCGAGCATGTCGAAGGCCATCTCGGCGACGCGATGGACGGGACGGTCGACGGGCTGGGGCAGACCGGCGGCCACCATATAGGCATCGCCGATGGTCTTGATCTTCTCCAGCCCGTGTTTGGCGGCCAGCTCGTCGAAGGTGGAAAAGATGCGGTTGAGAAAGCTCACCAGTTCCTCGGGCGTCATCCGGGCCGAGCGCGGGGTGAAATCGACGATATCGGCAAACAGGATCGCGGTGTGGTCGAGGCTGTCGGCGATGGTCTGATCGGGCGCGTCCTTGAGCCGGGCGGCGATCTCGGTGGGGAGCAGGTTGTAGAGCAGGGCCTCGGAGCGGGCATGTTCGGCTTCGAGGGCATCTTCGGCGCGTTCGGCGCGCTGAAACGCGACATATCCGAACGCCAGAATGAGCAAGCCCACCCAAATGACTGAAGTTGACATCAGCAGCGCCTGTAGAATCGGCTGCTGTGCCGCTTGAAGAGCTGGTGCGCCGAAACAGAACACACTGAACAGGATGGTTGCGATCCCGGTCAATGTTGTCGAGACAAGATGAAATGGTTTGCTGGGTCCCAGAACCGCAAGCCAGATTGCAGGTATCAGCAGAAGGTAAAGGTAAAGCCCCGTTTCAATCCCGACCAGGTAAGTCTGGAATGAAAAGGCGGCGCAGGAAAACACCGTGCTGAGCGCAATTGTTGCATTTGGGTAGCGATTGAAGGCAAACGGCAGAATGAAGAACTGCACTCCCAAGGCCACCGCTACCGCACAAGTTGGCCATAGTTCCGGGTCATAGAGGAAAAAGCCGCCAGAATAGAGAACAGACGTGAGAACCGACAAAGCCATTATCACATTGCCCGTGAATTGCCGTCGCTGATCACGCTTTGTTTTTCCTTCAACCCCATACTCAAGATACCACGCCAGCCAGCGCGGCAATCGCGATGTGAACTCGGGTTGAACCTCCGCCAAATCCGGCGCCTCCTTGATCGAATGCGCCCAGCCTAGCCCAATCTCGCGCGGCGAGTCAGGTCTTTTGCGTCAGCCACCAGGTCTCCAGCCTGCCGATCCCCTTGATCTCGACCGGTCCGCGCGGCTCGAAATTATAGTCGCCCTTGAGCGCCTCGCGCGCGGCGGCGGTGACTTGGATGCGGCCTGCGGCTCCGTGGCTTTCCATTCGGGAGGCGGTGTTTACCGTGTCGCCCCAGACATCGTAGAACAGCTTCTGGTGCCCGATCACGCCCGCCACCACCGGGCCGGAGTGGACACCGATACGGATTTCGATTTGTTCTCCGATCTCGTCCGAAAGGCCGCGCAGGGCGTCGAGCATGTCGAAGGCCATTTCGGCCACGCGGTGCACGGGGCGGTCGACCGGCTGCGGCAGGCCGGCAGCCACCATGTAGGCATCGCCGATGGTCTTGATCTTCTCCAGCCCGTGTTTCGCGGCCAGTTCGTCGAAGGTCGAGAAGATGCGGTTGAGAAAACTCACTAGTTCTTCGGGTGTCATCCTGGCCGAGCGCGGGGTGAAATCGACGATATCGGCAAACAGGATCGCGGTGTGGTCGAGGCTGTCGGCGATGGTCTGGTCGGGGGCGTCCTTGAGGCGGGCGGCGATCTCGGTGGGCAAGAGGTTGTAAAGCAGGGCTTCAGAGCGGGCGTGTTCGGCTTCGAGGGCGTCTTCGGCGCGTTCGGCGCGGAAGAAGCCGACATAGCCGGGAATGAGCACCAACCACAATGCCGAAGTGGCTGACACCAACATGAGGCCGGTCTGCAAGGTCGGATCATTAGCCGCGGACAGAGCGGGCTCCTTGATCAGGAGAACCGCGCAGCCGACGCCCAGTGTCGACGCCACAATGGACGAGAGCAGCAATCCCCATCGCTGGGGGCCAAAGATGACCAGGACTGCCGCAGGCGCGACAAACATCAACAAGTGAATGCCCGATCCGATCCCCATCAGGTAGGTCAGGAAGAGAAAACTGGCACAGCTTAGAATGGCCCCGATGAAGAAGCCGAAAAACTCGCTCTTTCTGTATAGAAAGGGTAATGCCCCGAACATCACTGCATTGAATGTCGCGCCAAGTGCGCCCGGCCATAGATCAAGGTCATAGACTAGGTAAAACGCCGCATATGTCAGGGATGTCTGTACAGCGAAGAACGCGATCAAATTGAGGGCGAACAGTCTTCGTCTCTGACGTTTTTCGTGTCCTTCTAACCCATACTCCAGATACCACCGCAACCAGCGCGGCAATCGCGATGTGAACTCGGGCTGAACCTCCGCCAAATCCGGCGCCTCCTTGATCGAATGCGTCCAGCCTAGCCGCAATCGAGAATTCTTCAAACGGCAACGACCCTAGCGTCGTACTGCGCCGCCACGTGCACATACCCCAAACCCCGAAAGCCTTTCCCCATGGTCTGGAACTTTGTCGTCCAGATTGTCGCCAGCCTTGTGCTGACGGCGATCTCTTATGTGCTTGCGCCGCGTCCGAAGACGGCGCCGCCGAAGGCCGCGGGTCTCGATGCGTTCGACCTGCCCACGGCCGAAGAAGGTCGGCCGATTCCGGTGGTGTTCGGCACGGTACTGCTGCGCGGGCCCAACGTGGTCTGGGCGGGGGATCTGAAGGTCGACCCGATCCGCAAGTCCGGAGGCAAGAAGTGACACGCGTGCTTGTCCGGGACCTGCGCGCGGCCCGGCTCTGTCTGCAGGGCGCGCGCGGCTGGTTTGCCCGCCACGGGCTCGACTGGCAGCTGTTCCTGCGCGAGGGCGTGGACGCGGAGGTGCTGGCCGCCACCGGCGATGCGCTGGCGATGCGGGCGATTGCCGAGGC
>NZ_JAKOEM010000040.1:0-7744 GCF_022321465.1 Ruegeria alba | reverse complement strand
CCAGTAAGGACATCATCCCCAGCACCGCCGTCCACGCTGTCATTCCCGTCGCCCCCGTCCAAAACGTCAGACCCGGGTCCGCCCTGAAGTATGTCATTCCCATCGAGGCCGAGGAGAGTGTCCGGACCGACACCACCGACAAGCGTGTCGTCGCCGGATGTCCCGGTTAGCGACATGCCCGCCGGTGCGCTCCCATCCGGCGGGTATGGTGGGAAGAAGTTGGCCTCGGAGAAGTCGGTTGCGGTGGTGTTCTGCAGGATCGCGACGGTGACGTAATTGTCGCCGCCGCCGTCCAGGTCCACCTGCAGGAGCGTGTCGGCGCCATCCTGTTGCAGGCGCATGAACCCCGCTCCGAAGGGGTTGGCGTTGCCGTCCCAGCCGGTGATCGGGCCATTCAGGATGGCGTCGATATTCAGCAGGTCGTGTGCCGGATCGAAGTCAGTCACCTTGATTGCGCTCGTCGCCGTGCCGTCCCAGGACTGGATCACCAGGGTGTCCTGATCCGTGTCACCAGTGAGCCCGTCACCGAGTGTATAGACCCCATCAGATATTTTGGCGCTCACCTGAATCACGTCCGCGCCAGTGCCGGCGATCAGATGCACCGAGGAGTCCCCATTGGCGCCCGCTCTCGTGATGAGGTCGTTGCCCGCACCAGCGTCGATGGTGTAGTCGCCACCGTTTCGGTAGCTTTGCTTCAGGTGGATCGTATCATTGCCGTCGCCGCCCGAGATGATGAACACACCGCCATACGGATCACGCGTGTCGATCACATCGTCGCCGTCGCCGCCGTCCAGAATGACCGTAGCGTTGACGGAATTGTACACACCAAAGTAGTCGTTTCCGGCGCCACCATCAATGGAGTAGGTTCCACCAAGCAAAAATTCGAGTGAAACGCTGTCGGCACCGTCGCCACCGAGAATGTCAACGTCACCGTCGTAATTGTATATCGAAAACTCATCGTTTCCTGCGCCGCCGTCCAGAAGTTTGGTCCCGGTCAGCGTGTTGTAGGTGCTGTCATAGAAGGTGTCGTTCCCCTCTCCACCGATGAGGACGTCATTCCCGTAATTGATCCTGATCTGGTCGTCGCCCGCTCCGGCATCAACGTAGTCGTCCCCGTTCCCATCACTCAGCGTGTCGGTCCCATCGCCGCCGAGGAGCGTATCATTCCCATCGCCTCCCGACAGGTTGTCATTGCCGGAACCGCCGTCCAGACTGTCCGTGCCGTCCCCGCCGATCAGGGTGTCCACCCCAAGCCCGCCAGTAAGGACATCATCCCCAGCACCGCCGTCCACGCTGTCATTCCCGTCGCCCCCGTCCAAAACGTCAGACCCGGGAAGCCCGGAAATCGTGTCGTTCCCACCGAGTCCGAAAATCAGGTCACCTTGAATCGTGCCAATGATTAGGTCGTCATTTGGAGTACCGTTGATCTGGCTGCCGTCAAGCACAGCGAGATCGAAGGTCGTCGAACGGGCTTGGCCGTCTTCTTCTGTCGCGATCACCGACACTTCGAAAATGCCGACATCGCCGGCCCCCGGAGCATTTGCTGCGAAGGTCAATGTCCGCGTACCGGCGTCGAAGGTGAGCCAGGATGGGAGGGCCGAACCATCCGCCAATGTCACACTGTAGGTGATTGGCCCGCCCTCGTCGTCGTCGACGAACAAGTCCGCCGGCAGCTGATAGCTGTATCCCAGGTCGACGAACGCGGATTGCGCCGGGATCTCTCCGTTCAGCACCGGTGGGTCGTCTTCGTTGGAGATGTGCAGCATGACCGTCGCCGTGTCGGTGCCGCCGTTGCCGTCGGTCACCGTATAGGTGAAGCTGTCGTCGATCGTCGCACCGCCGGTCAGTTCCGCGAAAGGCGGGATGGTCGAGGGATCATACGAAACTGTGCCGTCGCCATTGAGCGTGACGGTCGCACCGAGCGCGCTGGCGCCCAGGACGGAGCCGATGGAGAGCGGATCGAGGTCCGGATCGGTGTCATTGGACAAGAGGGTGTCCAGCACCACGGCGCCGCCATAGGTGTAGATCGTGCCGGCAATGTGGTCGTCACCAGCGTCTGGCGGCAGGTTGTCAGTCACACCCTCGACCACGAGCGTTGCGGTATTCGAGGTGACCGTAATCCCGTCGGAGACTCCGTAGTTGACGGTCAACGTGCGGTTCTCTCCGTCGTTGAGCGCGTCATATTGGAACGGGTCGATGGTGATCGTCCCATCGCCGTTGTCGCTGAAAGCAACTGCGTTGCCGAGGTCGTCGGAAACACTAATGTCCGTGGCGGACAGCACCGTGCCGTTGTCAACGTCAGTCTGTCCTGCGAGCAGGTCGATCACGACCGGAGCAGCGTCCTCACTCGCCGAGCCCGCGTCGATCGCCGTCACGACCGGTGCGTCGTTGGTACCAGTGACGGTGACGGTGACAATCGACGTAGCAGTAGCCCCGTGGCTATCGGTGGCAGACACCTCGACCGCCACATCCCTGGTTTCGCCATCCGCAAGGTCTTGGAAATCGGCGCCCGGATCGAAGGTCAGCGTTGTGCCCGAGATGGACGCCGTCCCTTCGGTTGATGCACCGGTAATTCTGTAGGACAGAGTCGTCCCGTCGTCATCGCTGTCGATGTCGTTGGCGATCGCGGCGAGGTCCAAGTCGAAAGAGGGGCCATCCTCAGTCACATGGATGACGGCCGGCTCGATCGTCGGTGCGTCGTTCGTACCGGTGACGACGAAGGAGATGTCGTTTTCTGCCCAAGCCCCATGGCTGTCGGTCGCTCGAACCGTGACCACCACAGTACGTGTTTCACCCTCGGCGAGGTTCTGGAAATCGGCGCCCGGATCGAAGGTCAATGCCGTGCCCCCGATGGACGCCGTGCCCTCGGTTGGCACACCCGTGACAGTGTAGGACAGAGTCGTTTCGTCGTCATCGGTGTCGACATCGGCCCCGAGGACCGCAAGATCCACGTCGACGGACGGTCCGTCCTCTACGGCCGAGGCAACGGTTGCCTGAAGTGTAGGCGCATCGTTCTGGCCCGTGATCGTAAGCGTCACGGTCGCAGGGGCCACGCTCTCAAAACCCTTTTCATCGACGATAGTGTACTGAAACACGATCGTGTCGGTTGCACCTTCGGCCAGATCGTTGAACGAGATCGTGGGGTCGAAGGAAAGGGTGCCGTCCGAGAAGACCGCCAATTGAGCGAGCCGTCCTCCGGACGACGTAACCGAGATTGGCGCGCCCGAAAAAAGCGGCAGACCAGCAACTGCAGAGATGTTGAACAAATCGCCGTTGGGGTCGTAATCCGAACCAGACCCGTTGTCACCAAACAGGCTCAAAGAAAGCAACGTGTCTTCGTCCATCCCAAGAACATCATCTTGTGCAACTGGGGCCTGACCAGGCGGAGAAACATTGCCCAGACCGGGTGGTGTTATTGGCGGTTGACCGGGAGGATTGATGGGGGGGACGTTTCCGTTGCCGTTGCCGTTGCCGTTGCCGTTGCCGTTGCCAGGCATTCTTTCCTCCACTTGCTACGTGCGTCAGATTCCGCCAGCTCGCGTCAGACGATAGCGCGGGTCTTGAAAATAGAAAAAAAATTCCCGAACGCAACGATTAGTCGCATTGCTCCCCTGTGTCTGTTGCCGGGAGGCCCGTGCCGACTGCCTTTTTCAAAAACAGGCGCCAGCGAATGAATTCATCACATGCCGCACGATTCGCGTCGTGAACTACTTGTCGGTGCCGCAACTGCAAGCCCAAGGCGTGCCAGTCGTTACTTGCTGCCGCGTGGGTCTGTCGCTGGAGAAAGTCGACCTCCTGATGGCTGGCGGACGCCGCCTTCGACCGGCTGATTCCGCTTCTTTCAGATCTTGTCCGTATGCGGATTCGAAGAAGCGGTCATTCAAAGCAACTGCACAAATGGCGGGTTGGTCCGCATGTGAGACGCTCGATACCGGCGCAGCGAAGGTCCGGTTCAGAAAATGGTCTTGAAGCCCGGACTGAACGGCAGCTTTCGCCGTTTCGACTCGGGTTTCTCGCGGTCGCAGAGAAAAGCCGGTGTCCGCCCCTGTTGACCGTTCCAATCTTTTTTGCAACCCGTCAGCTTGCTACCTCAATGGTCACACTCAGCAACCATTCGCCCTGGATGACCTCGCGTTCGCCGGTTTCGTTATCCACAATTTCGTGTGGCGCGTCCCCTTGTGTCGAATCGAGACTGGCGGCAGGTATTCGTTCCGAGGAGAGCAGACCTCAACCCAAAGCAGAACAGATTCATCGGAACGCCCATCTCGCGATGGAAAGCGCCTCGGCGCTTAACGCATCATTGCGCCCGATCACTCGACCCGTGCCCTACGGCACGGGGTGCCGCAGGTATGAGCTCGGCCCATCCTCGAATATATATGAGGATGATTTGCCATGGCTTTGCCCCCGCGCCTTTTCTTTACCCTTCAGGAAGTGACCGCCCGCTGGGGTTGCAACATCGCCGATGTGGCAGGATGGGCCGCAGGCGGAAGGTTCCGCATCATGACCGGTATCGGTCTGGTGCTTTGTGGTAATGAAGTAGCCGCGGGTCAGGTGGTGATTTCCCCAATGGATCTTCTGCCGCTCTTTCGCCGCTGCGGGACCGGCCCGACCGAAGGCGTGGTGCGCCGGATCATGCCCGCCGGGGCTACGGATTGGCAGATCATCACCGACCCGCCGGACGGTGTTGTCGTGGCGGTTGCCGACATGATGATCCAGGCAGATGAGGTACACGCCTTCGAGGAAGACAACGACATGGTGCGCCGCGTGACGTCTGGGTCGGGATCATCCACTCCCTACGATTGGGATGGAATGAACATCGCGCTCATCCAACGCATTCATGATCATGGCCTACCTGCGACGCAGGCGGAACTCGTCGCCGACATGCAAGACTGGTTCGCCGATCGCTCGAACGGCAAGAAGATGCCGGACGAGCGCAGCATCCGCCGAAAGGTCACACCAGTCTGGCGGGCGCTGCAAAAAGATCACGCGTGATGATTTGAGATGGTTCTGGATCACGCCGATTTGACGGAATCCCGGTCGTTGGCGTCATGGACCAGTCGGGGTTTCGGGCGGAAGGCGCTGGCCACCGCGTCCACGCCGGCCCGCAAGGGCGAGTCCATCAGATGGGCGTAACGCAATGTCGTCTGCATCTGGCTATGCCCCAGCAGCTTGCCAATCATCTCGAGAGAAGCACCCCCGCTGACCAGGAGCGAGGCAAAGGTGTGCCGCAGGTCGTGGATCCGCACATCCTGTAACCCACACTGCTTCTGGACCTGCGCCCAGAACCGCCGCACCTCCTGCACCGGTTGACCAGGCGCATCACCCGGAAACAGCCACGGCGTGCCGCCTGGCACCAGAAGCTGGCGCTGGCGCACGATGGCGGCGGTCTCCTCCGAGATTGGTACCCGGTGCGCGCGGCGCTGTTTCGTCATGGTGGGTGGCTTCGACCAGCTCATGTGTTCGAGGTTGAACTGCTCGAACCGGGCCTGACGCACCTCACCCAACCGGGCGCCGGTCAACATGCAGAGGCGAATGATATCCGCCGCGCGCCGATCGTCAGCGGCTTCGAGCGCGGCGGCGAGACGTCCGATTTCTTCTCTGGACAGAAACCGCTCACGCGGTGTCTCGGTGCGGCGATGAAAGCGCTGGGCGGGGTTGTCCTCGCACCAGCCCCACTGAACGGCCAGCGTGAACATCTTGCGCAGCATCTCCCCGATCCGGTTGGCGCGTACCGGGGTAGGCTTGACACCCTGCAGCTTTCGCGCCCGGTTGTTCGGCTTGTCCTTATGCGGACGCGCCCTGCCCTCGGCGATCTTGGTCAGGAGCTTGTCCACGTCGGTGGGCGTGATTTCCGTGACGAGCTTGCGGCCCCAGACCGGGGCCACCAGTTTGGACAATGCCGACCGCTGATCGGCCGCGCTGCGCTCTGACAGTTTGGGCAGATGTTCCGCGCAATAGCGTTCGATCAGATCGGTCACGCGAGGCGCTTCCCGCTTTGCCTCGCGCTGGGCAAGAGGATCGCCCCCGGCATCGATCTCGCGCCGCAGCTCCTTCGCCCGCTCCCGGGCCGCCGCCACCGACCAGTCCGGCCAGCGTGCAAAGGTCATCCGCCGCTGTCGCCCGGCATGGCGATAGTCCAGCGTGAAGGCCCTCCCGCCGCCACGGTATATGCACACCGCAAAGCCGCGCAGGTCGGCGTCGAAGATCTGGTAGTCGCGCCCCCTCACAGGCTCGGCCTCGCGGAGCAGTTTCTCGGTCAGTTTGATGCGGTCCGGCATGAACTCAGTCCTTGTTGCATCCGACATGAGGCGTGGTTTCGCCTGACTATCAAGACAAGCATGGGGACCTGGGTGGCAGGGAGGCAGAGGATGGCAAAGAGGTCGCTATACTGTTGCCACCCCTTGTTTTTCTAAGGTTTCTGCATTGGCGAGTTCATAACGACCTCTTGCGGCATGACGGCTGCCAGCATCACGCGCGAAAGACCGGGCCAATATGTCGCCAAACCGGGCTGTGAACGCACTCGAACTTGTAAATCTCCAGAGAATTCAATGGGTGGCAGGGGGTCCCTGCCGGATGCCACCCCCTCTTTGTCGGTCAATGTCGGCGAATCTCCTGTAAATCCGGATGTTTGCCGGTGTTTGCAGGCTAGGCGTTCTGTCGGCGCTCCGACCCACCTCCGCCAGGTGCGTGACGTCCCGGGCTGCAAACCGGCAATTCTCCAACAAAACAAGGGGTGGCACGGGGGCGGCGTTCTCACTGCCACCCTCTGCCTCGCCGCCACCCCGTCGGGTCTGCGCTCACTGCTCCCATTGGACGCCCCCGCTTTGGGGCCAGGACCAGGGAGACCCCGATGCCGCATCTCGGATCGATGCCAGAACTCAAAGACAAACCCCGCACCTTGCTGACCGGCTGGATCAGCCGCCTCGATCTTGCGCTGGAACTCGGCCTCTCGGTCGACACCCTGCGCCGGTGGGAGGCCATGCGGACGGGACCACCCTGCGTGCGCGCCGGCCGCAAGGTCTATTATCGCCGCGCCGCCGTCGAGGATTGGCTCGAAGAGCAGGAACAGGCCGCACCCCGCCGCCGTCGGTCCGGAGGGCGTCGCTGATGTCAGGGGCTGATCAATCATCCGCCTGGCCGGCCGAGCGCCTCGCAGAGGCGCGCGCCGTCCTTGCCGATGTCGCCCATCATTCCGATCACTTGATCCGGCTCGCCTGTGACGTGCTGATCCGGCATGGCGAGACTGCGGACGAGCGTGAGGCCGCGCAGCGGCTCCTTGTGGTTGTTGACGCCCGGCGGTCAGTTCAGCGCGCCCAGCGCGAGGATGCCCGGAGGGGAAGGCCATGAAGCGCCGTGGCACACCCGAGGCTGATCTGCAGCGCGCCGTGGTACAGGCGCTACGCTTCGCCCTGCCCCGATCTGCCATCATCCATCACTGCGCCAACGAGGTAACTGAGGCCGGTCCCCGTGGTGCGAAGCGCCAGGCGATCCTCGTCGGCATGGGCGTCCATGCCGGCTTTGCCGATCTGATGGTGCTCTGCGAGGGGCGCGTGCTGTTTCTGGAACTGAAGTCGGTCACGGGCAGGCTCAGTCCGGCGCAGGTCGCGTTTCGGGATGCGGTACTGGCGCAGGGCTTTGGCTGGGCGCTGGTCCGCAGTCTCGATGACGCGCTGGGCACACTGGCTGATCATGGGTTCACCACCCGCATTGCCCCTGCTCTGCGGAGGCCCGCGCCATGAGCCAC